>JAYZFV010000061.1:0-30532 GCA_036336595.1 Thermoplasmatota archaeon | reverse complement strand
CTTCAACTCCTTCATGTGGCGATTGAGCTTTTGCTGTCTGGTTGCGAGCATGCCGCGGCCGATGTACTCGGCGCGGAAGTGGCTAGTCAGCGAGTCCACGATAATCAATTTGACATCGATGTTCTTCGACATCCTCTTGATCTCGTCCACGAGCAGGATCTGGTGCGCTGAGTTGTACGCGCGGGCAACGTGGATCCTGTCAAGCGCGTCCTGCGGTTCGATATCGACCGCTTCGGCCATCTGTGCTATGCGCTCGGGCCTGAACGTGTCCTCGGTGTCAATGTAGAACACCTCGCCATCGAAGCCTCCTTGGTCGAGAGGCAGTATTGTGTTGACGGCGAGTTGGTGCCCTATCTGGGTCTTGCCGCTGCCGAATTCGCCGAATACCTCTACTATGGCCTGGGTCTCGAAGCCCCCGCCCAGCAACTCGTCCAGCGAGGAGGCCCCGGAGGTTAGCTTCTGCACCCTGCGACGTCGTTCCAACAATGCGATACCACTGACGAAGCCACCTATGTTCGCCAGCTTTTTCGCTCCTTGGATGATCTTTGCGGACACGGCCTCTCCCAACTCTGCCTGCTCTGCCAACTCTGGTGGGCTCATCACGGCGATGGCCAGTAGATCCTCGAAGCCGGCCTCGCGTAGCTTCTCAGCAGTTGCCGGACCGACTCCGGGCAAATCCTCGATGGTTGGCTCCTGCTCGTCCACATCTATCACAATCGCTTCCTCATCGATCTTCTCGCTCGCTGTTTCCTTTGTCATTCATCTCACCCTTCTGGCTTCCGTTCGTTCTCGGTGGTATATGAACAAGAGAAGGACCCCTGAGAATGTTTTGAAAGTATAATGACGTGAAATAGGGGTGCAGTACCTTGATTTTTCACTTTCATTTCAAATTCTTGGTAGCGGATGGTGGATTTGAACCACCGGTCTCCGGGTTATGAGCCCGACGAGATAACCTGACTACTCCAACCCGCTACGAGGCCGCTGAAGGCAGGTCTATTTTACACATACGGAAACGCACTCAAGTACTGACGTGGGTATGCGAACAGTATTCAGATGTCCCATACCCGGCTGTCGATGGAGAGGGCATGGGGCAGTCACTGCTGATTCGCAACGCCGAGATGGTGTTCGACGGTAAGGTAGCCCTTGGGGACCTGCGCTCTACCGCAGGCGTGATCGAAGCAATCGCGCCGGGAGGGGGGCTTACACCGCGCGAGGGCGAAGTCGTCATCGATGGCGAAGGCCTGCACCTGCTACCTGGGGCCATCGACCCCCAGGTCCACTTCAGGGAGCCAGGCCAACCCGAGAAGGAGGACATAGGCAGCGGCAGCATGGCCGCTGCGGCTGGTGGCGTCACAGCATTCCTCGACATGCCCAATAACGTCCCATCTGCTACCAGCATGGAGGCGATGCGAGCCAAGCTAGGCTCCGCCGCTGCCAATGCGGTCACTCACCACGGCTTCTTCATCGGAGCGACCCCGGACAACCTCGGGGAGCTGCAAGCGGCTGTCGGGACCCCAGACAAGCCGAGTCCTATGGAGGGTATCTGTGGCATCAAGGTCTTCATGGGAAGCAGTACCGGTGACCTGCTGGTTGACGAGCAATCGGCATTGGAGAGGATCTTCTCGCAAACCGCTGGCGTCATCGCCGTACATGCAGAGGACGAAGGCAGGCTCAATGAACGTCGGCCCGACTTCGAAGAACGAACTGACGTTGCTGCGCATGCGGAGTGGCGCGATAGCGAAACTGCGCTGATCGCCACTCAGCGAGCCTCGAAGCTCGCTAACGATTACGATCACCGCCTCCACATTCTACATCTGACCAGCGCTCTGGAGGCCGACTGGCTGGCTGACAACAAGAGTGGTCTCGTCACCACCGAAGTCTGCCCGCAGCACCTGACCTTCGATCAGGACGACGTGTCAGAGCGCGACACTCGCCTGATCATGAACCCACCCATCCGCTACAGCGAGGATCGTGACGCGCTGTGGAACAGGCTCAGTGACGGGACGATAGACTGCATCGCTACCGACCACGCACCGCACACCCTCGAGAACAAGGCGCTCGGCTTTCCCAAGGCCCACTCCGGCATGCCAGGGGTAGAGACCTCGCTTCCAGTGATGCTGACACACGCCGCCGATGGCAAGTGCTCAATCCCTGACGTTGTTCGATGGATGTGCGAAGGGCCGTCCAGAGTATACGGGATCCAGGACAAGGGCCGACTGCAGGAGGGCATGGATGCTGACTTGGTACTGGTAGACATGGAGTCGAGTCGGACGATCTCGGATGCGGACACTTGGACCCGTGTGGGATGGACAGCGTACGAGGGGATTTCACTCACAGGCTGGCCCGTATGCACCGTCGTTGACGGGACCATCGTGCACAGTCGCACTGCTGGAGGCCCCAATAGCGGAGAGATGCTAGTTGAGCCGGGGGCGGTTGGAAGGGCGCTGCGCTTCGCGTGAGAGTCAGGCGTCGTCGTCACCGCGTTCGTCTTCGGGGGTGGAGGATTCTGCGACCTCTGGCTCGGGCTCGGCGTCCACTGCAACCGGTTCTCCCACATAGCCGTATGACATGGGCTCGTTGCCAGGAAGTTCCAGCTCCACCATCAACTGTAGGTCGTCGGTGCGGTGGACGGTTGCGCCAGCCGCCGAGAATGCGTACACGTAGTCCCCCATGAAAATCGAGCGGCGGATGCTAGTCGTTCCGGACCACCACGAAGACAGGCCGTCCTCATTGTAGAAGTCGGAGTGCTCGACCTCCCCGTGAGTCGAGAACGTGCCATTCTCAGCGTCCACGTTGATCATCTTGAGCATCGAGACGAACTGGTAGCCGGAGTACGAGTAGACCCTGCCGTCGATTTCGATCTCGTCGTACACGTACCTATGTGTGGACAGGGGCACGGCCAGGAGTTTCTCGGGTGCCCAGTAGGTGAAGGCCTTGTGCTCGTAGGTGGCCTCGGAGTATGACCACGACCAGCCGCAGGAGCGGATTTCCTCGCAGTTCTCGTCGGTGTAGGCCGGCGTCAACGGTATGCTGTCGGACAGTGTGGGCGCATTGGGGTCACTGACATCGAACAGCGAGATCTGGGTGGTCGACCAGTCCAAGCCGGTGCCATCCTCGCCGCCCGCAATGCCGATAGTGAGCAGGGTGCTCTCGTCAACGGGGTGGATGTAGGTCGAGACGCCGGGGACCTCGAGCTCGCCCATGACGTAGGGATTGGTCGGGTCGGAGAGGTCGAGGACCCAAAGGGGGTCAATGTTCATGAAAGTCACGAGGTAGCCGCGTTCGCCAACGAAGCGCGCGCTCCAAATGGTCTCGCCCTCGGCGATGCCCCCGATGAATCCAACTTGGGAGAGCAAGCCTTCGTCATCGTCCTGCAAGATGGTCACCTGATTGCTGGGGCCGGTCCATATCGGCTCGCCGTTCTCATCCAGTTCGGCCGGAAGCCACCATCTTCCCCATAGGTCGGAGGTAGAGGCCACTCTAATCGCGCCCTCGTACTCACTCATGGAGAACTGGTCTTGCACTGTGCCGTTCACTCGTCCCGATGCGGAGTAGGTGGTGTGGTTGGCATCGCTTATGTCGAATGAGTGGATATTTGTCGTGTCATCCCAGCCCGAGTTCCGCCAGAACCACCACCAGTCATTAGCGGGTTCAGCGAGAACCAGGGTGTCCTGTGAGGCGTATACGTGAGCCCACGTGGAGGTAATGTGATCAACCTCGAGCGAAACGTTGTCACCGAGCATCTGAATGGTCATGATGGTGGTGAAACCCCGTCCGGCGCTGTCGGCGCTGGCTGAGAACTCAGTGCATTGCTCGTATGTGAGTGGGTGCATCTTGAGCTCACTATCGCTCATCTCGTAGATGTGAGGCACGAAGTCGTCTAGGGTTAGAGCTGCGATGGCCTGCTCGTTGTGCAGGATCGTCGCGTTAATGCTCTCGTTCCACATGTCCATCCTCTTGTCGATGTCGTCCTCAGCCCAGTACTCAGAGGGAAGTTCGACCCAAGTCCTGATCCCATCGAAATACGTCCACAGGTGCGTTACCGAGCGAACCGTACCGTCCACCATTCTAGCAGTGTGGTAATCGCCCTCAATGTACAGCTCCCTCTCAATGCTCGGGGCGGTGCGGTCAGTGATGTCAACGACTGTGTACTTCACGAGGTTCTGGACTCGCATGTACGTGTACGAGTAGTCCTCCTCGCCCTTCTCCGAGGTGACCGTGACCTCCTCTGCCATGACATTCCTGAGCTCGCTGTCGTCGGGCAGACTCCAGTAGTAGATCGAGGAAGCGATGACCAAGCGGTCACCGTCAATCATCATCTGGGTGGGGTTTCCCTCGATGGTGAGGTTGGACTCCAGAGTGAGGTTGCCGAACTCAGGCACCCCCATGATGAGGAGGAGCTGTCCGTTGAGCATGTATATGTGATAGCCGTCGGTCTTGAGGAAGTCCGCCTCATCGACGCCCGTCTCCTGGTTGTTGGTCCCTGAGAACTCTCCGTCACGGGAGCTCGCGGACTCACTGCCCGCCTGGGTCGCTCCAGCGGAGTCGTCGGCTGCCTCCGGGGTGGCCACGGCATCGAAGGTGGTGTCCTCGAACCAGATACCGGTCCTCCAAGGCTCGGTGGCCCAATGCCAGTAGCTCTCCTGGTCGAGGGAGACGATCATCTCCTCGTAGACTGCCCGCTGCAGATCCTCTAGGAGGGTCTCGCAGGCATCGTAGCTGTGCAGGGCTGGAGAGGAGCGAGTGCGCTCGGGCATTTCCAGTTGCGGGTAGTCTCCCTCGAGCGCGTCTATCGTCTGATCTATGTCCTCGATGATCTCTTCGACCGTCTTCAAGCATCCTGCGCTCAGTAGCACGATTAGGACGAACAGGCAAGAGGTCACTCTGCTTCGCATGGCAATACCGATGTTCCGACTTTTATCAACTTAGCAGTGGCCTTGGACTCATCGAGTGGCAACCGATCGCACCATTCGAAACTCTGGACTGTTCGTCATTGGGTGAGGTCCGATGTTTGTTTCAATTGGATTCCTGGGGGCGAAAGGGAGTGGCGCTGGCTCGTCCATGTCTTCCTCCTTCGTCTCGTTCGTCGTCTCAACGTCACCAGCGAGCTCACTGGTGACGAGGCATCGTGTGCCGGCCAAGAAAATCAGCGCAGCAACCTGCAGGTCCAGTGTTTGGTCCATGAGACGACTATCATCTGCATTTGCGATATAAGCGAATTGGCTGAATGAGTATTTCCTGCATCACGTACTTCGACGAACTCCGTTAATGGTGCGGATAGCGGGAATCGAACCCGCGTTGGCAGGTTGGGAACCTGCAGTCATAACCCCTAGACCATATCCGCCGGGGTATAGCGAATGCATGCGGGTAATTGAGCGCGACGGTGACCCATCACTGCCTCGATTCGCATCTTCCACCTATGCCCTTCGCCTTAGTGACTCGATGGCCGCATCGGCCACCCCCAAAGCCTCGAGGCAGGTCTGCAACTCCGCCATCTCCAGGGCCTGTTCGGCTTCGGCGATGGTCTTCTCAGCCTTCATCCTGCCACTGTCTCCCGGGCCGATGCCCGAAGAGTCAAGCCGTTTCCTCAGCGTCAGCCAATCCTCCCGAAGGAAGTCGAGCAGATCCTTGGCCTCGTTGCGCTCAGATTCAAACGCCTCGAGGTCTGAAGTCAAGTGGCCCATGGACTCGGCGGCCTCGACCCATTTCCCCTCATCGGCCAATGATGCAGCGGAATCGAGCCTTTCGACCCATGCCGACCTTGCCTCGCCTTCGGGGAACCTGCCTTCGATCTGCTTCCTCTGCCGAAGCGCCCTCTGGGTCTCCTTCATGGCATCGGAGATCAGCCTAATCTCCCTCGAGATGCTGTCTGCAAGTCCCTTTGCCAAGGCCGCGTTGCCTGCTTCCATGGCCTCCTTGGCCTCGGCGAGCCGCTTGGTGCTCTTGACTGGAAGGTCGCCCTCTGCTGCGACCATAGCGTGCTCGGCGTCGTCAAGCGCCTTCGTTGCCTCGTCGTGTATGCCCCCTATGCTATCCATGTGAGCCGCGATCGAGGACACGATGTCGAGCGCCTCCTCGGGCTCCTCGTTGTCCATGGCCTCCTTGGCCGAACCAAGGATGGCCCGCACGCTCTCGACCATGTGCCCGCTCTCGCTGCCAATTGCCTCCTCGGCCTCGGCGATGGCGTCGGTCGCGGCGCGCCAGTGCTTCTCGATCTGATTCGCCCTGGCCTTGGCCGTGCGTAAGAGCTGCTCGGCCTCACGCAGCGAGCCGTGCTCTGCCTCCCTAGATGCGAGGTCGTAGAATCGCCTGGGTCCCTCTGGGACGTCGGATACGCGTTCCGCACGCTCGATAGCCTCCTTGGCGTCGTCTCGGATCGCTCCGAGATCCTCGCTCAAGGCGAGGATGCGCGCGGCCTCGCGCTCTGCCTCTGCGAGCATCAGCATACCCCTCTCGGGGTCGTCCCAACCCTCCTCGCGGGCGGACTTGAGCAGTGAGGCAGGCTGCTGCATTCCGGGATTCCTAGATTGGAGCTCCAGCAGGCGCACCTCTGACTCCTTGAGGTGCGAGCGAAACGCCTTGCGTTCGTCGTGAAGGTCGTCCTTGGCCAGTAAATCCGGAACAATGGTAGCCAGCGAAGGTACGACGACGATTCCCCAGGCCAATGGATTGGTTGTCGAAGAGAGGACGGGTAGCGCGATACCGAGGCCGGCGAGGGAGGTCAGCCCCCTCCAATGCCGCGACGCGAGGGTCGCACCTAGAATCAGATGAGAAGTCCGCCACAACGCGAGGACGACGACGAGCATGATGCCCAGGGGCAGCAATTCAGCACCCCTGCCATGCTGAATCGCCGTGAAAGCGAGCAGAGGGGGCCATGACACGTTCCCTGCGGTAGCGATTCTCGAGCGCTCCTTCGGGCCGAACTCGACCAGATCGGGAAGCAAGACCGCTGCTGAGAACATCAACACCACAGGTCCGAGCCTCAACAACGAGTCGGACTCGCTGTCCATCGATTCCAGTAGCCACCATGCTCCAGCAGCCACTAGCAGCAATGTCCCCGCTAAGGCTGCTATCTCCACGCGTCTGCGATGCTCTGCGATGACCCTATCGGGGTAGTCTGGGAGCATGACCACGCCATTTGGTGTCACTGAGGGGGTCAATAGGTATGCGGTAGGCTGCGCGATGTCGAAATCACGAATTCGCAGACGATTTACCTATGGCGTACAGCATGGCGATGGCGAGCAGCAATACCACGACCAATGCGCCCGACTCGAAGCCCTCGCTCGCTAGGGTGCCCCGATCAATGCTGTATTCCAGCGGGATGACGCCGTAGGTTCCAGCAATGGCGCTGTCCCACTCGACTTGGAGGCCTTCGAGACTCTCGTTGACGGGAACAAACTCGAATTCTATTGAAGAGGGGGACGCGCCGCCTTCCAGCGTGGCGCCTGGGAAGTCCTCGTACCTGCTGCAGTTACCTTCGAGGCAAACCCTCGCGAAGGCCGGGTCGGAGCCCTGGTTCTCAATCAGGACAGTGAAGGTCACACTGCTCCCTATGTCGGCCCCTCCTGAGTGCGACTTGTCGATGATGACGAGATGCGCTCCCCTCATCGGGTGAACGGTGAGGTCGTACGACTCCGTCCTGGTGTTGCCGGAGGAGTCGGTAGCCGTCGCGATCACCTCGTGATCACCGAGTCCGAGGGAGGTGTTCTCAAGCTCAATGGTCTCTATGCTGGGCCAACCCCCATTGGTAACCAAGTCTGCACCATCTAGGGAGACTGACCAGGTGAGGTCCTCGATGGCATCGAGGTCATCGAACGACTTCGAGAATACCAGTAGGATCTCGTCGTTCTCGTGGATCTCGTCATCTGGCTCGAACAGGATTCCATCCACCGCTACTTCCATCATGATAGTTGGAGAGTTTGCATCCAAGACTCTGATGGCCCACTCTTGGAAAGCGATGTTTCCCGCATCGTCAGACAGTTGTAGGAGCATGCTCAGCATGGTGGGGTCCTTGGATTGGTGCCTATCGTCTATGCTGAGATGGGCTCCATTCACCCCGGCACCCTGATTCGCCGTGAACTGGAATGTCTTCTGTTGAACGCCGTACTGCCTCCAGCCCTCGGAGATGTTCGTGAACAGCTCCAGCTTCACGGGAAGTCCCAATTCGTCGGAGCCGTTGACATCGAAGACCAACTCGCTGCCGGCATCCACCTCAATGACATACTCAGAGAGGTCGTGCTCCCGCTGCTCGGAGTCAGTGACGACCAGCAGGTCCCCGGTCCACTCCGGTGGGACGCCATCGATCCCGACGTTGTCGTACCAGTGCGAAGCCAACCCATGGGAGTCGGTGCACGATGCGGCTACGCTCGCGACATCGCCATGGGAGAAGCCGTGATCAGCGGGAGAGAACTCGAACCACGGGTTCTGGAACGTGGCGATAAGCGACTCGTCCTTGCTCACGGACCACTCTATGACTGGCGACTCCAGGGGCCCGTCGCTGCACGCGGCGGAGAACGACGAGGGGCTATCGAGGGCAACGGAAGAGGTGGTGTCTGGGAATCTCGATGCAGACATAGAAGGTGGAAAATTCTCGCCGATGGTGATTCTGATGTCATAGGCCACGGGCGCTTGGGTGCGATTTACGGTGAAGTTTCGCGGCTCGCCGCTGAAAATCCCGATCATCGGACTGTACTGGACTTCCCAGTTCTCGGGCAGGGCGATGCTGAGGGGCAACTCTTCGATGAGAGCACCGACTCTAGGGAGATCGAGTACCCTCATGGTCCGACCGTCGGTCAAACCGGTCAGGTTCGCTGTCTCAAACCAGCCCCAAGTTCCGTTCGTAGCATTGACTGGCCCGGTCAAAGGTGACACGACGGATACCTCGTTGCCTGAAGGTGCGTTCATGGGAATGTAGTCGAATGTGCAGCAGCCGCCTACAGCAGCGTCTGTCCAGTTCCTCGCCAAGGATACCATGGCGGCGAAATCGGCCGCTTCCGAGGAGTCTACCCAGCCATCGGAGTCACCCAGGTAAAGGTCGATCTGCTTTCTGAGGCCGAGCGACTGGTTCTCAAGCAGGTCTGTGCCGTAGTCATCGGAGACGGTCGCCTGTGCGGACCACGTAGCTGACAATGAGGAGCTTGCTGCGATGGGCGCGCTGAAGTTCAGGAATGCCTGGCCCTGGACCGCGTTATTTCCGATGTAGGCGGTTGAGGATTGAGGAGCGTCGGAGTCACCCAGTGGAGGAGCGTCTCGGCTGGTGTCGTGAGCCACCAGAACCGTCGATGAAGCCAATGTGAAACACAGCGCAACGCAGACTATGGCAGAACGATCCATCTCTTCCACCTATGACCCGCCGCCATGGATGATTGTTGAGCCATCGAAGTCGATGCCTAGGGGAAGGAGCCCAGTAGCGAGCCCCAGCTCTTGGACGAGCCTGTCTCTGAGGCTGGCATGGCCGTGGACCAGAAGGAAGCCCCCGGCACCGGCGCCCAGGAGCTTTGCGCCGCTTGCACCTAGACCCATGATACGGTCATACAGAGCGTCAATCTCAGCGTTGCTCACGCTGGGTGAGATGCCACGCTTGTTGAGCCACGCCTCGTTGAGGAGTGCGCCAAGAGCCGTTAGTTCTCCTGACTCCAGCATCGCTCGGGCCCCGTCCGCCTGCGTTCTAATAGCGCGCAATCGAGTGAGTTTGTCGTCGGAGTCGTCCGATGCCTCGGCGAGCACCCTGCTGGCACTGCGAGTGAGGCCGGTGTAGACCAGAGTGAACTCGTCACCGATGGCGTCGATGGTCTGGTCACTGAGACTAAGTGGCTCGACGAGGACGCCGTCGGGGCCGAAGCTGATCGAGTTGGCCCCACCGAAGGCGGCGGCGTACTGGTCCTGGCGACCTATGGGTGCACCGAGGACGTCTATCTCGATGTGACATGCCTCCTCCGCTAGCTGGTCCTTGGAAGCCTGTCTTCCTGTGAAGGCGTGCAGCGCGTTGAGCAGTCCCACTGTCACCGATGACGAGGAGCCCAGTCCGGTGCCACGACCCGGTATCTCCGCGATAGTGGTGATCTCCACCCCGGAGGTGACTCCGGCGAGGCGCATAGCCTCCCTCACGAGGTCGTGTTGCACGTCTTCGAGGGCGTCGACGACCTCCATTGAGGAGTACGAGACCCTAATGCTGTCGTCGAACCTCTGGTTGAGCGTTACGTACACATGCCGATCCATGGCTATTGAGGTCACCCTGCCTCCTGACGGCTCGGCGAAGGCGAATTCGTCCACGTCGGTGCCGCCGCCGCAGAAAGAGACCCTGACGGGGGTCCGGCTGATTATCATCGAGCCCCGGGGACGGCGTGTTCCTCATCAAGACGCCGGTATGGCGTCAAATCTTGACTCAATACCGATGGTAAGGCATATGAGAGGGGCGCCGCCGCGTGGGGCAGGAGAGGCATGGGCGACGTAGTGACGATGAACGATCTCACCAACGATGAGATCATCTCGATCCTCGACGCCGCTGAGCGTCTCTTACCAGTCGCCAGGGGCGATGTGTACCTGCCACTGCTGGAAGGCAAGGCACTGGCGAACATGTTCTTCGAGAGCTCTACTAGAACCAGGATGTCCTTCGAGAGTGCCATGAAGCGGCTCGGGGGCTCAGTGCTCAACTTCAGCTCAGTCGGAACTTCGGTCGCGAAGGGAGAGACCCTGTATGACACGATGAAGATGATAGAGGGATATGCCGATGTCGTCGCAATCCGTCATTCTAGGCAGGGGGCGGCCCAGTACAGTGCCGATGCGGTGGACATACCTGTCCTGAACGCAGGAGACGGCGCGGGGAACCACCCCACGCAGACCCTCCTCGACCTGTTCACGATCCGCCATACCCACGGCTCTCTAGAGGGGCTAAACGTGGTGCTCGTGGGAGACCTGCGCTATGGGCGCACTGTCCACAGTCTCTCACACGCACTGGTTCGCTTCGGAGCCAGCCTCACCCTGGTATCACCGAGCTCGCTGAGGATGCCGGACGAGATCGTCTCGGACCTCCGAGCCCACGGGGCCGAGGTCACGGAGACTGACTCTCTCTACGACCAGATTGCTGTTGCGGACGTGATTTACATGACTAGGATCCAGAGGGAGAGGTTCCCAGACGAGGACGAGTATGCCAAGGTAGCCGGGATCTACAAGCTGGCAGCCTCTGACCTAGCGGGGGCAAAGGAAGGCATGGCGGTGATGCATCCCCTTCCGAGGGTGGATGAGATCGATCCCAGCGTTGACTCCACGGACCACGCTCGTTACTTCCAGCAGGCCTTCAATGGGGTCCCGACCCGCATGGCGCTGCTCTGCAGAAGCCTCGGCGTCGACGTGCCAAAGAAGGTGAAGTGATGACCGAGATGCGCAGGGTTACTGCTATTCGCAACGGAACAGTCGTCGACCACATCCCCGCTGGCCACGCCCTCCAAGTCATCCAGATGCTTCGAATAGACATGACCAGGACGACCCCCGTGTCCCTAGTGATGAACGTGCCCAGCGACAAGCTAGGACGCAAGGACGTCCTCAAGGTCGAGGACCGGGAGCTGAGCCAGGAAGAACTGGACAGATTGGCCCTGATTGCCCCGACTGCCAGCATCGCCATCATTCGAAACCACGCGGTTGCGGAGAAGCTGAAGGTCGAGCTCGCTGACGACCTGATCAACATCGCCAGCTGTTCGTTCTCTAACTGCATCACCAAGAACGCCCGCGAGCCCCTGCCACAGAGGCTGCGCGTAATCAGCCGAGACCCGTTGGAAGTCAGGTGCTACTACTGCGGGCGCGGCCAGGACCCCGAAGAGCTCATCGAGAACATCATCTAGCTGAATCAGTCCCCAGAGACTGCTTCAGGAAGTCTCTGCCAGCAGCCATTGCCTCATCGTGCAGGCCTGGCAGACGTCCTTGCTCGTGATCTCACCGCACTCAGCGCACCGGTTGACCTCGTTCTTGGCCTTTGGATGGGCCTCGAGATGCAGGGCGCGAATCTGGTCGAGCGAGTGCAGAAGTCCGTGGCGAGCGCCGGGGGTCTGCGACTCCAGCTTGGCGACCACAGCCCGGCTCTGCTGGCGCATTGCGCCCGGTGCGTGAGGGCACTCCCCGTGGTGGAACGAAAGTCCGCTCTGGATGGCGTGGGCGTGGATCTCCTGCTCGGGTATCCAGCGCAGTGGGACAACCCTGGGGGCGATTCCGTCAATGGGTGCCCGTGTGTGCGGGGCTAGCCTAACCGAGCGGTCGATCTCCCCCTTCTGGAGGTTCATCAGGATGGATTGAGCCATGTCGTCGAGGTTGTGACCCAGGGCCATCAAGTCGGCGTTGACCTTCTCGGCCAGCGCGTTGAGGCTCTGGCGGCGGAACACGCCGCAGTACGAGCAGGGCATCAGGCCCTTGGCCTCTACATGGCGATCCCCCATCGCGGGCATCTTGCCCACCACCTCGTCCATGCGTCCATAGCCCATGTCCTCGTGGCCCAGCGTCTCGAAGCGGATTCCTAAGCCTTCAGCCAACTCCCTAGCGCACTCAAGCGAGGGTGCGCGGTAGCCGTCGATGCCCTCGTCCACGCACCCGGCGATGAGCTCGACGTCGCGGCGGCGTCCAATGATGTCGACCATCATGGTGAGTAGAACCGCCGAGTCCTTGCCACCCGATACTGCGACGAGGATGCGATAGGGTGTGCCGTCTTCGTGGTGGGCGTCCTTGGGCAACTCGAGCTGGAGGCGCAGCTCCCTCGAGGTCCGTTTCCGGATGGACGAGGCGAGATGCCTGCCACAGAGGTACTGACCGCTGTATGCCTGGTGGACGACGGCGTCTGAGCGGCACCTGCTACAGGTATCAACAATCAGGGGGGAGCCCATGGTCCACCCCGCAAGGGCCTCGGCTTGAACCCACCCCTGCCTGTGAGCATCGCTTCTTCCGGTGAATTGATGTCCATGGCCCCAGCCATCGAAGCATGGCTGGGGTGGGGTCACTGCCAGAACGTAGAGAAGTTAGGGGCCGCAGCTTCTCCCCATGGATCGACAGGAGCTCGCTCATCCTGTTCGCCGCGGGCGCGGTAATCTCTGCCCCCGAGATATCATCCTTTCTCGAACAGTGGCTTGGTGGAGCGGCGACGATCGCTACCGTGTGCGGTCTAGTGATTCTCGTTCCCATACTTGCCACCTCGCTGGGCAAGCTGGTTGTAAGGATGCAATTGTGAAGAGGGGTCAGGTGCGCAGCTTGGCGATGCCGGATTCGAGGTACCCAGTGATACTCTGCCAGGGCACTACAAAGCGCATTCCGGCGACTACCAGTAGGAAAAGACCGGCCGATATGACTTTCCCGTAGGTCATCTGCAGCTCGAGGGATTCCTTGACCTGCCCAGTCCACTGTGTTCCCTCTAGGACGCCGACGAACGAGATCATCAGGTCGTCGAAGGCGAGGGCGAGTGCAGTAGTGAGGGCTACGAGCATGATTACAACGAACATGTGAACCAAGTGAGTGTTCACGACGTTGTTGAACTGCTTGACGTACTCGGAGTTCCTCTTGGTGTCCTCGGGTAGGGAGGCGGCGTATTCGAGGTGGTTGATGGCCGCGGAGCCAGACTCTAGGAAGACCAGGAGCAGCACTGCGATTCCAAGGAGGGAGGATGCAAACGGAGAAATCAGCCCCAAGAACGTTGTGCTCTCGCCAATCTGGCTGGGGAGGGCCCGAAGTCCAACATCAACCTCGGTGATGATTGGCTCGAAGGTCAGCACTGCATGGATGCTGATGACTACGAGGTAGTATCCGACTGCCCATGATATCGGTCTCTTCGAGAGCCCCCAAATCCCCACGAGCCCGGCGAGCACGGGAGCGAAGACGATTCCCAGGAAGACCAGTTCGAATACGAAGCCGAAGGGGGAGAAGAGCACGTCTAGGTGGTTCAGTGCCTCGTCCTCGTGACCGAATGGGATGTGGGGGCCGTTGAACACCATCGCGACGACCCAAAAGAACACGAATGGGACGAACATCCAAGCAACGAATCCGATCATGACGCCCCGCTGGACGCGGGTCTGGAACTCTTGACTCTGGGACCGTAGTTGGGCCCATGCCACGGTTGCTGCTACGCAGATGACCAGAGGCCCGAAAAACGAGGTGAGACCCGTTTGCCCGAGCCCCAGTAGGATATCAGGAATCAGCAGATCACCTTGGCTGGAAAGCCACATCAGGCCCCTCGTGTGCTCGTATGAGGGACACCATGAGGTCGCGCTGTGGTCGATGATGAACTGCTCGCTGCAAGGGCCGTAGATCTCGCTCATCCTCTTCAGGAGGAGAAGGAGCGAGGCCGTCGAGATAATTTGCAGTGCAAGGATCTGCCACTTCCTCCGCAGTGCCGGGATATGGAGGGTCTCTGTGACTTCGTGACTCTTCTTCTCCATGGTCATGCCCTCACCTACGCTCCTCTCGACTGCAACAGCGCCTGCGAGAGTTCTACCTCGGGCATCCAATCGATCACCATGGCCCCAAATCCCGAGACCGCGGTTAGCCTGTTCTGGCGCTCGAGCTTGAGGACCTCGTAGGACATCCTCGGAATCCTGCTGACGAGTCGCTCTAGGTCGATGCTGCTGGGTGACAGCACGATTACCTCGTGACCCTTGCCGGACAGGTTTCGGATTGCAGGCAGGGTGGTGCCATCCCCCTCGAGGCTGCTGATGATGAAGACGGGCGAGCCTCGGCTTATCCTTGGCGCGAGGGCGTTGGTAACTGCTTGAAGGGGCATTGACCCCGCGGCAGCCACCGAAGCCAGCCTGCTCAAGATCTTGTAGTGCTGCTTGTCGCCAGTGTCGGGAGGGAGGTAGTCCATCTTGCTTCCGTAGGTCACGAGGGCTACCGAGTCCTTGCGCTTGAGGAAGTGATTGGATATCGACGATGCGGCAACCGTTCCCATTTCCAGGGGATTCTTCAGTACGGTACCGATTCTACTGACCTCCCTCGTGTCGAGGATGACGAACACGTCGGTCACCGCGTCCCTCGTCTTCTGGTTGACCATCATATCACCCGTTCTCGCGTAGGCCTTCCAGTTGATCGAGCGTAGCGGGTCAGTGGACAGGTACTCCCTCAGAGAGTAGAACTCCATTCCAGGACCAGGTGTCCTCAGCGTGGTCGCTCCGGTGTACATCTTCGGGACGTCTGCCCTCAGCATGGCGTCCTCGATCTCCCTGATCTGTGGGAACACGGTGATGTCGCATATGTCATCGATCCTAGACTCACTGACGAACAGGTCGAAGGCGTTGCGGTAGCGCACCGAGATGGGTCCTATGGAGTAGTGGCCACGCAGTGGGCAGCGGAGCTTGTACTCGATCTTCGTCGTCTGGCCGGGACCGAGGTTCAGGCGCATCTGGTTTATGCCGCGCCTGAGTTTCATCTCATGGGGTACGTTGTCGAAGATTTCGAGTTGCTGCGTCCTCTTGTAAGAGTTGTTGGAGATGGTCAGGGTCACCTCGATCAAATCGCCCTTGTAGACGTTGGAATGCGGCACGAACCGAGTGATCTCGAGGGCCGAATGGCCTTCGATCCAACCGTTAATGGAGATGAAAGCGATGAAGGTCAGGCCGATGATCATCAGTTGGAAGTTTGAGATCATCATACCCACGAGGATGAGGCTTACTCCCCCCGCCAGCATGATGGCTGCCTTACGAGTCCACATTGCTCATCCACCCTCCAACCCGCTCGCTCCCCACTTCTTGATGCGCTTGACGATGCCCACCAGCTCGTCGGGACGATACCTGCGATCCTCGAAGATGAATCGAGTCAGCACGGGGTCACGGACCATCTGCTGCAGCTCGGCCGCGGGCAAGGCATCGAATTCCTCCCTAGTCAGGGCGTTGATGTGCCTCACTCGGGTCAATAGCACCTGACGAATCTTCTCGGAGCGTTGGTAGTACTCGTAGCGCCTGGCATCTCCGAACCCGTAGTAGACGACCCTGAAGACATGCTTCCAGTCCTCCGGGTCCTCCTTCCTGATTAGGACGGACTCCAAGAAGACGAAGAGCGCGAGGAACAGGATAAGCATGGCCATCCAGTCGTTCGTGAAGTAGATCAGAAGGTAGTACAGGAGGTTGTAGGTGTCACCGAACAACGTCGGCTGTTGGTGGCGGCTCTCGTCGAAGATCACTAGGGCATCCTCGCTAGGGGAGGTGCCGTTGTAATTCAGGAGCAGGGCCTCTGCGACGACATCGAGCACCCACTTCCTGTTGTCGTTGTCCGGAACCAGGCCTAGGTACTGGGACTCGAAGTTGGGGTCGTAGAGAGAGTTGATCAGGATGGAACCGTCGGAGATGAAGTGGACCCTTCCCGAGTCGGCCGTCCTGCAGAGTATCTTGTCGCAGTAGCGCACGTAGACTGGGAAGGGCCCCTGCTCGTCGCCCTGTATCCCTAGCGCTGCATACCCCCCGATGGTGTAGTTCCCGTCATCGTTGTTGTCAAGCCATGAGTCCTGCGTCGTCCTAGCGACGACATACCTGTGCTCTGCAGGGTTGTATGAGGACGCCTTCGCGAATGCGGATGGCGTGTTGGTGAGGAGATCGTATTCCTCGGACCAGTCCCAGATGGGTTCCAACGTAACCTCGTCGATTCCGAGGAATCTGTGCGCGCATAGGCCCGAGGTTCTCGAGTTGACCAGAGTGGCACCCACTTCTGGGTCGTCCGGGTCGTTGTCCAGCACGTCGATCACCCCGTCCTTGTCGAGGTCTCTCAAGCAGGGGTTGACTTGGGTCTGCGTCCCCGGTGCGGAGGTGAAGTTGAACGCAGAGGAGGTGTTGACCCAAACGAAGTCGGAGCCGAGGGTACTGTCGTAGCTGTGATCGGCATAGAGCCTGTGATTCGTGTACTCAAGACCGAACTCGGCTGCGAGGTTGCTCGAGTAGCCGAAGTCATCCATCAGCATCACAGTGCCTCCTCGATCGACGAAATCCTGGATGGCCACGATCTCCGAGGAGGTGTAGCCGTCGCCCTCAGAGAACTGGATCACGTCGTCATCCCCGGTGAACCGGGGGAGGGAGATGGTGTCTCTCTCGACTCCGGAAACAACGAAGATGGTCTGTTCTGGGTGGTCGATGTCGCTCAGCAGGAGTGGGCTGGAGACTAGTGCGGTAGTCTCGACGCCCATGTCGTTTAACTCAGCTCGGAAGGCGCCGAGGTCGTTCCACTCATCCCCATAAGCCGACTGCTGGGTCTGACCGGGGACCACATAGGTCATAGCGATCGACAGGACCAGGGTGGCTAGCAAGAACCAGAAGGAAACGACCAGCGCCGTCCTTCTGCCACTCCTCGATGTCAGTTTTCGTGACAATTGCTTCCAGTCCATCGCTTCGAGCCCCCCCTGACGTACTACGTCGCGTCGAGCCTTAAGTTGGTCTTAAGACCGTTATGCGACCATGAACGGAAGGTGCATCGCCTCAACGGGACAGTTCTACGACCGTGCCGACGTTGGCGACCTCCTCCACGGGCACTGAGAGCAGCCCCTCAGAGGTGGGCCACGGCAGCTCGTTGGGGTCGATTCCGGATTCGGTTACGACTAGGATTGCCACGATGTTGCCCGTGTCGATATCGATGCTGAAGTCGGCGAGGTGCCCTAGTAGGTCGCCCGCCGCGTCCACCACCTTCCTAGTCAGGATCTCCTGGCCGAAGGTAGTACGCATCTGGTTCCCTCATATTGATTCGATACCCGGCATCCCTCCGGAGCTCCTGCGAACGGACTCGAGGCCGCTGGTCAGCATCGACTCCATGCGGCCGTAATACTGCATCATGTCTTCGTTCACCGACGGCCTCACACGCTCGACTGCCTGCTCGAAGTGCTTCTTCGACACCGTCTTCTTATCCTCGCGCATGGCAATCAGGGCTGCCTCTCGACAAACCGCCTCGATGTCAGCGCCGGTGTAATTGTCCATCTTGGAGGCGAGGTCGTCTATCTTGAACCTCCCAAGCGGCATGTCGTCGGCGTGAATCCTCAGGATGGCCTTCCGCGAGTCCTTGTCGGGGGGCGGGATGTGGAGCACTCGCTCGAATCTCCCACTGCGCAGCAGCGCGGGGTCGATCATCTCCGGGCGGTTCGTCGCTGCGACCACGATCACACCCTCCATGCCCTCGACTCCGTCCATGCTGCTGAGGAGTTGGTTGACGACCCTGTTCATGACGTCGGAGCCGTCTCCAGAGTTGCTCCTGCGCATTCCAGCGATGCTCTCAAACTCGTCGAGGAAGACGATGGAGGGGCTGGATTGCTTGGCCTTCTTGAAGACTTCTCGGACGGCCTTCTCGGACTCGCCGACCCACTTGGAGATGAGTTCTGGTCCCTTTATGGTGATGAAGTTCGCCTTTGCTTCGTTCGCTATGGCCTTGGCGATGAGCGTCTTTCCCGTACCGGGCGCTCCGAAGAGCATGATGCCACGCGGGGGATTGATACCGAAGTGAACGAACTTCTCAGGTATCGTCAGCGGCCACTCGATGCTTTCCTTGAGGCGCTCCTTGATGTCCTCGAGGCCACCGACCTCATCCCAAGTGACCTCTGGCACCTCGATGTAGATCTCCCTCAGAGCGCTTGGTTCGATCTCCTTGACTGCCTCTTGGAAGTCGCTCATTCGGACCTCCATTTTCTCGATGACCTCGGGGGGTATCTGCTCCTCATCCAGATCGATCTCAGGGAGATATCGCCTCAGGGCCTTCATGGCCGACTCGCGTACGAGAGCGGAGATGTCGGCTCCAACGAAACCGTAGGTGTTCTCGAGCAACCAGTCGATGTTGAAGTCGTCGCTGATCGGCATGTCCCTAGTGTGGATGCCGAGGATCTCCCCCCTTCCGTTCTTGTCTGGAACGCCGATCTCCAACTCGCGGTCGAAGCGCCCTGGTCTGCGCAGGGCTTGGTCTATCGCGTCACGTCGGTTGGTCGCGCCGATGACCACGACGTTGTCGCGCCCCCCCATTCCGTCGAGGAGGGTGAGTAGCTGCGCGACGACGCGTCGCTCGACCTCGCCTGTCACGTCCTCCCTCTTCGGGGCGATGCTGTCCAACTCGTCGATGAAGATGATAGCAGGAGCGTTGGCGGCCGCCTCGTCGAAGATCTCTCGCAACTGTTTCTCGCTCTCCCCATAGTACTTCGAGATAATCTCGGGGCCGTTGATTGAGGTGAAATGGGCCTTGGTTTCCGAGGCCACTGCCTTGGCGATGAGCGTCTTCCCTGTACCGGGCGGGCCGTGCAGGAGCACGCCCCGTGGGGGGTCGATGCCGAGGCGGCGGAACAGGATAGGGTGCTTGAGCGGGAGTTCGATCATTTCCCTGACTTTCTGGAGTTGTTCGCCTATTCCCCCGATGTCCTCGTAGGAGATCGTCTGGAGCAGGTCCTGCTCCTCTTGGTCAACAGCGTCCTCCTTGATGATGATCTCGGAGTCAGGGAGAACCTGGACAATGCCCTTGGGGGTCGTCTGCACGATAGCGAACGGGAGGGCCTCTGCAAACAGCGTCATCCCCGGGATGAAAATCCTGTCACCTGCCACAACCGGGCGCTTGTTGAGTCCCCTGCGGGCAAATCCCTCGATTCCCGGGCCGAACCTGACCTTCTGCTGCTTGGCCATCACTGGGCTCAGCACGAGCTTCTGGCAGGGCTGGACCTCAACCTTCTTGATTTCGGCACGGTCTCCCAAGCTCACTCCTGCGTTTTTGCGGATGATGCCGTCAATCCTGATAACTCCCAAGTTTGCGTCCTCGGGCCTACAGCGCCAGACGATGGCGGCGGTCCTTCTCTCTCCCTCGATCTCGACGATATCGCCGGGCTTCAGGTTGAGGTCGTTGTCGAAGGGAACCCTAGCGCGGCCGTGACCGACGTCGCTGGGAATGGCCTTGGCGACCCTAAGCGTGAGGGTTTCAGATGAATCATTGGCCACTTCGATACGCCCCGGACACAACATTGTCGACAATGGGGGTTGTTAAACCCACCAACAGGGGGGTGTCACTCGGTGTAAATTGGTTATCAGAAAAGGGGGGTGCGATGCGCATGATTCATGTCACAAGTGGTATTCGCAGTGGCATGACCCACGTACTTGAGGCAGGGTTTGAGGTAATGAGCGGCGACAATCCGAACGGCAGCCCGAGCATCAGGGGATACAACATCGTCAACGGTGAGTTGAGGGGAGCTAGCGACGGTGACACATTCGAGAGTAGAAACCCAGCATGGCTGGAAGACCTCCTGGGAGAGTTTCCTCAGTCGACCAAGCAGGACGTGCACGACGCTCTGCACGCTGCGCGCGATGCCTTTCCGGGATGGGCAGCCACGCCAGCTCCCACCCGGGGTCAGATAATCGGCAACATGGGCAGACTGCTGATGGAGCACAAGGACGACATCGTGCGTGTCGAGACACGCGAGATTGGCAAGACCATCAAGGAAAGCGCTGGCTCGGTTCAGGAAGCAATCGACACCTGCCTGTTCTTCCAGTCTGAAGGACGAAGGCTGTATGGCCAGACGGTCAACTCGGAGCTGCCCAACAAGGAGCTCTTTACCTACCGCCGCCCACTGGGTGTCTGTGGAATCATCAATGCCTGCAACTTCCCTGCAGCTGTCCCATTCTGGAAGATGATTCCCGCCATTATGTGCGGAAACACATGCGTCTGGAAGAGTCCGCAGGACGCGCCGCTACTCTCGTTCATGCTCACACGAATCATGCATGAGGCGGGTCTACCAAACGGCGTGATCAACCTCGTGCACGGGCGGGGAAGCGGTGCTGGACAATACCTCGTTGACGCAGTCGACGAAGGCCTTGTCAACAAGATCAGCTTCACTGGCTCCACCGCGGTAGGCAAGATGATCGGAGAGATCTGCGGTCGCAATCTCGTATCGTGCTCGCTCGAGCTCGGTGGCAAGAACCCGCTCGTGGTCATGCCCTCGGCAAGCATGGAGAACGCGGTTGAGGGCGCCTATTGGGCGGCCTTCGGCACCGCTGGACAACGTTGCACGAGCCTTGGCAACCTGATAGTCCACCAGGACGTTTACGATGATTTCATGTCCAAGTTCATGTCAAGAGTGGAATCCACCAGAATCGGCGATTCGATGCGCCATGACGACGTCCTCTATGGCCCGATGCTCTCGGAGAAGTACTCGAGGGACTTCGTGGCTACTCTTGAGATGTGCGAAGCGGACGGCGCTACCAAGCTCTGGGGCGAGGGGATAATCACCGAGGACAACAAGCCGGCCAACTTCCTTGGCGACGCCTCAGAGGGCACCTACATGTGGCCTCATGTGTACTCTGACGTGACCGAGGACATGGAGTGCTTCCACGAGGAGATCTTCGGGCCTGCGGTGACGATTGTTAAGGCGAGGGATTTCGATCACGCCCTGCACCTCGCCAACGCCTCGCCATACGGCCTGTCGAGCGCCTGCTACACCAACGACAGGCTCGAAGCATATCGATTCAAGACCGGAATCAAGGCCGGCATGACTGGCATCAACAACTCCACCACCGGTGCCGAGGCTCATCTGCCGTTCGGTGGCGTTAAGGGTAGCGGCAACGGAACCCGCGAGTCAGGTATCTGGGTCATCGAGGCCTATTCCTACTGGCACGCTGTCAATGACGAGCTCTCGGGTAAGCTCCAACTAGCGCAGATGGATGTCGCCGAGGTCCACATCGAGGAAGCCGACGCTGACTATTCAGCGCTCGCTTAGAGCATCTGCTCGCCGCACTCTGGGCATGGAAGTCCCGGAAGCCATGCTCCGGGCATGTGACCGCAGTTGGGGCAGATCGAGGTCTCTATGTCGTCGCCTGTCATGTCGGGTCCAAGTTGGGGCCAATTGCCTTGAACCTTGCACTGAGACATAGTGGGGAAAGGGGATGCAATCCCTTATGGGGCCTTGGCCGTGCCCAAAGGGCACGGGGTGCACTCAGTTGGGTCAGAGCATGAAGCTCCCGATGGAAAGGGGCTTCGGCAAGACCGATCGAACGGATGACTGGTGGAAGGGACCGACGGCCATGGCTGCCTACCTCGGGATCATGGTCGTCTACTCTGCCTGGCGCGGCATGATGGAGGCCGACTTCTGGATCTTCGAGGAGGTTGGCAGGAGCTCCGGGCACCAGACTATGTCGATTGAAAGCGAGGGCAGCCACGTCCTGAGCCCGCTGTTCTCCCCTTTGGTAATCCCCGGGGGCGATGGCTTGGGCTCGATGGTGCCACTCGAGTTAGCCTGGATGTCACCTGCGATGTTCATCCTCATCTTCCCGATAGGCTTCAGGGCGACCTGCTACTACTACCGCAAGGCGTACTACCGGGCATTCATGCAGCAGCCGACCGGATGCGCGGTCTCGAAGCCTTGGAACGAGTACAGCGGTGAGACCGGGCTTCTATTGGTCCAGAACCTGCATCGCTATTTCATGTACGTCGCCCTGATATATCTGCCAATTCTGTCCTATGACGTCTGGTTGTCGGTCAACTTCCACGATGCCGCAGACGTACATTCCTACGGTGTCAGCGTCGGCTCGCTGATGCTTCTGGTCAACCTCATTTTTCTCACTGGCTATACCTTCGGTTGCCACGCCTTCCGCCACGTGGTCGGTGGCGGTGCAAACGAGTGGACCGCCAACCCGATGAGCCGCCTGAAGTTCAGGATGTGGAGGTTCTCGACCTCGTTCAACGAGAATCATAGAGACTGGGCCCTCTACAGCCTGTTCTGGGTGATGCTCGCTGACTTCTACATCTACGCCTGCACTGATCCGATGTTCGGCTTGACGGACTTAATTCTCTGGGGTGGCCTGTGATGAACGAGATTGTCGCCCACGAGCACGACGTGGTCGTCATCGGCGCCGGCGGCGCTGGTCTTCGGGCTGCTATCGAAGCAAGCTCTGCCGGTGTCAGCGTTGCTATGATCTGCAAGTCGATGCTAGGCAAGGCACACACTGTTATGGCCGAGGGCGGCGCTGCCGCCGCGCTCGCCAACAAGGACCCGCGCGACACCTGGCAAATCCACTTCCGTGACACCATGAAGGGGGGCAAGTACCTCGGCGACTGGCGCATGGCACAGATCCACGCACAGCAGGCACCGGATCGAATCCGCGAGCTTGAACAGTGGGGAGCGGTTTTCGACCGCACACCTAAGGGGGTGACGAGCCAGCGCAACTTCGGCGGCCACACCTACCCGAGGCTGGCACACATCGGCGATGCCACCGGCCTAGAACTGATTCGCACCCTCCAACAGAAGGGCATCCACATGGGAATGGACGTGTTCATGGAGTTCACAGTACGTCGACTGTTCAAGACCGACGGTCGCATCTCGGGCTGCTTCGCATACGACCGGAACGACGGGTCACTCCACGTATTCAAGGCCAAAACCATCGTCCTCGCAACTGGAGGGATTACCCGCTGCTGGGAGGTCTGCTCAGGCTCGTGGGAATACACAGGAGAGGGTCACGCTCTGGCCTACTGGGTGGGGGCCGAGATGGGTGACATGGAGTTCGTGCAGTTCCACCCCACCGGTATGATCTGGCCGCCCTCGGTCAAGGGCATCTTGGTCACCGAAGGAGTTCGCGGCGAGGGCGGGGTGCTTCTCAATGCTGAGGGCAAGAGGTTCATGTTCGACTACATCCCAGAGATGTACGCCGACGAGTTCGCCGACACCGAGGAGGAGGCGCTCGCTTGGGTCGACGAGGTCGTCTCAGGCAAACTCGCCACTCACCGCAGGCCGCCCGAACTGCTGACGCGCGACGTGGTCGCCAAGGCAATCAACAGCGAGCGCGCCGCCGGACGTGCTTCCGATCACGGTGGCGTCTACCTGGACATCTCCTGGCGCGATGCCGAGGAGGTGAAGAAGAAGCTCCCAGGTATGCATCACCAGTTCAAGGAGCTCGCTGCGGTGGACATCACCGAGCAGCCGATGGAAGTCGGGCCGACAGCTCACTACGTGATGGGTGGCGTGCGGGTCGACCCGTACTCACAGGAGACGTCGGTTCCCGGGCTATATGCCGCGGGCGAGGTGGCAACAGGCATGCACGGCGCCAACAGGTTGGGTGGTAACTCCCTCTCTGACCTCATCGTATTCGGCAAGATAGCCGGCGAACAGGCAGCCGAAGCTGCCACTGATATGGATTACTTCGCCGACATTGGGCAATTAGATATCGACGATGTCGTAGCCGAGACCATCTCCCCACTGCAGCGCGAAGGAGGCGAGAACCCAGCCAAAGTCGTAAGCGATCTGCGTGAGATGATGCAGAAGAAGGTCGGCATCATCCGAACCGGCTCGCTTCTCGGAGAATCAATGTCCGACCTGGACGCACTGGAGGTACGAGCAGCTAATACCTCCCCAGGTGGAACCAGGACATACAACCCGGGTTGGCACCAGGCGCTCGAGCTTAGCGCGATGATTGACGTCAGTCGGATGTGTGCGCTGGCCGCGCACAGGCGCGAAGAAAGTCGGGGAGCGCATACCCGCGACGACTTCCCCCAAACCGATGGCTCGCACTGGGGCAAGGCCACCAGCGTGATCTCGATGGGTGAAGATGGGTCGATGGACATAGGCTACGCCTCCTATCCTGAGATTCCCGAGGAGCTCAGGTCGCTTCTGGATGCGGATGACCTGCATGAGGGGGACCGAGCATGAGCGATCAGGTGACTTTCAGGATTTTCAGGGGCGAGCCAGATGCCGACGGGGACCCGTTCGGGCAGATGGTCGACTACACCGTCGATTTGGACGAGGGCATGGTGGTGCTCGATGTCATCCACCGAATTCAAGCCGAGCAAGCGCCGGATCTAGCCTGCCGCTGGAACTGCAAGGCCGGCAAGTGCGGCTCTTGCAGCGCCGAGGTCAACGGCAAGCCCAAGCTGATGTGCATGACCCGGATGGAGGACATCATGGAAGAGGCTCGTGTTGGCGAGCCGATCTTGATCAAGCCGATGCAGGCATTCCCACTGACGAAGGATCTGGTCACGGACGCTTCCTGGGCCTACGAAACAGACAGGCGGATCGTCCCCATCAGTGGGCCAGATGATCCCGACTGGGAGTTCCATCAGGAGGAGGCCGACAGGCTACAGGAGTTCCGCTCCTGCATCGAGTGCATGCTCTGCGTCAACACCTGTCATGTGCTGCGTGAGCATCAGATGTTCGACGAGTTCGCCGGACCTCGCTTCTTCGTCCGACTGGCCGGCCTCGAGATGCATCCCCTGGATACAGAGAACAGGATTCCCCGTATCAAGGACGACTTCGGAATCGGATACTGCAACATCACCAAGTGCTGCACCGAAGTATGCCCAGCGGGAATCAAGATCACCGACAACGCAATCATCCCACTCAAGGAGCGTGTTGTGACCGAGTTCTACGACCCGTTAGCAATCGTTTCGAGGATGCTTGGCATCAAGGATGAATTGCCCGAGCCGAGTCCCCTATTGTATGTCGGAGACGCGAATGTGAAAGCGGCGAGGAGGGCCTCGGAAAAGGAGAGGGGGCGGGCCGAAAACGCACGAAAACAGGAAAGGAAGCGGGTCGAAAGAGCGCGTGGAAAGGGATGAAGGCTACCGCACTCGGCCTTTCCACGCCCGACTTTACTCGGGTACGTGCAGCTGGATAACCAACTACAAGGCTCAGTTTCGGTCGATTCGGACCTTCTTGACGTTGGCCTTGTTGATCATGGCGGGCAGCCAGGCGGGGGCGTTGGCGCCCTTAGCCACCCTCTCCTTCCAGCCCTGGAACACGTGAACGCGGTTGGTTCCCCTTTCTCTGAGGTGGATGTCCGTCTCACCACGAGATGCCGCCTTGAGGGCTGCGCCCCTCGGCTGCCTGCTGTGGAACACCTGCGCAGTGTCCTTTCCGTTCTTCATCAACACGAAGTATTTCTTATCTCCCATTTTGGTTTGCCTCCGGGGGCAGGCGAAACTTGACAGGTATTAAACTTGAGGGGGGATAATCGTAATACTGCGCCTTAGTTTGACAATTTTCGAAAAGCCGTTGAGCATTTTATAGCTCAGCGCACGCTAGCGTCTTGGTATTGGTTACGCCCTTGATGGAGCGTACAGACTCCACGACCAAGCGGGCTATCTCGCCCATGCTCTCTGCCTCGATCTTGAGGATCATGTCGTGATCTCCAAACAAAACTTGGGCGTCGGATACGAATGGAAGGGTTGACGCCTGCTCGAACACGTCGTACTCAGAGCCTGGCTCGACGTCAATCAGAACATAGCCCGAGGACATGCTTGGTCGCGGGGGGTACGGGTGAATGAAATCTTCCCTAACACCCGTAAATCGCCATCTACGATGAATACATATCGGATGGCCTCTCTTCGAAGACCTATGGCCGATGTCGTAATCGTCAGGAAGTGCCGGCATGGCCAGGTTCGCGTCCTGTTCGGCGACGTCGTCAATGTCGAAGGGGATGTGATGGTCATCCCAGCCAACAGCAGGCTCGCTGGCAGAGAGGGTCTCGACGAGCGCATGCAGCAAGGAGCCGGTCCGGGGCTGAGGGAGCATTGTGCCGGCATTGCTAGGAAGAGGAGGACGTCCAATCTACAGCCCTGCGGCGTGGGCGAGGCCGTCTCGACTCCTGCCTTCGACCTCCCAGCCTCCAATCTCGTCCACGTGGTTGGACCTGATTGCAGGAGGCCCACTCAGGACACCTTCCGCAGGGAGCTATTGAGGAATTCCTACGAGGCCCTGTTCGAAGAGCTCAGGGGACTCGAACCGAGGGAGACCCTCGTGCTGCCCCCCCTAGGGATGGACGTCTTCGCCTACCCCCACAGAGAGGGCGCTAGAATGACCATGGAAATCATCCTCGCTTGGATGGACGGCGAAGAGGATCCCGGAGTAAGGATGGTGCTCATCGTAACTCACGAGGACAACTTCCTCAACAACATGAAGACAGTCTACAGGGAAAGCGAGGACCAGTTTCCGGGCGTCGACAGGACCAGGGATTACCGAAAGGGCAAGATTCAGTGAGTCCGCACCAATGTCCTGAAGAACCCTGAGAATGGGAAACAACCGTGGGGAGCACTTACGAGCGAGAGTTGCGAGCCGTGCTCGCTGGTGAGTTGAAAGGCGTTAGAGCAATCACCAGGTCCTGCACCGAGGTCGAACGGGCCAGGGCGATGCAAGTCATCCAGCGGCCGTTCTTGGTCGTCCGGGCTCCAGGCAGTGGCTCCGAGGGCACAGGCGACCTACTCGTACTACGGGGCGACATGTGCTTCCCGATAGAAGTCAAATCATCAAAGAAAGATAGGATCTACCTCTCGGGTAGGACGATGGAGCAGTACAAGGCGCTGAAATCCACTGGCGAGAGGTGTGGGCTGCTTCCGTTGTACGCCTTCAGGCTGAAGGGCGTGAGAGGAGACAGTTGGAGGGTGATGAAGGTCGACGTCGAAGGACTGACGGGAAAACTGAGGCACCTCTCAAGGAGCATCCCCACTCTGCCTCTGACAAGGAGGGGGGTGCCCCATCTCAATTGGCACGAGGGAATGCCCATGCACCGCTTCCTAGCCCTCGTGTGCAGGTCGGACGGTGCGAGAGTCATGGGGACGGGCGCCGGCATCGCAACCAGCGAGTCGGTCTCTGGCTAGAGCCCAGAGAGGCTCTTCTCAATCGCATCGAGTCTGGACTTGAGGGACTCTAGTCCCTCCCTGATGACCGAGAGATCTGCTTGGTCGAGCAATCTCCTGACGCTCTCACGCTCCCTTGCAAGCGAATCTATGCGTCGGTTGAAGCTCCTGTTGTCGGATAGTCCGCGGCCGGTCACGAACGGCTGACTCGGTGTTGCGTATTTTCCCTTCCGATGCAGAGACGCAGGTTGAAGTGAGGTGAGTGGGCGTCCAAAAGCATGAGGGGGGGAGGAGCAAGGAGGGTCAGCTTCCTGCTGCCAATGCTCCTGCTGTACGCGCTGTTCCTTCTAGGAGCGCCTCTCTTTCTGCTGGTGCTAATCGGGGCTTGGTACGTCGCCTTGGTGACCTTGGAGTCGAGGGGTTCGCTGGATCGGATGGATGCCACGAGGGTGCTTGGAATCATCCTGATGCTCAGAACCGGCCGTGGCAAGAAGGTGCTGGACAGGATCTCGAGGAACAGGAGATTCTGGCGGGTCTACGGCGAGCTGTCGATCTGGCTGTGCTTCCTCGTGATGATCGGGGTCATCCTGCTCCTCTTCGTCAGCGCCATCGAGACCGCGCTGCATCCTCCGGATGAGTACATTCCCACCGGTGACCTGCTTCTGATTCCAGGAGTCACCAGTTTCGTTCCGTTCTGGTGGCCCGCCATAGCGCTAATCGTCGCTCTGGTCATTCATGAGTACAGCCACGGGATTCAGGCAAGGGCCCACGGTATGAGGCTGCGGAGTTTCGGGCTTCTACTGGTAGGCCCCGTTCCGATAGGGGCTTTCGCAGAGCCTGAGGAGATGGAGATGACGAGGGCGCCAAGGCGCGATAGGATGAGGCTGTTCGCTGCGGGTCCATCGATCAACATATTCGCAACCTACGTGACGCTGATTCTCCTCTCTGCAGTGGCCAGCGGGCTGGTTGCGGAGCACGATGGGGTCCATGCGAGGGGCATTGTGGAGGGGAGTGCCGCCGAGGGCGCGGGGCTGATGCCATACGAGACAATCACCCACATCGATGGGATTGGCTTCAACGACTACGGGGGCTTCGGCGAGAGGATGGGCTCGCTCTCCGCTGGGGACGTTGCGGTGTTCACAGTGCTCTCCAGCCCTGCTGGAGAAGGGGCCCGTGAATCCAGAGATCTCGACATCACCCTGGGGGATCGCTACGAGCACGTGTCTGCACTGTGCGAAGGGGATGACGAATGCATCGAGCAGAGCGGAGGGGCCGAGCCGGGCGATGCGTTCCTGGGGGTCTACGATGTTCGCCCAGGTACGGCTGGCGTCGATGGGTACTCCTACATCGTCAGTGGAGACTACTCGTTTGGAGTCACCGCCATAGTAGCCCTGATCGAGCCACTGATAATGCTACAGACGCCAATTGCCCTGAATGGTCAGACCATGGTGCTCGAGGAGCGTGCCATGCTCGTAGTTGGTGACGGGTTGGTTGCATCTGCTCTGGGCACAGACGGCATGCTGATGCTGTTTGACTTCCTGTTCTGGCTGGTTTGGATCAACTTCCTGCTTGGTTTCGCCAACCTCATCCCGATGGTTCCATTCGATGGCGGGCACCTCGTACGAGACGGAGTGCACTCCGTGCTAAGCAGGGAAATATCGCTTGGTCGTTACGGAAGGCTGCGACTGGGGGGCGGTATGCACCCCATGCGCATAGAGGCAATTGCCAATCGGATAAGCAACATGAGCAGCTTCTTCATCCTCTTAGTGCTAGTGATTCCGATAATCATCCCGAGGATCCTGTAGTCACTCTTCCTCGTCTATCCTCCGAGGCTCGTGGACCTCGCGGAACACTACCTTGCCCACGCCCACGTGCTCGCGCAGGGTCGTGACCAAGGCGAACTTGGCGTAGGCCCAGTTCTGGTCGTAGGCCATCTCCTCCGGCAGCGTCATGGTGAGGTCGTCGCCGTCGAACTCCAGCTCGAAGTCATCCCTGCCGGTGTTCATTCTCATCAGGGTCTGGACCTTCTCCTCGCGCTCCTCGACGACCTTGACGATGCGGTAGTCGTAGCGCAGAGTGACCCCAGCGAGGGGATGGTTGTAGTCAATCCGCGCGCGCCCTGCGCTCATGAACTGGAGGACGCCGGTACGCCCACCGATCTCAACTGGTGCGCCAATAGCCAGCACGTTGGGGTCGCGGACGCTGCGAAGCAGCACGTTCTGCGAGATGGTCTCGATCTTGCTAGCGTCACGCTCGCCGTAGGCCTGCTCGGGCTCAATCTCGATGGTGTAGTCATTCTCAGCCTCTGCCTCTGCTAGGTGGGTCTCGAAGCCGCCGATCAGCCGTCCGTCGCCCACTATGGTGATCATCGGCGAGTAGGTCCCGCTCTCGTCATGCAGGTCGTGCTCCTTGGCAGCATCCTCCCTCGTGGTCTCGATGAGCTTCTCGGTGCCTGCATTGAACAGGTCGTAGTCGATGTGTACGATTGAGCCGTTATCCATTGGACCACTTCGGGCGGCCACGCGACCCGCTCCCCCTTTTTCATACAAACGGTGGGGTTTCGACGTGGCTCAGGATCATTCCTCGTCATCAGAGCCCACCGGGCTGCTAGAGGCCAGGGCCAGCAGACCGCCCAGCATGACGAGGACCCACCCTGTCCAGACCAGGTGGCTGCCGGGCAGGTGGTGGACGGTGACCCGGACGCGGTCGACATCGCTGGTCTGCCCCATGATCATCGAGCTCAGGAGGTCGTTGGACTGGAACACGTCGAGTATCACTATCGTATCGCCGGTCAGTCCGACCATCCTGTCGACCTCCGAGCGCGCCGAGACCGAGCCGCTGGGGGAGTCGAACCTGAGCATGCCGGGCATCAGGTCGGCTACCCTCTGGCCATCCTCCCGGACCTCGATTGCGACCCCCAGGTACCCATCCCCTATCGAGTAGGGGTACGCGTCATCCTCCGCCGGGATGACCTCGACGTCGGTGAACACGAACTCGTAGCCGCGGTGCTCGA
>JAYZFV010000060.1:0-52203 GCA_036336595.1 Thermoplasmatota archaeon | reverse complement strand
GATTCTGCTGGCTCTTTCGTCAAGCGTCGTCTCGGGCACAAGAGGGAAGGCGACGAGAGCTCCGAGGCACCACTGCTCGACACCCTGCCCTTCGCGATTTCCACCTTCCTTTTCGGACAGTTATTGCTGGACCCGTCTATCGTTGGTAGCTCGGATCTGGTGATGGGGATGGCAATACTGCTGCTCATCACCCCGATCATTCACCGAGCTTTCAACCTCCTCGGCTACAGCCTCGGCCTGAAGTCCGTCCCGTACTGAGCCGACTGAATAGCCCTGGGAATCCATTATCGTGCCAAGCACAAGCGCAACAGCATGACCGGCATGGGCGTCCTCATCGTCGGCGGCGGCGGTCGAGAGCACGCGCTGGCCATCGGCCTTTCCCAGAGCGATTCAGTGACTTCTGTTCACGCTTCTCCAGGGAATGCCGGCACGTCCATGGTCGGTACGAATCACGAGGTCAGTTCCACTGACATAGGCGGCTTGGTTGACCTCGCAGTCAAACTCGGCGTTGGCTTGGTCGTCGTGGGTCCCGAGGCCCCCCTCGTTGAAGGACTAGCGGAACGACTGAGGGAAGCATCGATCCCTTGCTTCGGCCCCCACTCCGGTGGCGCTAAATTGGAGGGGTCAAAGCTCCACGCCAAGAGGGTCATGAAATCCCTGGGAATACCAACTGGCGATTTCGAAGTCGTCGACGACCTAGGGGAGGTCGAATCCTCTCTCGATTTATTCGAGCCTCCTTGGGTCGTGAAGAGAGACATCCTAGCCGGCGGCAAGGGTGTGACTGTGACATCCATGAGGGAGGTCGCTGAGGTGGCGTTGCGAGAAGCAGTCGAATCTGACGGGTTCGTGCTATTGGAGGAGCATCTCTCGGGGGAGGAGGCCTCCGTCCTCGTAATGATGGACGAGTCCGGCTACGTCCTCCTCCCCGCAAGTCAGGACCACAAGCGCGTGAGTGATGGCGACAGCGGGCCAAACACCGGGGGAATGGGTGCGTATGCTCCCGCCCCCGTCGCTACACCAGCCGTGTTGAGGAGGGTCACGGAGGAAATCGTCGAGCCAATGCACCATCACCTGAGGAACGAGGACATGCCGTATCGGGGATGCCTCTACGTCGGGCTCATGATCGATCACGATGGGTCCCCGAATGTGGTGGAGTTCAATGTCAGGCTGGGAGACCCAGAAGCCCAGGTCACGATCCCGCTCATCGCCTCTGACCTAGGGCTGGCCCTACTCGCCGCTGCAGAGGGATCGCTAGCCGAGACCGAGGTCGGGTTCCACGATCTCAACGCCGCCACCGTCGTACTCGCATCTGAGGGCTACCCGAGCACCCCTGCAACTGGCAGGCCGATCTCAGGATGGGAAGCCTGCATCGAGGAGGGGCAGGTCAGTGGGTTCGTCCATCTCGCAGGTGCTATTACTGGGATAGACGGCAAGCTTCTTTCCAGCGGGGGAAGGGTACTCTCCGCGACCGGTATTGCACCCACCCTAGGCGAGGCAATCGAGTCTTCCTACCAGATAATTGATGGCATCGAACTCGACGGTTCGCACTACCGCTCGGATATCGGATACCGTGCCCTGTCGAGATGACAAACGAGCCTATTCTGACCCCTTGTTGCCGCAACCGTTCTACGAACGGTTAAAACAAGCGTTCAGGTCGCCGCGCTGCTGAGCCTTGGGCTACGTGTTCTGGTGGGTGCGATGGAAACCGATAACGAAGCACCCCAAGTCAGCTCCCGGTCCCCTGGGATCGCCTCACCAATCGCCATCACTGCGATGCTGACCATGCTCTTCCTAGCACTCTCGCAAATAGAGGGCCGCTCAATCGATAATGACTACCTTGCCAATTCCCTGATCCTTCCCCTAGCAGCCCTAGCCTCAGCATGCATTGGCAGGATGTCCCCTTGGCTACGACCCGCCTCCACTGTAGGCTTGCGAGTTTCGGCCCTGTCAATTGGACTGCTGGCAATCGCGTTCGCGGCGAACTCATTCGACCCTTCAATGTTCGACAACTTGTTCATCGCTACGTTCTTCTTGGTTGGTTCGGTAACGGGATACCTAGTGGAATCCAGGCGGTTCGAGGAGTCAAGCATATTCCTCTCCACCATTGTGGGGCTGCATTTTGCAGCGTCCTACGCTGCAGGGTTGGGGATTATTGACGGCGCTGCGACTGCTCAGTTGGTAGACTTCGAGAGAGAGGCAATCGGCTCTGCGTTCTTCGCGTTCTGGTTTGCATCGATGGCACTCGGAATTGCTGTCATGATTGCTCTTAGGGGCACATTGGAGAATGCGGGCTCCGGCTCGATGATGTCTGCAATCCCAACGCCCTCACAGAGCCGAGAGACGCTAATCTACGCTGCGCTCATCTTCGTTGTTCAACTGATTCCACTGGTCTGGTTGGGGCAGATCGAGGACATCGAGGCATTCTCTGAGTCTAGCCATCTCGGAGTCCTCTGGGCGATATTCACGACCGTGGCCATCCTATTGCACGCCTTCTTCCGAGCAGAGGGTTGGCACGTTCTCGGTGTGTTGCTGGCGGTAAACTGGATGCTGTACACCCTGGGCCATCTTCACGAGATTGGCAACGAGCTTCCGTACCCACTCGACGAAGGGGGCTTGATTGGCTCGTCCTCGTGGTTCTTCGTTTGGTTCTGGCTCAACTTCTTCGGAATCATGGCCGCGTCTCGAGGGGTCTTCGGAGACATCGCCCCCCATAGGGAGCCGAGCGGCTTCAGAATCTGGTGGAAGTCAAATTCCTACGGGGTCCTAGTCGGCCTAGCCTTGGTCACTGCGCTAACTGTCAGAACCGCATGGAACGTAATCCCTGCAATGAACGCGTCGGGAACGGGACTCTGGGACATGACTGGAGGTTCCGACCCATGGTACATGAAGAGGGTCGTCGACTACGTCATCGCAGAGAGGAGCCACCTCATCTTCGATCACGACAGGGCGTATCCCCTTGGGGGCGTAAACCCCCGACCACCGCTGTTCTCGTGGTCCCTCGCACTTGGCGGGCTGGGCCTGTCCTGGCTGCTAGAGATTCCCGCAGAGCAGGCAGTTTGGTGGAGCGTATCCGCCTTGCCTGCGATTTACGGTGCGCTCATCGTCATACCCATTGCAGGTATTGCTACCAGGGTCCACAGCAGGACTGCAGGCATCATATCAGCATGGCTGATCGCGCTGATGCCTGGACACATTAGCAGGTCGACATTCGCTATGGCCGATCACGATTCGTTCGCCATGCTTTTCCTAGCCACGGCGTTCTACTTCTGGATAAGGGCACTCGCCGGCCTCGAGCACAAGAGACTGTTCGAATCCGTCAGTCCGAACCCGCTTTACCTGCTTGCTGGAATGAGGGAGAGCTGGAAGCAGAATCCTGCAGTGATGGCAAACGCAACGATGTCTGGCATCGCATTCACGATAATGGCACTGGGCTGGAAGGGATTCGTCTACGGCCCCGGAATCCTCTTCCTCGCATATTCGGTTCAAGTTGCAATTAACATCTTCCGCGGCAGGGACAGCCTCCAATTCACCTCTGCCGCACTGCAGATGATGATGACCGCCATCCTCCTCCCACTACCGTTCTACGGATGGCCGGGCTTGAACTTGGTCTTTGCACCCAGCGGCATGCAGCCGATGTTCTACATAATCGGGTTCACATTCGCGATGGGATGGGTTGCTAGTTCCTTCAGGGACAAGCCATGGCTGCTCGTCATCATCAGCGGAACAGTTCTGTTCGGCACGATTCTAGGTGCCCTCTACCTGCTCCAAGCAGCCGATGTATACAACGGATGGGACATACTGTTCACTGGGGGATTCTACTTCTCGAAGAACAAAATATTCGGCACCATCGGGGAGGCACAGGCACCCAGTCGTGGTGTGCTGTTCGCCTCTTACGGCCCTGTGGTCACGATGATAGCGATAGGATGCGGCTTCATTCTACTATGGAGGGGCAGTCGTCAGAACAAGTCAGGGTTGACGCTGCTGGGACTATGGGTGATTATTGCGACTTACATGGCATGGACCGCTGGCAGGTTCATCATCAACGCAACTCCGGCGATGGCGGTGGTTGGCGGCATCGGAATCTCCATGCTTTGGGGCAGTGCCAACTCTTCCGAGTTCGTCAAGGAGTGGAGGAGGTCTGGAATTGGAACCCCAAGGGCCCGACTCAGGTCAGTATGGCCTGCAACGAAGTCTCGTCCCGGTGTTCCGGTGATTCTCATCGTACTCCTGCTAGTGACATCCCAGCACACTACCTATGGAATCGACTCGGGCATACCCAGGGGGGAGGAATCGGCTTACGATGTCGACCTAGCCATCTATGACATCGCCCCGGACATTCTCAGGGAGGACTTCTTCAACATCTTCTCCGTGATGAACAGCAAGGAGTACAATCCCGAAGCCGCTGGACTCTGGTACATGGGCACGTTCGGACCTAGCTTCAACAGCCAAGGCTGGAATCACGCGTACGATTGGCTTTCCGAGCAGGACTCAGAGCTAGGTTTCAGCGAGCGTCCCGCGTTCGTTTCATGGTGGGACTATGGGTTCCAAGCTCTAGCCTCTGGCCAACACCCAACGGTCGCGGACAACTTCCAGTCAGGAATCCCAAACAGTGGTGGAATGCTCTTGTCAGCGGGACAAGAAGACACCTTAGCGATGTTCATAGCCACTCTTGCACAGGGCGATAGGAAGTTCAATTCCCGGCAGCTCGGTGAGGACTTCCTAGGATCCCTAAACGCCCACATGACGCCCGAACAGGTCAAGGAGTTCGAGGACATACTCTCCAACAACAACAGGGAGTTCGTCCTCAACAGGTCCATGGCGATCGTAGCCGTGTACAATGACGTCGAACTGCTCCACGGGGAGCAGCTTGGGAGTGATGGACTTCCTCAGCTAGGCAAGGTCTGGGTAGTTCTCGAGAATGGCGTCCAAGTTGGCGACCCCACCTCGAATCAGTCCGAGGCCATGTCCCTGTTCAATGAGACCCGCTCCTCTTCCTCCCAGGTAGACACGAGTGAGCCAGTGCACTACGACATTGGGGGATACAGGTACACCACGGACCTGATTGATGACTACTACGACATCTCCACGGGGCTGCACAGGAACAACGCAAGGCTGGGGCTGCTGCGCTCCTTCCTCGTCACAGCCTTCGACATGGATACCCTCGTAGACATCTACCACGGCATCACCTCCATCGAGTACGAGGTCTCCGACTACGACTCCCCACTGGGTAGCACAGTTGTCCGCAACAACGAGATTCGCTACTTCGCCGTCGACAACCGACTCTTCCCACTTGGTGGCTCTTACTACGACGACTACGAATACCACCGCTCGCAGACTACCGGTATCTTCCATGCCCCTACTCGCCTCTCGGGGCTCGATATGGGGTCATACATCTCAACGATGTACCAGACCCAGAGGGGCGATGGCCCGATTATCCCAAGGACTCAGGCACAATACGAGGCGGAGTACCTGGATGACGTGGTCAGACAGACTTCGGGAGCATCTTCAGACCCCACTGAGGTAATCAGGATGGTCGACATCGACTACCAGCACCAACCGGAGTTCTTCGAGACCATGGTCGCGAGGATTTACGTGGGTTACGGATCCTCCACGCTCGGGATTCCCGGCGATGCAGAGACGCCATCCGTATGGTTCAACCCCCAGCAGACGAAAATCACGGGCGCCCCTGGCTCTTACCTGGAGAATGCCTTCGCCCTTCCCGGTGCAATGATGAATCACTTCGTCATCTCCAACTGGTACGACAGCAGCGAATGCGAGCTCAACGAGACTGGTGTGAAGATTAGCCAGTTATGCGGCACCATTTACGATTCCAACAGGATTGTCAAGGTTCTCAAGTACTACAGCGGCGCTACCGTTGAGGGAACGGTCGAGCTAGAGGGCCTCGGACCGGTTCCAAACGCTAGGATTCTGATTGAGAGAGATGCGTTCAGCGGCGAGGAGGAACCTGATGAGAATGGTAGCGTAGTCGACGGGGACGGGCGTACGTTTTGGATCCCCATCGGTCACACCCAAGCCAACGAAAACGGGGAGTATTCCTTCACCGTCCCAGCAGGCAAGATCAGAGTCTCCGCCTTCTCTGGGGAACCCGATCTGGAGTCCGCTCGCTCGTCGATTATGTCTTCTGACGTCGGCAATTCGATGTATGAGCTGTTCACGGAGCACAACGAACAGAGGACCGTCAATCCGATTACGGGCATACTGGGCAACGTTTCCGGCTCAACCTGGCTCTCAGAAGCCATCGTCAACGTCTCTGGCTCGGACGGCCACAGCAACGGCCAATCTCGAATAGAGGCTTCCATCACAGTCCAGCCCTCCACTGCGACCGGGGTCTTGACGTGGTCTGGCGGGCTAGACTTCGAGGGGGACCCAGTCATCGGCACTCAAGTGGTGCTGACCCCTTCCTCCGACGAGATCACGATAGAGCCCTACGTGTCACTGACCTCGAACGGCACGGTAGTCGGCCAGTCAATGGAGTTCAACGGTATTGGCCAGGTAATCTTCACCGGCGAGGGGGTCGCCGCAACTGAGGGCGTCGTGACTGTCACTGACTTCACAGGGACACATACCCAGTCCATCTTCAACAACCACAGTATGAACGGCGAGGGACTGTTCACTGGCAAGGGCACGCTGTCAGGGGTACTTCTAGACAGCATGGAGGCTCTTGCGTGCTCCGATAACGAAATCCCCCAGGGTGCAGTCGTTTGCGTTCTCGATGATGGCGACTACCTATTGAACGGCACTGTAAATGCCTCAGGCAGGTTCACTTCCGACGGCGCGAGCCTGTTCTCCCGAACCCTCGACCAAGCTACGTTCGTGGGATCGGGCACCTTCGAGACGGACACCACGCAAACACTCACCTCGTATGGCACCATCAATGGGACTGGCATGTTCTCTGGCACTGGGATATTCAGCGGGCCGATGGTCCAACCAGGCTCCTTCCACTTCGTCGATGCTCTACCAGGCGAGTACGACGTATCGATCGAATTCGGTGACGGGACGACAGTAGAGCTGGAGAGCAAATTCCTAATCGGACTGAATGCCATTCAGGTTCCTGTGCATCTATCTGTCTCTGGAGGCGCCATAAAGGGCAACCTAGTCGACCAATCAGGAGAACCACTTGATGGATATATCTACATCTTCCCGAACAACGACACGGCCGAGAATGCCACTACGGAGTGTTTCCAAACCGTGGCCCCTCCCTGCAAGGTCGTTCCTGACGACAATGGCGCGTTCCAGATTGGCCCCATCATTCCCGGGACCTACATCGCCGAGGTCGACATCGACGACGACGGGTTCCCAGAGGTAACCGAGACCTACTCCTTCCTCCCCGACGAGGATTTCGTAGCCACCTTCCCATCCCCTGTCCCAGATATGTCCGATCTCTCCTTCACCCTTTTCGATGGCGAATCTCCCGTTTCGGATCTCGAGATCAGCCTGCGACCCGAAAACGAGTCGATGAGCCCGATCTTGGCAATCTATGACTCGGCAGCCAATTCGTACAGAGTCGAGCTTTCCCCAGGTATCTGGATACTCAACCACACCCTGGACAACGACAAGCAGCTTTGGCAACGTATCGAAGTCGGTCCGGATGACTTTTCCGACTCATTCAGCTTCCAAGTCAGCCACACAGTTAACGGCACAGTGTACTACTCTCACGGTGACAAGCAGGAAACCACCATCTTTGAGCAAGTTGCAGGAAACGAGGAAATCGTGTTCCAGTGGGATGGATTCACTCAGTCGACTACTTCGGATGGAGAAGGCAACTTCAGCGTGACACTTCCCGTGGATGCGACAGTGGATGCCACAGTCGAAATACTCATGGGCGTGGACGGGTTCTTCTCCAACGGAACCCGTTTCACTGTTGCACAGGATATGGACGACGTTTCGCTGACTGTCGTACCGGGCGCCATGACAAGCGGTTCTGTTGGCCTGAACCGGCCCGGGAACACCTACACTGATGCCTTCAAGGATTGGGAACCGGTCTATGTCGCCGCCTACAACTTTGACGGGACCACAGACGGAGTTTGGAGGGAGGCTGTAGGCCCCAATGGCCTCTTTGACTTGATACTGCCCCTAGGCAACTGGACCTTCGTTCTGGACGCCGGAGAAATGGGCTCCAGCACCGAGACCAAGGAGCTCAATTCGTCCGCCATCGTGGAACTTGAACTCCTCGTCTATCCGGAGGAGAACAGCACGGTCCTGATCGATCTATTTGTCGACCATGATCGGGACAACAATGTCTCCAACGGCACGGCAGTGAGGTATCCCTTTACCGTCCAATCACTGGAAGCCAACGGCGCGGGTTACGAAGTCAACGTGGACGGCGACGAATGGGTCTCCACTGGGAGAGCCGAGATTTCGTTGGAACCGGGCAGGTACAGGATTGTCGTCGAGAGGGCCGATGCCTCGGCCGACGAGCCGTTCGACACTCTCTACGACCTCAACAAGGTGTTCCAAGTGGGCATGGACCCCTCGACCATCGAGAGAACGGTTGGCTTCGAGCCCCTATGGCTCGTAAACATTACTTTCAGGAACGAGAGTGACAGTCTCCTACTCGCTCAAGAGGTTGTGTTCGTTGATACCGAAAACGGCTGGATCCAAACTTTCCTGACTGACGAGGGGGGCCGGGTTGTAGAATACCTGCCTGAGAGCGATTGGATAGTGATCGTCCACGAATTTGAAACCAGTTCAGGCGTGTTCGAAGGCCTGCGTCGCCTAATCAGCGTGTCTCAGGACACTGCAGGTACTCGGGCATATTTCCGGACCTCTGAGCTGGCTGAGGTCTCCATCGTTCTCTCTGAGGACTATTCGGGAGACAGCCTCAACCAGATGGAGCTCAAGTTCACCTCACAGGACGGTTTGGGCTCCTTCACAGCAGAGTCCTCCGGATTCTTGGAGGTCATCGAGATTAGGCCCACCGCAGGTATGTGGAACGTGGAACTGAACCAGACTGACAACGAGGGCGTGAGATGGGTCATCGAGAACACCTCCCTAATCGAATCAGGCGTCACTGTCGGAGTCGACCACACCGTCGATCTGACTGTGCAGAGGCTCGTCGAGATGAGCGGTAAGGTCTACTGGGACCTAAACGATGACGAAATGCCAGGCTTCGGAGAGGGTCTGGCCAACGTCTCGGTGAACATTTCCTCCAATCTTGTGAACCTGTCATCCGGTGAAGAGGTCAACCATTCGTTGACGACTGATGTTAACGGCGATTGGGCAATCTACCTGCCTGCCGGCAGCGCTTGGAACGTCACGGTGGAAAGGCTCGGCTTTGCCACCGAGTCCGTCCCTATCACCCTAGGAGCATCCGCCCAAACCGAGAATATCGAGATTACCGCTGGCTCAGTCGAAGTTTCCGGCACCGTCTCGTACATCTCTGACGAATGGATATTTGACGATGATTGGGACATTGTGCTGATTCCCGCACACGGAATCGCTAGGGACAGGGTTGTCCCAGATAAGGTTGGGAACGAAACGGATGGGTGGACAGGCGAGTGGACCGCCTCAGTGGAGCCCGGAAGATGGATCGTCTATGTCACTGCTGACTCCCTGGAGGGTGGCCCATACCTAGTCGCTGTGGATCTGCTAGACGCCGACGTCGAGGGAGGTGCCGTGGATTCGAAACTCTCCATCGGTGGCAAGATATTCCTAGACACCGAGTGGCTGGACTACGACGGGGCGGCGCTCTCCCTATCGCAGATCGATGACTACGACCTAGTGATTTCTATCGGCATGGGGATGTCATGGTCCGAGCAATTGGGTGGGGATGACACCCTCAAGATGCTGCTGCCCACCGGACGAATAGACGTATCTAGCGACTTCGAGGTAGAGCAACGAGGCAGGAACATGTCATACTCGGGCGGTCAGGGCGTCACAATTAGGGCCGGTCAGGACAGCCCCCTCAAGACATTGAACCTAGAAATGCTTCCGAAGCAGGACATAGGGGTCTCCACCATCGGAGAGAGCGCCGTCAACTTGGAACTAGACCCTGGCTGCGAAGCCGAGGCTGACTGCGACTATTCTCCCGTCGAGTTCACATTGCGCATCGACTACTCGGGGCACAATCCCCTCGACACGTATGACATAGCTGGCACTGTCCCGGGAACCGACGGCAATCTATGGCTTGTGGAGTTCGAGAACGAATCAGGAGGTTGGAACAGTACGGCATCGTTCGAGATGGGCCTCGATACCGCTGAGGTGATAGACAACTTCAGGGTAAGGGTGACTCCAGCGAACAGGAGCCAAGCCCACCATTTCGAAATAGGTCACACTATACTGGTCAAGTTCTCGACTGCCGGGGGATATTCCACCGAGCACAGGCTGACCGTGACGGTCCCCAAATTCTCCGGATTTGATTTATCCGGGGATTTCTCCGACACAGTCTATTTCAATCCAGATGAAAAACACCTGGAAGTCCTGATACCATTCCAGAATCTGGGAAACAGTGACGAATTCCTGAGTTTCGACTATCAATCCCCAGAAAACTGGGATGTGGGAGGGCCTCAGGGACAGCCCATCTCACCCTTCTCGGAGGGCATTACGACCTTGGCCCTCTCTTACACTGGCGAGGAGGGGGAGCAGCTCCTTGAGTACACGATCGACTTCACTGTCTCGGACACTGACAACAACTCCTACACATACCAAATATCACTCCTCCGGGACTCTCCGGCTCTTTCAATCCACGGAAGCACGATTCAACTTCAGGGTGGAGGGAACCCTGCCGTGGGCCAGAAGTCCACCTACGTAGTGGAAGTGGTAAATGAGGCGCATGTCATTGCAGAGGACGTCACTTTGAGGGCGACGTTGTGCATCGACATCAAATGCACGTCAACCGCTGGGGTGAATTCGACTGCAGTGAGCGACATCCCTGAGCAGGGCAGTTCGACATTCTACATCCCGATGGATTTCAGTAACTTCACCACCCCGAACAAGTACTACATACTCTTCGAGATCATCCCCCCTGGATATAATGACGAAGACGATCTAGTGGCATGCGGCACGGAGGAAGCGGAGGGGGGCTCAGTCTGCGTAACGGAGGCGCAACTATGGTCAGAGGCTGAGGAAGGAGTGCTCGAGTGGATAACTTACCTGTTCCTGCTCATGCTCGCACTCGCACTATGGTCTCTGACCCGCCGGACCGGAAGAAGCCCGAGAGCCCCCTTCTGAACAGAGTGATATGGGAGACGACTCTCAGCAACACGGGGGTCAGTGATGCAGGGGATAGAGCGCCTCGATCTGATGCCCGAACCGGATGAGCCAAGCCTGCTTACCACTGTCGACAGTGATGCCCCAGGATATCCAGGGGAGGCCTATGGCGTCTCGGACGAGGAGGCGAGAGAGATGCGTTGGCCCGCTGGCCCTATTATGAAGGCACTCTGGCCATGGGGGGCAATCGGATTCTCCGTGACCACCGTCTTGCTGTTCTTGTCGTGGAATCTCATTGCGCCTTTCTTGGGACACGTTCTCCCTGACTCGGAATGGGCCTACGAGGACACTGGGATTAGGGAACTGCAGAGTTCGGGCAGGTTGGGGAGCGGCATCAGTGTGTGCATGGTGGACACGGGAATAGACCTCTCGCACCCTGACTTCTCCAGGGTCAACTTAGCCGGGTTCAGGGACCTATACAGTGACGAGCATGATGCTATTAGGGACATTGGGCATGAGAGCCACGGTACGCTGATGGCCGGCCTCCTCGTTGCCAACGGCACCTATTTGGGCGCCGCTCCTGAGGTCTCTCTCTCCATCGCCATCGCTCTAGGGCCCACGGGGGTGTCGACAGACGAGCGAATGGTGTCGCAGGCAATACGTTGGTGCAGAATCTCTCAGCACGCTGACATCATCTCACTGAGCCTAGGCAGTGAGCCGGGTTCGGGAATGGTGGCCGAATCGGAGACCGTAGAGGCCGTTTTGGAGGCCCTAGACGCGGGAATCTTCGTCATCTCTGCTGCAGGGAACAGCAACTCGTTCACAAACGACTCGGACGTCTCGACTCCCGCAAGCATCGAGCGCGTCATCGCTGTTGGAGCACATGGCTGGGATGGGACTGCCTGGAAGGACAGCGCCACCGGCGCTCCTACAGACCCATACACTGGCGAGGAGAGGACATTTCCAAACCAGAAGCCTGAGATTTCAGCTCCCGGCGTGCTCATCTGGTCTTGTACTTCAAGCCACAGTGATCCCCCTTATGCTTACTCGACAGGGACCAGCGATTCCACTGTCCTGGTCACCGGTGCTCTTGCACTCATCTTGGAGGAACACGGCCAGTCGATAGCCGGGCAGAACAACAAGATCGATCCCGAAGAGATGACACTGGTCAAGGTCGCTTTGGCCAAGTCAGCACAAAAGACCCCTTCGCAACAGGGGCCCCATGATTCTAAGATTGGTTATGGCCTACTAGATGCGAAGGCGTGGTCCGACCAAGTGGCACTAGAGTTCAATCATATTTGATTCACCAATGGCTCGATACTACCCTATGGTTAAATCGCCCTGATGGAGTCCGGGGCCATGGTGAGGAGTGGTAAGGCCGGCTCCATTGCTCTCGCTGCGCTCTTTTTGACAAGCGTCCTGCTCTCACTAACCCTACCAGCCCATCCGGTAAGAGCGTCCAACGAGACCACCTCCGGCACCATCACAGGTACCGAGACTTGGGCTGGAACGCATACCCTGACAGGAGACGTGACGGTTGCCCCGGGTGCCAAGCTCATTATCCAAGCGGGCGCCACTATCACCTTCCCCAATGGGACGTATCTGGACGTCCGAGGCAGCCTCTGTGCCGGCGTCGTCTCGTGCGGCAGCAGCAGCAATGCCAACTCCGCGATGAAGATAACCCTCAGGTGGGAAGAACCGCTCAATTCGAGTGCAACGGGCGAGTGCTGGGGCATGTCCGAGGGTAACCAAGAAATCTGGATTGACGACCCATCCTGCAACGAGGGGGTGCTGATGCGGAGCAGCATCGACCTATCTGAGACGGAAATGAGACACGTCACCTTCGACGGTCCTTGGGGGGTACCATACTACGTCACTGCGGTCAGCGAGTTCCGTTACGCGGCCCTAGTCCTCGATGGTGCGAGCCCGACCCTGACTAACCTCGAGTTCGTGGACGTCAACTCTAGCAGCGTCTTAACCACGGACCTCGCTCAGCCCACTTTCAACGGCGGCACCTTCGTAGTAGGCAATGATGCCAGCAGGAGCATTGTCGGTCCAGCCCTACAGATTTACTCCTCGGGCTCCTCCATCACTCCCTTCATCCTCAGTGATATCACACTCTCCAGTACCAACAACGGCTGTGGGAACCGGGACCGTGGCCGCGCCGCCATCTGGGCTGAGAAGTCATTCATAGAGATCAACAACGCCGAAATCACCGACGGCGACTTCGGCTTCAGCCTCAGGACCTCTGCGGGCAGCGTCACCAACTCCACTGCAAGCGTCAACTGCAACGGCATCGACATCAACGGCAAGAAGTCCATAGGTTCGGTCTACTACGACTTCGAGATTTCTAACAATGTTATCACCACAGCGCAAGGCAGCGGAATTACGGCTTATAGCGGCGCTCTGGCCACTCTGACCAACAACGACATAGAGGGCGCCTCTCAAGCCTCCGGCATCACCGTCTATTCCAGCACCGTGACCCTCCACAACAATGAGATTGGCCCGATTGGGGGGTACAACGGGCTCTGGCTGCGCGGCTCCTTTGACGTGGTCGCGGAGAACAACACCATCTTCGAGACCGGAAGGGAGCCAATCGTGGCGGGAAGGTACACCCGGTCCGAGGCCTCGGCATCCCGGGTCTTCCTAGCTAACAACACCATCTCTACGCAGGGGGCCGGCGCGTGTAGCAGTAATACCTACTGGGGAGGCGACTTCACATGCCCCGCGATCCACGCCTTCGTTACCGGTGTGACGATGTACGACAACGTCGTCAGCGCCGGTGGATCCGCCGATGGCATCAGATCCGTCGGCTCGCTGCTGGACATCCAGAGGAACGTCTTCAACGTCGCCAAGACAGGGGCCGTGTTGAGGAACTTCGACAGCGGTTACTCCGAAGCGGATCAATATGGCACCCTCGGCTTCTTCTCCCAGAACACGTGGAACGGGGCCGAAGTGACGTACAACGTCACTAAGAGCGCCATCACCGTTCAGTCCGAGTACATCCCAAGCCCCCCTTCCGGGGAATTTCCTGTGCGCCTGGCCTGGCCAGACCAGGAAGCATGGCCAGCAAACGGCTTCCAGGGCAGGATAATACCCACTCCAGTCAAGAACTGCGCAAACTGCGCCAACATGACCCCTCACAACTTCCCTCTAGCAGTCAACATGGACAACAACTCCACCGTGTTCACCTTCGCCAACTTGTCAAACCTCGACCTGTCCAAGGTCAAGATCGCCACCCAGCCGACTCACTACGCGGTTCAGGTCAGCAGGGCCGAGCTGGTAAGGTTCCAGACGCTGATTAAGGGGGAGAGGGTCACCGATGCGCTGCTAATCGTCGAGGACGCTCTAGGTAACGACCTCTATTCCGTCAAAACAGAGTCCGACGGATTCACCCCCTGGATCTCCCTTCCCTCCAACTTCCACCTTGATTTCAGGGGGCTTGGGGGTGGTGACAACCCAGATGGCTTTGCAGATGACGAGTACGAGGACTCATGCTCTGACGGCATCGACAACGATGGCGACCTCACCCTAGATACGGGTGACTCCGACTGCAACTACACAGCGGGCACGAGAGAGTTGTCCCTCTACAGATTCACCGCCTACAAGTTCGGCTTCGGTTACCATCGTGGCGAGTTCACTCTCGTGGATAGCTCCTACCAAGAGACAGTTAACCTAGAAAATCTCGCTCCGACTGTGACGGTGACGCAAGATAACGGCCATTCCTATCGCAGGATAGTCAACATTACGGGCAGCGCGCACGATGGCCAGTTGGCGAATAGCTACGCTACCGACCAACTAGCACAGTGGGACCAACGCGGCTACGTCCACTCTGTCCAGATCAAGGATCCGTTCACCAACGCATGGGAGGATGCCGGTTATGCGGTCGATACCAGCGGAATGGATGAGGGCAAGGTCACTAGGTTCAATCGACCGTTCAGCTCCTGGTACTACGCCTTCGACATGAGCAGCATGGCAGGGGAAGGCGACTATACCTTCGAGTTCCGTGCATTTGATGGAATCGACTACAGCCCAGTAGTCTTCAAGACCTTCAAGCTCAACACACAGCCCCCTACGATTTTCATAACTTCTCCGAGCTCGTTCTCCTCGCATGACGGGGGCTCCGTGAATTTCGTGGGAACGGCTCAGGATCCCTATGGATGCCCCTCGGAGTGCAATAAGGACATCGGACTGATATATCTCCAGATAGAGGGCCCGAACTTCCAAGTCACGACCCCAGTCCAATCTAACGACGATGGCAGTTGGGATTGGGTTTGGGATTTCAGCGGCCAACCCCGCGAGCTCGCCACCTTCACATTTACCGTTTGGGCATCCGACTCCGACTTCTGCGACGGCATCATCGACGAATGTCAGCCGGCGGTACTTACACTGAGCATAGACAACTCCAACAGCCAACCGACCCTTAGTGTCAACCAGCCGCAGGCGAGCTCTCGAATCTCGGTATCCGAGAGTACGATTATCAGCGGAGTAGCAAGGGACTTCGATGGTGAAGTTACTAGGGTGGATGTGGAGGTTAAGGACGTCTCCAATGACTACGTCGCCGTCCACTACGCATCTACCCACGAATTCTCGTCTAATGGCGAATGGGAAATCGAGTGGGACACCACTCAACTGCGGCACGATGCCGACTACCTGATCAGGGTCAGGTCCTATGATGGATTGGATTTCAGCAGCTGGGTTGAGGTCGGCATTACCGCCGACAACCCCCCGGACGCCGATAACAACCAGCCTGTGTTCGATCCCGCCGAATGGCTCAGCGAGATTACGCTATTCTGCGACACTGAGTCAAGTTCTGCCAATAGGTGCACTAAAGCCAAGATCAATCTGTTGGATTTCTTCAGCGACGCTGACGGAGACATCCAGTACATCTCCGTGTTCAACGACACATCCGATGCCACCGACGACAACTTCGCCATCGTGATTAGTGTAGGGGGCGATGGTATAGCCCACTACAACCCCTCGGACATGTTCTTCTACGATCCAGACATGGACTCTTGGACGCTTATCGATGTGATCTTCATCGCAACCGACTCGTTTAACTCAAAGGTCAATTCACTACCAGTTTCCTTCATTGTAGCGCCCATTCAGTTCTCAATAGAACCCCCGGAGCAGAGTTGGGTCGAAGTGGACGGAATTATGGTGTATTCTGGAGTCGGCCTCCCGGGCAAGCAGGTCTCAGTCCTCATTGGTGGGTTATCCGTCAACAACACCATCGTGACGGAGGACGGGACTTGGGAACTTGGCATCCCAGCCTCGAGAATCCAAGGTACCTCCGTGACACCCCAGTTCAGCTACAGCGGCGAAATATCTCCCGGAGAGCGCATTCACTTGGGGCAACCGGAAGCAGAGGGAACGAACTGGAGCGAGATTGCCTTTGTAGGCGTGTTTGTAGTCGTGCTGCTAGGCGCCCTAGTCTACTTCCTCGTCGAAATCGAGGAAGAGGATGATGAGTACGAGAAGTCACCTGTGACATTCTCAGCAGAACCGGAGGAGCCCGATGACCCCTATGCTTGGGCAAAATCCTCCGATCCCACTCCCTCTTCAATCGTGGATGATAGTTCGCAGTTGGACCAGGGCGAGGATCACTCGGGGTGGTTGTGGGACCCAGCCAAAGAAGAATGGGTACCAGATCCCGATTACCATGGACTCAAGTGAGCCACCCGACCCCTACCAACGTTCTTGAGTGGAGGTGTGGGCTGAGAAACCATGGCCACGATGTCCGCAACTCGCCCAGGGGTCCAAGAGCGGATCTTCCTGCATCTTCGTGACTACATGGACCACAGTGACAAGGTCGAAGTCCCATTCGCACTTTCACAGATGGGAATCGCAAACGCCGTGGCGATAGCTCGTTCTAATGTTCCTAGGGCAATCCATGGAATGAGGGAGTCAGGTCATCTCATCGAGCGTCAAGCCCATGTCACTGGCGTCTCTAGGAAGCGCAAGGCATACTTCCTCACCGAAGATGGAGCGAATGTAGCCGATGAGATTTGGACTAAGGTATCCGAGCAGCCGGTTAGGCTCGTACACCCTGACGGTCGCTCCGAATCCACCTCTCTCTCTGAAGCATTGGAGGGGACAGACCTGCCCCTTCGGCATGTCGACATGCTCCGTTACATGGATGACTCGGGCACCATAGACCTCTCAGGACTCACACCGGAGCTCATAGAAAGGGATCTATCCAAGCACATCGAAAAACAACTCATTTCCTATCTCAACGACCTACCAAGAACACGCCGATTCTACGGAAGGACGAAGGAACTCGACGTGATGGCAGATCTGCTCGAGGCCAAATCCGGCTCGATCCTACTTCCTGGTATCGCGGGGATTGGGAAGACCGCCTTGTCGACGAAAGTATTGGACAGATTCACTCATCGTAGGAACCTCCTGTACCACAGGTGTCAGGACTGGGAGGGGTCACGTGCATTTCTCGAGGCATGTGCTGAGTGGCTGGCGGCGATAGGTCACCACGACCTCTCCGACTATCTGGCCTCCACACCCGTCCCTCAGCCTAACTTGGCAGTGAACCTGATTGCATCGGGGCTCTCTGAATCTCCCGCTCTGATAGTGATAGACGACCTCCACAAGGTGGGTGACGAGACTCTGTTCACAATTCTTCGTGAGCTCACTTTGAGGATTCCCAATCTGAGGGAAGTGGGCCTCGTCATGTTCTCCCGTTCATTCAGGATGGTCGTTCCCGAGTCCGACAGTGCTGGTAACATCGTCACTCTAGTGATGCCGCTTCAGGGGTTGGACGAGGATTCCAGCAAGCAGATTCTGACAGCGATGCCAAAATTGAATCACGAGCAGTTCTCCAATATCTATGATCTGTCCAGGGGCCACCCTCTGATTCTCGAGCTCATCAACAGGGGTAACGTCGCTGATACCTTCCACGCCACTCTGGAGGCCTTCGTGGAGCAGGAGATTTTCAGTCGCCTCTCCGGCGCAGAAAAGCGCCTGCTAGGCGCAATCGCTGTTTTTCGTGAACCCGTACCAATTCAGGCGATCAAGCAAGTAGAAGGGGGTACCGACCTCCTCGACGAACTGGTCGAGAAAGGCCTAGCCCGCCAGTCTGACGCAGAAAACTACGACGTCCACGACCTCGTTAGGGAGTTCCTGATGCGCTCGATGGACGACGAACTTAGAGAGGAACTGCATTCGACTGCCGCAAGTTGGTACAGGGATAGGAACGACAACGCGGCCGATAGAATAGAGTTTATTCATCACCTTGGGCACACTGGAGACGACGATGGTCTAGCCGAGGTCCTTCTTTCAGAGGGTCATAGCCTAGTGAGTGCTGGCCATACAGAGCTCCTCTCAATTTTGAACACCCTCGATAGGACCGACTTTGACACAAAGAGCTGGGGAATGATAAGGGAACTAAAGGGAGACATCCTCTCTATTCAGGGGAGATGGGACGAAGCAGAGATCGAATACGACGCTGCTACTAGGCACGTCGGAAGGAGCAAAATAAGTCCTGAACTCGCTCGCCTCCTCTCTGCTAGAGCTGACATTGCCGTGAAACGAGGAGCAATGGATGACGCGCTCGAACTTCATCGCAAGGCCCTCCAGATCCAAACTCACACAGACATTCGCGATGCGGTAGGAGCAGCGCGCTCATACAACAACATGGGGTACATCTTCAGGAGGCGGAGGGATGTCAGACGCGCACTCGAGGTCTATGGCAATGTCGAGAATCTGTTGAAACTTGAGGATGACCCCGAACTCAACGATGCTAGGATTAGGCTAGCTTCCGCCTTCATCGAGATGGGGGAATTGGACAGGGCTAGAGAGCACGCTCTTGCGGCCTTTGACAACACCAAGGACACCAATCAGGATTTCCTGCACGCGCGCTCCAGAGCAGTCCTCGGCAGGTTCTATGCCAAGATTTCTGACAACGAGCTTGCACTCCATCACTACTCAGGGGCTTTGGACACACTCTCCAACCTTAATGACCCAAGAAGCGCGGTGGAGGTCGAGATGCTGCTAGGGCAAGTGTTGGTGGATGCTGGTAGAGGGGAGGAGGCCGGCGAGCACTATCTCAACGGCCTAGTCGTGGCCGAGGCGAACGACTTCAGAATGCTACAGGGCGAGCTCCTAGCCCGTCTCGGAGAGGTCGAGCCCGATCGCTCACAGCGCATGCACTATCTCCAGCGCTCGCTCTCGCTATTCAGGGAACTGGGGGCTGTGGATAGGATGAGGGAGGTCCAGAACTCAGTGCATCGGGCAGTGATGGGGAAGTAGTCAAGCTGCCGCGAATCTCCGTGGCTCCGCTTGGCCTGTCCAGTGACTGAACTCCGGCCCATGCTGTTTCGAGACTGAGATGTCACCAGAGAAAGCATCGCCTATGGCCATCAGCACCTCGCTCTCGGCCAGGTGGGGCGCGTTGTTTTTCTCAGAAAGGTGACATAGGACGATATTTTCCAATCCTGAGTGACACATGTTTCCCAATAGTTCGGCGGTTTGAGAATTTGAAAGGTGTCCACCTCGCCCCGAAATCCTTCGTTTGAGGGAATCGGGGTAGGGCCCTCGGACGAGTCTAGAATGATCGTAATTCGCTTCTATTGAGATGTGGTTACAGCCACTTAGGTGGTTCGCCAATTCAGCAGTGGCCTCTCCGAGGTCAGTTACTATGGCCGCCCGCCCCCCTCTTCCATCACTGGCGATTACGGCGACGTTATCGGCATCGTCATGGGGAACTGGAACTGTTAACAGACTGAATCCCTGGACGCACTCTACCCTTTCGAGATTTCCGAAGGTACTGCAGTCCTCCATGGGCTGCCACCCCATTCTCACGGCAGTCTCTAGATTGCAGTGGAGATCGGCATCCCACGCCCTCGCGGCTCTGAGAGCGGAGTACGAGTGGTCCTTGTGGTGATGCGTCACCAGAATCGTGTCAATTGACTTCGGCTCGACTCCAATCGTCGACAGTCTCTTCTCGGTTTGTCTGAGGCTGAATCCGCAATCAACCAAGGCCTTCGAACCCCCGGAGCTCAGCAGTGTGGCATTGCCCCTGCTGCCCGAACCCAAATGGGTTATCTCGATACTCATGTTATCGTGGCCCCCGGTCCACAGTGCCCTTTGAATCAATCCATAATCATGCCTCAATCACACGCCTTTCCAAGGTCTTGGCGATTAGCCATCACCCCAATCTAGGCCTCTATGTCCGAACGGCGCTCCATCACCATGATAAATCCCTCAAGTAGGGAAAAATACACTGAGTGAGTGACATGCGGCGCAAGCAGACTGCCCTACTAATCTCCTTCCTGATTTTATCTAGCCTCGTCTTCGTCTCTCAAACCCGCCCACAGTCTCCGGTGTCTTCGACCGATCCGAACCTCGCAGAAGGCACCGAGTCCCCTGTCACTGATCAGGACGGGGACCTCATCCCTGATCTCTATGAAGTCATATTCGGGGGCGACCACAGGTTGGAGACGACTACCGGAGAGTTAACCATCAGCGGACTAGATCCCTCAGATGCCACCGACAACGTCACTGACAACGACAGGGATGGCCTTACCGCTCTGCAGGAATACTGTTGGCCCTACACCCTCGACAGATGCTTCGAGGAGAGGAACAGCCTTACCGGAAAGGCACCAGAGGAGACTCCGTCCGGACTGCGGGAATATCTCGACCCTAGGGTATCCGACACTGACGGCGATGGCCTTCCCGACGGCTATGAGGTCTACATGTGCACGGTCGGTGGCCTTTACTCGAATAATCCAAACGATCCACTGAACTCGAAGAAGATATGGGAGTGCCAATACTTCGATCCCCTCGATCCCAGCGATCTGATTGCGGACTTTGATCGCTGCGAAACCGACTTCAGTTGGGGCTGTGGCGATGGATTCGACTTCAACAGTGATGGAGTCATTGACATCGGTGAGAGATTCACAAACACCGAGGAATACCTCTTCGGCTCGCCTCAAGATTGGGTCACTGAGCGCGATGGCCTTTGGTGCCACGGTCAAATCCAAAGTCTATCTGAGGATGCTTGCCAGACACAGTACCCCCGACCCACCTCTATCCCTGGCTGGATGGGCAGTGACCCCAGATTCAGCGATTCGGACTATTTCTCATGGGACGAGGTCGCGGCCATCGAACTCATAGTCCCAGGGGACGGAATTCCTGATGGTTGGGAGGCCCACCACAGCATGGATCCTCGTAACGCCAGCGATTCCACCCTTGACAGTGACTCCGATGGATGGGATGGCAATAGGGACGGCTTCGTCACCCCTGATGTCACTACATCAACGGCCCACTGGGGGGAGTCGTTCAGCAACTATGAGGAATATTCCATTGATTTCGATGAGGCATCGGGAGTCAGTCCGGGACTTAGGGGCACCAAAGTCTCATCGGAGCAGGGACCGGTTCTCAACTTTGACCACTCTACTGCAACGACCCTCGTCGACTCCGCCGTCCACTCTGTGATTACCGACCAACAAAGGGACCGCCTGATAGTAGGCTCTAGATATGGAATCACCGTAATAGATCCATTCAGGGGCACCACCTCCGGCTTCGAGTTCCAATCAGGAATCGAGGGACTGACGATGAGTCGCTATACTATCGGTGGCTCGGACTACCTCTTGTTGGGAACTAATGTCGGGTTCCACACACTCGGGATGGAGAACGGCCTACCAATTATGGATTCGATTAAAACTCACGAGATAGGTCCCGTCTCGACGCTAATCCCCCTCAAGACCAACTCGGACGATTTCGAAATCCTGCTGTTTGGGGGTCAGAGTGCCTGGAAGGCCAAGTTAGTAGCTGGATTTGAGACAAACTCCTCGAGTTTCGAACCCACTCCCCTCGAAGGCCTATCCACAATGCTCTCCGATGCAAATGCCACCGTGACCACGGCCGCACACGCAGAGATTTCCGGGAGGAGTCCATTGCTGTTCGTAGGTACCGATGTAGGATTGCTAGGTTGGAATACCACAGATGGCTTAGACACAGTGGGCCAGCCTTGGTGGATATTCGATATCATGGATGCGGAGAATTTCGTCAATACGAATCTTTTCGACTCCACCAACGCTGCTATGGTCAACACACTGGTGATTGATGATGGGCCCACGGGAGAGAGCGAGGTATGGATGGGGACCAGTGGTGGCTTGCATCAGGTCAACATGGACCTAATTATTTCCCAACCCACAGAAGCATTCGATAACGACAGGATGCTGAACATCGAGGGATTGCTTTCCGGAGCAAATGACGTCCGCGCTATCCTGCCACTAGATGGGATGGTTGCAGTCGGGTCAAAGGATGGGACATGGTCCCTCGCGGGGGGATCTTCAGGAATTCTGGGTCCATATCTCAATCAGTCTGAGATTCCAGGGCTCGTAACCTCGATGGCTATTATGGAAAAGGAGGGTGAAGAGTGGCTATTCGTGGGCGTCTCTCCAGGGAGGTACATGAACATCGCACCCATGAATCCCCATTCTCACGATTCTGACTTGGACGGGATGCCAGATGGGTGGGAGTTCGCTAATGGACTGGATCCAACCGACCCCTACGACGGCCTCAGAGATCCCGATTCTGATGGGGTTTCTATTACCTGGAACGACGGTGAGGATTACACAAGGCAATGGAGCAACTTGGATGAGTTCCGATTCACTTCAGCCTCGATGGATGGATTCAACGGCACAGACCCACGTCACTCTGATTCGGATGGCGATGGATTGAGTGACGGAGAGGAGTATTGGGGTTGGTTCTTTGACCAGACCACATTCGATTGCCATTATCTAAATGGTGCCTATGTATGCGACTCTGGTACCGGGGAATCCGCTAGGGAGGTCCATCTGGGTGGATGGCTAGGCTCAGGGTCCGGTGGAGGTAGCGATGGACCTACTGACCCCACCAACCCTGACACGGATGGGGATGGGATGCCTGATGGCTGGGAGATCCTCCACAGGAGGTGGATTGGGGACGTCTACACCGGAGGAAACAACTGGACCCTGGATCCGAGGGACCCTTCGGACGCTATGAAGGACGCAGACGGTGACGGACTCAGCAACATTTGCGAGTACGAGTGGGCCAGCCTTCACGATCGTGTAATGTCTTCGGGCCTCGAGACCCACGGCGAATCGAAGGAATCGGCTGCTAGCTGGTTCAGCACCGATCCGAATTCTGTGGATTCCGACCACGACTCTCTCCCAGATGGGTGGGAGGCCCGCTACTCGTGCCACTGGCCATCTGAAAATAAAGGAATTAATCCTATGAACGGCTCAGATTTCCTGAACAATCCTGACGGCGACGGCTACGACGCCAATCATGACGGTACAATGGATTTGGGCGAGTCCCTAGTCAATTGGCTCGAATACCACTTGAAGTCGGAAATACTCCTGCAGGATGGCACTTCATCGGGTGATTCTTACCCAGGCAATCTCACCACAGTCTTGCCACACGAGTCATGGGATGGGCTTGCGCCTGGTTCCTTTGGGGAGTACATTGGGAGTTACTACGAGACACTGGGTGCTGGTCTGCCTGCTGAAGACATAGGTACATCCGACCCTCTCAGCCCCGATTCGGACAGGGACGGGATGCCAGATGGATGGGAAGTATTCAATGCTCGATGGAGCCTCTTTGAGCAAGACTGGACTCTTAATCCCGTGAATAGCGATGACAGGCTCGGCGACCCAGACGGCGACGGGATGAACAACTGGGAGGAGTACAATGCCATTGATGGCCTCATGAGTGAGAGTGATGGATCTATTTCCGTGCCCCAGTTCTATCTCTCCGAAGCAGCTGGGGCACTATTGGAGACCCCTTGGATAGGTGCTGAGTCAGCACTGTCGTTCGGATCCTTCGTGACCGACGAGCAAAGAAACAACACGGGATTAACGGCCGATCCGAATAACCCTGATTCGGATGGTGACGGATTACTCGACGGGGTGGAGTTGATTTTCACGATGTGGAACTCAACCGATGGCGTCTGGACCCTCAACCCCCTAGTTCCAAACGATGGATCGTACGACTCAGACGGTGACGGTATCCTTGATCTGACCGAACTGAATCTTGCTGCCAATGGCCCAGTCAATGGTGGCCTTTCTCCCCCCGATGCCCCACTATTCTGGGAAGAGGCCGACCAGTTGAACCACCTTGACACAGTCAACAGGATTTACAGGATTCTGTTCAATAGGGAAGGCAGGGCCGAATTGGCGATGGAGCAGTTTGTCGAGTGGCAGGACGGATTCTCTGCCAAGCCTCTGCTGGCTTCAATAATTGGGATCACTGACCCAAAGGAAGCTGACACCGATCGCGACGGAATGAGTGATGGGTACGAGTATTGGTTCACAGACTGGGACCTTGAGAGAAATCGTTGGACTATGAATCCCCTAACTGATACCGATGCCGATTACGATTCCGACGAGGATTCCTACGACTGCGACGAGGACGGGGAAATTTCCGATTCCGAGTCCTTCGACAATCTTGCAGAGTACGACTCCAGATGGTACGGAAAGAGGCTGGCCATTGGCAGCATTCCAAATGGAACAGGAATAGTGTCCTATGGCTTGGATGCGGTTCATGCCCAAATGGAGGAGAACGGACTGTCGATGCAGGCCGCATGGGGGCAACTGTACTTGCAGTTCTCTACGAAGAGCCTATCCTCTTCAGAGAAGATGGGTTTGATTAATGCGTTCGACCCTGACAACTTCAACAAAACTCTCGCTGGAATTAGCGATCCAACGGACGGCGACTCTGACAGGGACGGCATGCCTGATGGTTGGGAGTACTGCTATTCCCTCTACGCCGAGGTCCTCCCAGTCAACTCTTTTCGCTGGTCATTGAACCCGGTAAATCCCCTTGATGTGAACTACGACCCCGATGCCGACGGTTGGTTCGACAGGTCGATCTGGGATAATCCCGCTGAGCAAGGGACGTGGTCGAATCGTGAGTTCTCGACTTACGCACCCGATCAGCAGTTTGCAAACGGCGTCTCCGCTCTATACTTCACCAATATCATGGAGTTCCACAATGGAACCAAACCGCTCGATTCAGACTCAGATAACGACTCACTCGTTATGTCCCCAGTTTTCCAAGACGGCACCATGACTGATTATGTCAGGGACATGAGCTTGTCTGATGGCCGTGAGATATTCAAGTACGGGTCAAATCCCCTCGACAACGATACAGATGGGGACATGATGCCAGACTTCTACGAACACTACCGCGGATGGAATGAGACTAACGACAATTGGTCCTCTTTCTATAAGATCGAAGTTCAGTGGCAGGAAGTAACTCCAAACAACTGGAAACCCGTAGACCTCTCGAAGGGATACATAGGACGACCAGTTCTTGGTTGGGCTTGGTTCACCCACGATGCCACCGACCCATCTGACGCTGTTCAGGACGCGGACAAGGATGGTGAATGGGTCTGTTCTGGCTCGTCCTGCACATATGAGCCGTACAACAACTTCCAGGAATACTATGCCGTCGTGAACGCCACGCTCTCTTCCCCTTCCGTAGTTCGCGCCTCCTCCCTGTACGACTGCTCCGGGAACCCCGTCGAGGAATGGTGGCAACTGAGGGAGACTCTGTTGGGCACGTGTTCAGGCTCCAGCTCATTGTCCTCAAATTACTTGAGAATGAACAGAATCAACAATCAGGACCCTCTTTACGCCTTGGTCATCGATGATAACGATGTTGACTACGAGGATGTCAACACTAGCAATGACGTTATTTACGTCAATGGCGCTTGGACTGATTCATTCAACCGACTCGCAGGAGATAGGTACCACCTGCCCAATGTCGGCCTCGGAGAGAATCCCTATGGGTGGTGGTACCTAGATATCGACGGCGATCTCATTGCAGATGGTACCGATCCGATGAACTGGGACACAGATGGCGATTGGCTGAATGACTTCTTTGAGATCGATGATGACCTATTGGACGGTATTAGGGGGAACAGCGGTTCCCCCATAAGATACGACGACCGCACTACCTCATGACCTCAATCATTTCATGTGCCTGAGTCGAATCGAAGTGCTATGGTTGACGAAGCAGGATCGATTCCCGGGTCTGACGCACCAGTCGAGGACAAACTAATCTTCCTACAGGCGAATATGGTAAGTTTTGCCAGTCAGTACAACCTTCCTGTAATCGAAGTCTCACTCGTCGTGTCCAAATACCTTAGAATCCTGACTCAATCCCTTGAGGAGCACGCCAAATTACATCGCGAGACCATTCCTGAAGACCTTCTCCTGTCGAGGCCCCTCGAAGCCATCCCCATCACTCCCAATCTTTCCGACTTCCCCATAGAAACTCTCCTTGACAAGGTCGACCAAGATAGGATGGACATCTTAGATACCATTCTGAGAACTACAATCAACAAGACCGAACTACCATTCCCCCATGCGATTTCTCTCTTGAGGGACTGGGAAGGCATCGTCCGTGCCCAACTCTCGCAGGCAACTAGCCCGGGGCACCTGTTTAGCCCGGTAGAACTACCTGATGGATTCTAGATTCTCCTTCGACTCGGCCGAGGCCACTATTCCGCTCGATACCCACCATGCGTCTGCTATTGACCAGAAGTAGAGAACGGGCCATAGAACGAGTGACAATATCAGTGGAAACTGAATCAAGAACCACTCCCCACCCTTCCTATGCTCCCGATTGAAGTGTTGACCTAGGAATAGGAGCGGAACGAGGGAGAGAGCTACTGCGAACAAAGGCCTGACAGCACCCCAAGGACCAACACCTCCACTCAGCTCGTGCCAGATGACGGAGACCACGCCAAGGGGATTCGCGTCCGACTCATCCTCGGGCTCGAGTTGAACCACGTACTCCTCAGCCACGATGCCCGCCGTCATTGGCAACGGAAGAATATGACGACCTCCGGACGATAGAAAAGGCGAACTAGACGCGAACCCTCGGATCGCCATGGCCAAACCAAGAATCCTCGTTACTGGATTCACTGCCTTCTCAACCCATTCCGCAAACATCTCCCAGTCGATAATGGAGGAAATCTCGAACAGCGGCCTTGATGGCTTAGAAGTAGAAACAATGCTTCTGACGGTTGACGAGACCGGCTCTAAGGCAGTAGCCAGGGAATTGTCTGCTGGCGCTGAATTCCAGGTAATCCTCCACCTTGGCTTTTCTGCTGATAGCGAAAGGATACGAATGGAGATGTACGGCAGGAACGAGTTTAGAATGGCCCTTCCCGACAACTCGGGTAGGTTAGTCAAACATGGACGGATTATCGATCATGCTCCCGGGCGCATCCAAACCAACGCCTCGCCTCGTGTTCTAGACGAGGAATTCGACAATGCCAGCGACGTCATCTGGAGCGAGGATGCAGGGGGATACGTCTGCAACGAGACATACTTCAGAACACTCTTCGCTGCTGGGGTCTCGCCCGAGTCGGTTCCAACCGTCTTGCTCCTCCATCTACCTGACGGGAAGCAAATCGCCCCCGCGGAGCAACTGAGCGTTGTGAAACGGGTTTCCAAGTGCTTGTGCAAGCGCCCTTAGTTGCCGCCCATTGTTCTCCGCCCCATTCCATCGAACCACTCGTTGGGTGCGCCCCCTGAGGACATGGAGTATTCGTCGCCAGCGCTCCTGGGCACGGTGTCACGACCACTATGCCAAGTCTGCTGTTCCAGCCACAAACCCAAGTCCTCCCCCTCGACCACCACCTGCATAGTCCCCCCCATGAGCTCGCCATCCAGCACGAAAGAGACCTTTCCTGCTAGGGCAGATTGCCTGGAGAGCGAGAAGGTGGTGGAGTCACCAACTAGCCCCATCGCCATAGCGTCGAGAGCGGTATCCAACACCCTCTGTTCCCTAACTTTCATGAGGACGACGTCAAGCGACCCTGCTGAACTACTCAGTTCTACTGCCTCCCTCGTACTGGGAAAGCCCTGCTCGGCTGGTAGTGCCTCTGGATTCCAATCGGGAAACAGTGCTAGTACTGACTCCCCGACCTTCCTTGGGTCCTCGTGTGGGCGGACCACAGTAGAGACCGAGATCGTGGGCTCCATGGTGTATCGAATGACTGTCAGGTCAAGAGTGCTGCGACGCGAGTTATCCCAGCAGCACGAATAATTCAAACGGCTGCCGAGTGGGGCTTTCGCATGGTGCAACGATCCACTGCTGTCTCTCTCGCTCTGATAGCAGGGCCTAATATCTGCCTGCTCGCGGTTAGGTTGGGAATTCCCACATTCAGCGAGGCGCTATCCAACGATGTCTTTGCCGAGCTGGGGCTGCATCTGCTCGCTCTTCTAATCGGCGTTGCGATGGTGTACAGGTACCGGTTCGTCGAGGACCATGAGTACCACCGATCCAAGGCGATTGACCGACTCTCCAAGACCTACCGTCATGAGGACAAGGGCTTGTGGGAGAAGGGCGATGCGGCGATTCAGAGGCTGGAAGCCAAGGCTTATACCGACTTCAAAGGAAAGAAAGCCGCACGCGCAAGAGAGAAGATGCAGAGCAATATCGGCGCACTCAACATGGAGTCCAAGGAGATTGAAGCATCACAGGACGGGCCTGGCGCCTATTCAATTCACATAGACGGAGTGGAACAGCGTGTAGAGCCTCTCCCTGAAGTGGAGACTAGCCGACCAATTATTTCTAGGCTCTCCGAATTCATTGGACAAACCGTGGAACGCACCGCCTCTAGGAGGATTGCCTCCTCGTCTTCCGGAGAGAGTGCGACCCAACCAGCTGATGCTGTCCAAGCTAAGACAGCACCCGAAATCGACTCCCAGTGGGATGTGCCCGAAGAAACCCGTGAGCAGATCCCCTCCGTGATTTGCAACAACTGCGGTATGTTCAACAACGCTGGGATCAACTATTGCACATCGTGCGGCTCCTACGTCTCTTGAGCGGGGAACGGTTGATAGGGCCCGGTCAGGAGCCTTGCTATGGTGATGGGATGCCTGAGAAGCGTGACTACTACGAAGTCCTCGGCATCGATAAAGCGGCCACAGACTCGGATATCAAGAAGGCGTTCAGGTCCCTGGCTCGAAAGTTCCATCCTGACAAGAATCCCGATGATCCAGAAGCGGAGATGAAGTTCAAAGAGCTTCAGGAGGCATACACCATTCTCTCTAGCCCTGAGGAGAGGAGGAAGTACGACATGTTCGGACACGACCGTCCCGGGGGATCCCCGTTCGGTCCTAGGGGCTTCCAAGGCGTGAACATCAACTTCGACGACCTATTCGGAGGGGGCTTTGAGTCAATCTTCAGCCAGTTCTTCGGAGACTCCGCGAGCAGTGGCTCGCGCGGCTCCGACCTGTTAGTTCGCCACTCAGTTCCCTTCCAAGCTGCGATGGACGGCTTGGAAGATGAACTGGAGATAGACGTCTTGAGGGATTGTGCCGGTTGTGATGGATTAGGTTCGAACAGTGATGATGGTGCGCGACCCTGCCCCTCCTGCGATGGCAGGGGACGCATAGATGAGATCTCTATGATAGGGCCATTCAGGCAGAGGGTCCGCAAGGAGTGCCCCCCTTGCCGCGGATCGGGGCGAATAGTCACTGACCCCTGTCGCGATTGCAGGGGCGAGGGCAGGGCCTACCAGGAGCTTCGGGTCAAGTTCTCCGTGCATCCGGGTGTTGGCTCCGGAACACGCCTGAGAATGAGGGGCCAGGGCGAGGCCGCATCCAGCAACCGAGGACAGGCGGGAGATTTGTACATCGAACTGGAAGTAGAGCCGCATCATTGGTTCGAGCGCGATGGTCCCGACCTCCTGATGGCACTCCCGTTGAGTTATGCCGACCTTGCTCTGGGAACCTCCATCGAGATACCGCACATAGATTCCGACGTTTTGAGGATCAAGGTCCCCCCGGGCTCGAAGCCCGGTGAGACGATAACTATCTCTGGGAGGGGACTGCCTCGACCCAGAGCCAACTCCCGGAGGGGTTCGGTTACTGTTGTCCTGAAGTTGGAAGTCCCTAGGAAGGCCTCTCGCACTATGCGTAAGAGGCTTAACGAGATGAGGGACGATATGGAGAGCGAACTCGACGGCCTAGAGGACCGGATCAAGAAGGAGGCCATGTCCCGCCGGAGGGGATGACCCTATTCCTCTTCCTGCAATCTGATGGAGCTCATTGGGACCGCAGCCACCGGATTTCCGCCTACGACTCCCGAGAGATGGAACCCAAGCACTGACGGGTCTCCGGTGATAGTAACACGTAGGAAGGTAGTCGATCGAGGGGTGAGCTTGTCGAGGAAGACCTCGTCACCTTGGAACAGGTGTTTGGGGGAAACCCCTCCGATTCCCGCCACCGAACCCTCGGGGGAATGGATTCTGATGGCTGCCAGATTCCACGACTCAGGTCCTATTCGAATTCCAATCAGCAACGTTCCCCCTGCCTCATAAATTCTCCATGCGCAAATCTCGATTTGCCGAGTTAGATGACGCACCAGGGGCTCTCCCCAGTCCGAAACCACCGCTTCCCAGGTGCTGTCACCCAACTGGCTCAACGCAGACTCGATTAAGCGCTCGTCCAACTCTTCGGTTGAGGCGGCCTCCACCAGCCTCTCCCTGAGCCTGCGGAGCTTCCTCATCTCGTGCTCCTCAATCCTCATCGCGCCCGGCTGTAGGCCGAGTACCCGATCCTTATTCCACCACAGCACAACCAGCAACGGAAGCAGCATCAGGAAGCCTAGGAGCAAGTAGAGTTCGGAGAACAGCCCGGACAGGTCCTCAAAAGAATCTTCATTGTGAACTACTGGGCCCAAATCGACTAATTTGAACTCATAATCCACCAACTCTTCATTAGCACCTAATTTCTCGATTCTGATTGCATGATAACCCTTGGAGAGGTTGATTTCACCATAGTAAACCTGCTCCTCGTTTAGCGAGGTCCATTCGGTACTGATCGAATCGTCAATAGCCCAATTAGTTTGGTTAAGTGAGTGAATCTGAAAACTTGCAGTGCTGTTTGTCAATATCCCAACCATGGTTCCATTTTCTGAGCTCACTTTCAAGGCAAAGACGTCTACTGAGTCATTTTCCGAAAAATTTCCTTGAATCTCGAAACCTACAAAGATCAGTTGCCACCTGTAATCCAATTCGGTTTGTCCCCAAAGAAAATCTGGAGCATCGTCGATTTCATTGACCGTATGATCTCCCGGGGACGATTGCTCAGAAAAGGAAACCTGGGAAAATGATATGACGACTACTATCGCAGAAGCCAAGCAAACCGCCCTCATCATTTACCGGAGAGCGTACATGTCTTAGAATCCTTCAAGCGAAACGCTTCGCTCGAAGGTTGATGACTGAGCGGCCCATTGGACGAGACGTCATTGCAAGGCAGCGATTCTCTCGCTTTTTCTCTTTGGGCGACAGGAGAGCCCCCCTCTCCTGGTCACCTGGGCTGGTTCTGGGTCCCGGTGACCCTGAACTGCCTGTATCCGTTGCCCCCTTGAGATCGACTCGGTCATCCGATTCCATACCGGCTACGATCACAATCTGCACTAGGGACAACCTCTGTTATCCATTTGACTCCGTGGACAAATGGGTCTCGCAAGAGGGGCTGGTGCTGCCCCCGAGCCTAGTTGAGTCAGATTCGGGCGTGTTCGGAAACGGCCTAGAGGCGGTTCCGGTATCGTGGAACTCATTGCATCATGACGACTCGCTGGCAGTTTTGGACTCGGAGCCGTCAGTCATCATCCTCATCGACGCCCCGCAGTTGGCTCAGCGCCCCGGAATGCTGTCAGAGGCGTTACAGACCGTCAGGATACGATTTCCCTCCTCCCTCATTTGGGCACCCGGCATCTCAGGGCCTGACAACTGCGCATTGCTCGCGTGGATGGGGGTGGACCTATTCGACCTAGCCAGACTGAGGCACGCCTCGTCGCTTGGCGTTCTGCTTACTGGGTCCGGGCCGAGAAAGGTCGAGGAAACCGTGGACGAGGATTTCGGCATGGAGACACAGTGCATCACATGGGTGGAAGCCATCTCATCCACTCGAGCAGCAATCAGGGAAGGAACGCTACGGGAACTAGCGGAAAGGCAGAGCACGTCCAGCCCCCGCTCCGTGGAGCACCTACGCATGCACGATTCGATGGTCAGCGAAAATGGCAACACGCACTCGGTCCTCTCTAGCGCGGTCAGTGCCAATCGACGTCTGAGGTGCCATACGTACGAGAGCCGTAATGACCCCCTAGTTCTCGATTGGAGATCGAGGGTTGCTGAGGAACACCTGCCACCATCGCACCAGAGGGATACCTTGACGCTTCTACCCTGCTCGGCAAAGAAGCCATACAAACTCTCGAAAAGTCACATTAGATTCAGGCGAGTGCTCAGGAACCCGCGCGTTCACGAGGTTATGGTCACTGCCCCACTGGGCCTCGTTCCCAGGGAGCTGGAGGACCTCTGGCCAGCCGCTCACTATGACATCCCCGTCACAGGAGAATGGGATACAGACGAACTCGACGTCATTCGATCGATGGTCAGGCGAATTGTCAGAAGGGTCGGTTATTCGCTGGTCATCAATCATTCCGGGATTGGAATCCACATTGAAGGGACTAGCATCATAGACACCCGTCAGGGGGATTCCGCAGGCTCTAGGGCAGCCCTCTCTAGATTGGAGTCCGCGGTCGAGTCTGCTGTCATTGACAGTGAGGGTCAGAGTACGACAGGCCAAACGCGTCTTGAGGTCATGATGTCAATTTCGAGATTCATACATGGCACCGACGCTTGGCTCGAGGGGGCATCGGTAATCGGTAGACCACCCATTCTGACTATCAACAAGGATGGCTCCCAATTGGCAAAATGGAATCCCAGGTTGGGGAGGTTCTCCTTCTCGAAGTCGAGCCTGCCGATGCTCGATGAACTAGGGGTGCTAGCTCGAGTCTCACTGAGGGATGGAGTAGACTGGGTCGGAGACATATTCTCCTCGAACGCAGAGTCCGTAGACTGCTCGATTAGATCAGGGGACGAACTCCTAGTCTTTCAGGGAGGCAAGCTGATTGGGTCGGCCAGGGCCGAGGCTCCTGGTTGGGAGTGGCCACGTGGGCCTGGTAGATTGGCACGCGCTAGGCACCGCCTATGACCAAACCCCCACCCTTACCACTGCGTAGCGATTATAGAGGGAGAGCAGGTCGCCCGGCTGCCTGAGGTAAGATAGATGGCCAGAATGCACAGCAAGGGCAAGGGGAAGAGCGGCTCGAGCAAGCCCCACTCGGGGGTGCCTCCTGAATGGTCAAACGCCGACAAGAAGGATGTCGAGAACCTCATCGCCCAACTCTCAAGCGATGGGTACTCAAGTGCGATGATCGGTTCGATACTCCGTGACCAGCATGGGGTTCCAGACGTGCGTCTAGTAACGGGTGAGAGAATCTCGCAAACCCTAACCAAACTCGATGTCACGCCCAGTTACCCCGAGGACCTGATGTGTTTGATGCGCCGGGCCTTGAGACTCATTGATCACCTCTCTACAAACGGCAAGGACATTCACAACAGAAGGCAACTTGAGTTGTGCGAATCCAAGATTCGACGCCTTTCCAGGTACTACAAGGAGTCGAACCAACTTGATGGGGATTGGACTTACAAGAGGGATCAGCTCAGGCTGATGGTCGAGTGAGCAGCGCAGGTGATTTGAACCCCTTCTCCTAGGAAGCCGCAATGCGTGAGTTGCTGGAAGAGGAAGTGTTCTCCACAGTCCGGAGCACCCTGTCTTCCGCTGCCGAGGCGTTGTCCATCTCGAGTGAAACCATCCTGCTACTCGCTGCCCCCTCTCTTCACGGCGCCCTGGCCATCGCCCCCATTGAAGCCGCCCTCTTGGATGCAGGAATGCCATATCGGAGACGCTTCAGGATTGAAGATCCAAACACCACACCTTACGTCCATATTCTTGGCCCAGGGGAAACTTCCGGCCCTACTCTCCATACTGATCCGACGAGGCTCAGCATTGCCACTGCGGTAGTGGAGGGCCTCAGGGGACACCAAGGAGACGCCAGAAAAGGGCCACTAACCCCAGTTGTTCAAGCATACGCTCTGGCCCAGTCTATATTTCCCGAGAGCAATAGGTTGAGGTGGATGAGACCATGGTTGGTATCCGGAAACTGGTTGAATTCAGCCTTGGAAACGACCTACGATCCAGTCTATACGACTCTCAGGGACCTGCTCTCGTCAGAGGGTTCCATCCGTGTGGTCCCTATTACAGAGGTCGACGGACCGAGCATCGATAACTTGCCATGGTTGGATAAGAACGCACTGGAGGCGGTATACGGGCAATGGGATGGGATGGACCTGGAGGACAAGGCGAGGGCCTTGTCCAATCTCGCCAAGCCTGCACTGACGAGCAGCACCCCCTCATCCGCTAGATTGGAGGAGTTGATGTGGCATTGCGTCCTCGGAACTGAATGGAGCTCCGACCTCGCAACACAGATATGCAACGCCTCGTCTTACTGGGAAAGAGAACCGGCCCACTTAGCCGCGGGCTCTGTCGTCGACTCGCTCCTCAGGGACGGTCAATGCTGACACTACTCTATTCGCAGAGTGTTTCCGCATCCTGAGCAGTCTAACCTCAGTGGCCTCACGTTAGACTCAACCTTGTTCTTCGTTCCACATGATGGGCATCTGACCCTTCCGGCTCTAGCAGGGCCACTACTAACCTTCTCCATCGACTCGTCAGTCGGGGAGATAAGTGTGACTGGGAACACTAGGAGTACGCTCGAGGCGACCGCGCCGAGGACGATCTGCATCGGGAGGCCGAACCAGTAGATCACGAATGTAAGTACGCCAAGGACGCTGACCATTATCATGCTCGGAACCTTAGTTCTGCGTTTCGTCAGCGCCAAAGCGATTCCAATTGCCAGACACAGGGCAAAAACCGCGATCATCGCCGAAACTAGAGGGCTGTACATCAGGGATTCAGGAGAGGCGAAGTCGATTCTGAAGTCCGTCTCCGAATCTATGTCCGATTCATCGATGACCAGAATCTCCATCACAATCCACCTCCGGTGTGAATACGAGACATCGTCAGTCTCGGAATACACGCTGCCTAGGCCTGAAAGCATTCCAGTGCTAATCTCGAAGTCGAGATCCACCATTGTCCAGTAGTCATATCCACCTGGGCGGACGAAGTCCTCGATCAGCCTCTGCCTCTGCCCGTCGTCAACTTCGTAGGAAGCGCTTATCGTGATAGAAATGGTTTCGGAGTTGAAGGCCCTTGAGCCACCCAAGTCAACCACGATTTCCATTGGACCGAAGTCTACCGGATTCACTCCGAACACCGCCTCAGGCTCTATGAATAGCCCATTGGAGAGGAATGATCTCAAGTCCGATTTTGAGCCTGTCAGATGGTTCTGCAGAGCTAGGAGCTCAGAATCGTCGACCCTTCCATTTTGCTTGTCAATGCTGCCTACGGAGTCGGCGTATGAATTCAGGTTCCTCCACCAACTGCTGGAACCCAGGCTCTTGTTTCCGATGTTGTCTAGGCCCCACCTCATCCACTGCGACATAGCCCCATTGAACCTGACCGACGTCTCCCTGTCGATTGAGTCCCCGTCATATTCGCAATCGATGTTTACGTTTAGGTCGGAGCCACCGCTTCGCGACGGTTCCTCTGCTGGATACCAACTCGTGTCCCCTGAGTCGATTCCGGCGGTAATCTGATGATTCTTATCGGTCTCGATCCTCAGAGTAGATTGCGGAGATATGTAGAAGTCCGCCCTCAAAGACCCTCCTTCGAAGCTCTCTGGCATCTCCCAGACGAAGGTAACCTCAACCCCGTCTTCCATTACTGTGGTGATGGGACTCTCACTCACCTCTGTGTTTTGTATGGAAAAGCCCCCACTGGATCCTGACCACATCTTGTCACCGAACCCCGAAGTCAATTCAATTGGAAAAAACACAAGATTACCCTTCACGCTCGCCTCCCTCATCTCGACTTGCACTAGCGGGAAGGACATGGTCAAGGAAGCATCACTTTGGGAGGACCCCCAGAGAAATCTAATCCCGGATTCGCTTCCAGGGTTGGAGAAGATCAGACCTTGTACAGATAGCGATAACTCGATTTCTTCGCCCTCGGTAATCCTCCCATCACTGACTTCCACCGAGACTTGGAGCTCTCCCGAGTTGGCAAGGTAGACTGCAGGAATTTGGGACGAACTCTCGTACGTGCTCCCTCCCACCTTGATTAGTACGGTAGCGTTGGTCGTGACCCCTGTAGCGTCAACTACCTCGTAGGGAATGCTGAAACTCCAGGTGCCTGCAGAGTATTCCCCGTCCAAGCCCCAGGTGACGCCCCATGTCCCAATGTTCACCTCGCCCGCTATCGATGGAGTGACGAGGACGGACTTCTCTTCGTCCAAGTCGGAGTCGAAGGGAGTCAACTCCCCTTCATCCGGATCGCCAATCAGATAGAGATCGAAGTCCTGAGTCACACAGCAGGAGCTAATCTCCTCGGCCTGCATGGACAATGGCGATAGGACGATCACCACCAGTAGCGCCACCATTGCTCCTGCGTTACGTGGAGAACTGCCTCCCATCGTATGCCTATTGGCCTCATCCCCTTGAATGCGACGCCCTTAGGCAACGCGCGCACGCAGTTAGCACACGGCGCCACAGGCGCCGAACAGAACTAGCCATGCAGCCAAATTAGCTTCGCAGGCCCCTCATCGGGAAGATCCTCCAATCTGGCGAAACCGACTCTCTCAAGTTGGTATACTTCCCCTATTTCCAACTCAAAGTCCTCCAGCAGTCCGTTCTCAGAGGAAATGCGTCTGCCCTCTGGTCTGTGCAGAACCGCATCACGTCCCATGCCGAGGGGCAGCCACTGTACTACAGGTCGTTCATCCGTCCTGTTCCACGAGTCTACTACAGCAGACTTGCCAGACACCGCGATGTCTGCGTACTCCTTCAGGCGGATTCTGCCTGCATTGACATCTGCAGACTGAACTACTACGGAACCACCGACCGTCCAATCCCTATAGCCCTGCACCATCCCGTCTGGGTGCTTGGGGATGGATAGCTCAGGTCCCGGCCCACCCGACCCCTCCAGGGTCAGCTTCACGGGGTCGCGAACGAAACTGCGCCGCTCTGTCGAAGAGTCTATCCGCTTGGCATGGAATGCCTCTATTGTCTGCATTGAGATTGAGATGTCCTTCTGTGTAATCCCGAGGTCAATCCAAAAATCACGGATCACTTCACCCCTGAAGCCCCTGCGCCTAAGGGCAGGTAGGGTGGGCAATCGGATGTCATCCCAATCCTCGAACTTCCCCTCTTCTATCGCTGCCTTGATTTCTGATTTGGATATCTTGCCAAACTCGTGTACCTTGATTCGTCCCCAGTACAGCGTTTGGGGGTATGTCCACCCGAAGTGCTCGTAGAGGAGGGTCTGCTTGCGGGTACTGTCCATCAGGTCCTTTCCCCTGATGATGTGGGTCACCCCCTGCTCGTGGTCATCGACGGCGCTCTGGAAGTCCAGAAGCGGCCAAACCCTGTATGGGGCACCCTCTACAGCGGGGTGGGCCGCATCCAAGATTCTCAGGGCCGGCCAGTCGCGCAGAGCAGGATTGGGCAGGGTCATGGACGTCTTCACCCTGACCACAGCATCACCCTCCGCAATTTCGCCCGAATTCATCGCCTCCCAGGCAGACAGCGCGTCTGAGACCTGCTGATTCCTGCATGGGCAGTCTTTCATTTCCTCGCGCAGCCTCCTGAAATCCTCTACGCTGCAGCGACACACGTATCCGAAACCACCAGAGATCATCTCCTCGGCACGCTTGAGGTAGCGGCTCATGTTATCGCTGGCTCGGATGATGACGTCGGGGGCCCTCCCTGCAAGCCATTCGTACTCACCCTCTATCCAGTCATAGGCATCAACGATCAATCCCTCTCCCCCCACGAGTGGCGGCTTGACCTTGGGGTCTGTGTCATCAAACCGTAGAACCACCTTGCCTCCGTACATCCTAGAATATTCGGAGTTGATCGAAAGGCCCCTAGAGTGACCAATCGTCATGGGTCCATTTGGATTTGGTGCAAACCTCAGGACGATGCTGGACGTATCTCCTGACAATTCGCGCAACCCCTCTGCCTTCTGGTGCTTCTCTCGATCTAGGGCCTCGGGTGAGGACCTCTCCAACTCGGCTCGAACCGCATCAACCCCTTGACTTGCAGCCATTGAGTTGGCAGCAGAGACCTCGGCGTCTACAAGTACCATGAGTTCGCGAGCAATCTGACGCAGGTCCTTACGCTCTGAGAGCAACCTGCCAAGAACGCTGCCCGACCGTCCCTCGCCCTCGTACTCGACCGCGTTCTGTAGGGCGTACTTGCGAACCACACCTATCACGTCGGAATCCCAATCGTGAGGCTCGCTCATGCGTATCGATTTGACCGAGCAAAGGTGGCATTTCACCATTCTTGCTGATTCCAATCCTCCAAGGACGATTGAACTGGGTGAGTCGCACCGGCGTCTCGTGTTGGCACGGGACGCCGATGCAGTTCCGTCCAGACGTCGGAAACCGTCGACCAACTCCAACGAAGGCACTCGTGCGGGAGGTAGCCGGTAGAAAGCTTCCGCACAGCGGCTCTGCTCAAGGGGTCGGAGGGATACCCAGAGCCCAACTCAATGGAAAGATTCTTCGCCAGTCTCTCGACCTCTGAATCACGTCTGAATTTCGCAATGATGCTGGCAGCGCCTACGACGATATCTTCACCATCCATTCCATGCTCCGAGACGATCCTGCAACCCTCCCACTCCGCTCCAAGCGCGGACTCTACGCTCTTCCCGAATCTAGGGGCGTTTACATCGCACGCATCTAGTAGGATCCTACATTGTCCGTTCGATTGCGTCGCTGAGTTAATTGCCTCCGCAAATAACTCCACCTCCAATGAGTTCAGGTTCCCAGTTTTCATTCCTCGATCTATCCTAGAGGGGCTGCAAACGATTTCGCCTATCCCCCAGCCTCTTGAGTCAGAGAGCCTAGCGATCTCTGTGGCTACTAGCCTCCGCTTCTTCTTGCTGAGTTTCTTTGAGTCATCAGCCCCAATGTCAACTAGGTCCTCTCGATCTTCCTCAGGCACCATTAGGGCGCATACGACGAGAGGCCCGATTACCGCCCCCCTTCCTGCTTCATCGACCCCGATGTCACATCCCCGCATGACGCCGAATGAGGCATTAATCACTTGAAAACTACTGTTTTCAGACTCAATACTCCGAAATACTGATGTTTAGAGTCCTCGCTCGAGGCCTGTGGTACCGGTGTGGCCTTTCAAGAAGAAATCCAACAAATCGCGGATTTCCAGACAGAGATTCGTCACCAATGTCGTCGAGTACGAACGAAAAAAGGGTAAGGGCGAGAAGGGCAAGGAATCAGACAAGGATCATCTGCAAGATCGAAAGTTCTTGGATGCGATGAAGCTACTCTCGAAGAAGGAAGATTAGCCTTTCATGTCACTGGATCTGGAATTAGTTCGCCTAGCTTCCCTATATCGAACTCACCTGCGTGTATGGGTGATTTGAGGCCGAATGCGTAACTGACTAGCGGATCTATCTCTCCGAACTCACCCACTGCATGACCCCGCACGGAGACAGAGGCCCCTCTCCCATCGATCCAAGGGCCAAGACTGGGAGCGATTGCGACGAAGTCGATTTCATCTATCGGTGCCCCCAAGTCCCTCAGCAATCCTTGCACTATCCCCTTGGCGGTTGAGAATCCGCTTCCCGCCTCTGCACATGCCCAGGCACCCCTGTTTCGGTTCTGGAAGTCGCGAACGACAGTACCGAGTTCATAGACCCGTTGGGGAAGCTCATGGTGCCGGTTAGCGGCAAGCAGTCTGAGCAGCGATGGGAGGATGTACTGTCGAAGCAAAGTATGCTCGGATGTTATCGGATTCGATATTGTTGTCTTAGACCCTCCCGAAGGCCATCTCATTAGTTCGAACTGGTCTGCCTCATTGGAAAGGGTCAGACTCTGAATCTCTTGCAATCCGCAGGCCCGCAGACTCTCGCCAAACCTACGCTTCAAGTGGGATGACTGTAGTGGGATTGCATCTATGTGGACGGAGGACAGTTCCTTGGGAAGGTTGTCGTATCCGTAGCCTATTGCGATGTCCTCGACGATGTCAATGGGATGCATGATGTCACTCCTCCACCTAGGCATTGAAATCACGTGCTCCTGCTCTCCTACGACGCAATCAACCCACTTCTCGGAATTATTGGGGCCATCGGTCACAGTCCTACTTTCTTCCAGACGCCCCCCCATCCTCATGAGCGCCGTGGCAAGGTCCTCTGGCGACATTTCCAGACCAAGTATCCCCCGAATCAGTCGGTCTGGAACCCTGTGTCTACGCTCGTCTCCTCGGGGCGTGTTGGTTGTTTGGCCGTCGAAGCCCGTCACCCGCACACTCTCGACGGCACCTCCTCGTTCCGCCATCGAGAGGCAGATCAACAGCAAGCACGCTTCGCAAGCCCGCTCGTCCCATCCTGTAACATCGATGAAGAAGTCGGAGGTGTGCTCATTGACCGTGGTGTGGTCCCCGTTAATGATGGGGGGGAACGAGAGCAGATCGTCATTAGAGTCTAGGATGACAGGGAAGCCGGCAAGCCCATCCATAAGGTGGGCATATTCTATCCCCTTGGGGTGACTCTCCAGAATCTGGCCAATGCTCATCTTTTCAGTCTCGGCTAGGGGTACGAAGGAGTACGATGAGGGAACAGTGAGGACGCGGAAAGGGGGGCTCAAGGAAGAGAGGTCGTGTACGCCGATTGAGGAGAAACTCCTCTTCCTGCCGAGTGTTAGGTGCAACTTCTCCTGGTGATCCATCAGGGATTGGATGAAGTCGTTCTTCTGCTCGATGTCGGAGCCCGTATCAACGCCCCTAACCACTGCCGCCATGATGACTGGCCTAACTTCTCCCAAAGATGAATCGACATTCACTTCTATTTTGCCATCGAGCACACCCAATGCCACGCTCGCCTCCCCAAGACCGAGGAACGAACGAGAAGCCTTTGCGAGCGCTTCGTGACTCAGGAGGTCTGGGCGATCGGGAAATACCTCTACCTCAACCACTGTTTCGTCGTTGCTATCTACCGGGCAGCCTATTCTGGGCAGCCAGTCCGACCACGTCTCGGGATTGTGCTGAGTTTCGTTTAAATCCTGGATGTACCTAAGAATCGAGTGTTGGAGCTCTAGGGTTGGCAACTAATCACCTCAGTTCGAGCCACATTGGTAGCGGCCTATCGTATCCGACGAGACGGAGCCCGGAAATTGCGGCCGTGTCATAGTCCGTGGCTCTGAGGTTCCTTCTGCCGATCCTCTCAAGCCCGTCTATACCGAGTTCGCGCATCCAGCCCCTCAGGTTCCCCTCAATCCAAGTCAGGTAGCCTTCAATATCTTCCTCAGACGGGGGTGCAACGACCACGGGGCAACCCGCTGCGACAGCAATGAGTATGTCTTCAGCGCTAGGCGCCTCATCAATTTCTATCATCACGTACTTGCCGTGTTCGGCCAGCCCCATCGCTCTGGATGCTAGCCCTATTTTCGGAAGAGCAGAAGCCAATCTGGCGCCACCCGGGGAAGCACCATCAACAATAGCCCCGTCTAGGTCCAGTTCCACTACAAGCCTAAACAGGTGCTCTACCCTGTCGACGTTCCCCCTCAATATTACCAGAGAAGACTCGGACATCCTGCTATACAACGAAACAAGCAAGCCCTCGATCTCAGCGTCGTTCAAACCTGGGAAATCGGAGAGGTCTAGCACTATGCCTGCGCATTGCCCGACTACCGATATTGAATCCGACAACTCCTCCCCCCCTACGAGCAGGAGGTCAGTTGGACGAGGGTCCGTTCGGACTAGCGCGGGTTGCTCGTCGGACATTCTGCCCTTCCACTTGCTAGCTGTGTCACACTGCAATAGCCAAGGGATGGGAAAGAGGATCCCTCCGGAATCTGCGCCAGTTGGGAGAATCAAGGTATAGTGGTCAAGAGAATCGTGATTGGATAGTCGACCTTCATTAGAAGGAGCGAGAGACACCCTCTCAAAGCCCTCTGCGACGAAGGCCTCAGGTGGATCGTCAGGACCTGCGAGGTTCTTCGCAGCCTCCAGTACCAGGGCGTCTTCGTTCAGGGACAGACCGAGAGGTTCGAGGAGGTGCGAGAACTCAGAAACCTCGTCATTTCCTATTGATCGCATGATTACTCCTTGGCCAGGAGGGGGGCAGCTCCCTGAGACGATTAGCCTACCACCACTCATTTCGACTCCCGGTTCCGAGCCCACTGAACCCATCACCACGATGGTCCCTTCAGTCATTCCGGCGCCAAGTTTTCGCCCAGTGTGACCTCGTACGATTATTGTCCCGCCAGTCATTCCAGCCCCAGCCTCGTCCCCAACGGAGCCCTGGACCGTGATGTCGCCACCGGCCATTCGATAGCCGACTTTGTCACCCGCGTCCTTCTCAACTAGGGTCCTACCTGCAACGTGGAAAGCCCCCAGCATTGACGATGCCGAGCCCCTGAGGGTGAAGGTCCCACCTCGGTTAATAGCACCAGCACACTCACCAAGCGCTCCCAAGCAGAGGACTCTGGCTCCTTCGGGAAGGTGGGTGATTACGCCGATCTCACCTTCCTTCGGGCGCTCGTCCCCTGCTTGCCCCCATCCAATTTTCACTGGGCGATCCTCTTCTAGACCCTTCTCGACATACCTATCGAGATCTCGATTGAGCTTTACGCTCTTGGCGGTGATATCTCTCATTTCCGTCACACCCCTATGAGTCCCTAGCCACCTCGACCATTTCGTGACATCGACGATAAACGGCGTCTTGTTATTGACTCTTGCCGAGTTACGTTATGTTCATAGGCAGCCTTCAGACGCCGGCGAACTACCGGAAACGGTTTCGAGGGGCTTTCGTGAACGCAATCAATGTCGCAATAAACGGATATGGAACCATTGGCAAGCGGGTCGCGGATGCTGTGGATGCTCAGGAAGACATGGAGATCGTAGGCGTTACCAAGACCGCTCCCTCCTTCGGGTGCAATCTAGCCATTAGGAAGGGATTCCCCCTATACTGCACCTCCGACGACCCCAAGCGAATCTCTGCATTTGAAGAGGCTTCCATTGAATGTCATGGCGGGCTATCGGACCTACTTTCCATCGCGGACGTGGTCGTTGATTGCTCTCCTGGGAATATGGGCGCTGAAAATCTGGATAAGTACAAAGACGCAGGCGTTAAGCACATCTTCCAAGGGGGGGAGGAGCACTCCCTCACAGGTTTGTCTTATACTTCCTGTGCCAATCACTACGAAAACCTAGGCGCCGATGGAACGAGGGTCGTTTCTTGCAACACGACGGGACTCTCCCGCACTTTGGTTCCACTGTTCGAAGCATGTGGATCGCTGAGGGTAGAGTGCACCATGATCAGGCGAGCAGCGGATCCGGGCGACTCCAAGAAAGGCCCTATTAATGCGATTAAACCAGTCCTCAAGATACCAAGCCATCATGGCTCCGATGTCATGACCGTAAAGTCGGGAATAGAAATCAACTCTCTAGCCGTGGCTGTTCCCACCACTATCATGCACGTACATGCAATTGTAGCCGATCTCCCTGCCGGTCATGGCCTCACCACTGGGTCTATTGTTGAATTGTGGAGGGAGACGCCCCGGGTTATCGTAATGCTTGGCGAGGGCAATCGCCTCACGTCAACGGCCGAGGTCATGGAGATGGCTCGAGACATCGGAAGGAAGTGGGGGGACTTGCACGAGATTTTCGTGTGGGAGGATGGTGTCAAGCTCGTCGGGAACCGACTCTACTACTTCCAGGCCATTCACCAGGAGAGTGACGTGATTCCTGAAAACGTTGACTGCATTCGGGCCCTGATGGGGACAGAACACGATTGGCATTCATCAGTTGCCATTACAGATGCCGCAATCTCTAGGTATTACTCCATCTAATTATGGACACCGGACCGGCTCGTATAGTGTCAATAGTCAAAAGACAATCTTTGGTCGCAAATCCGAATGGCTGGACTGAAGTCACTGCTCATAGTTCTCGTCTTGCTCCTTCTTTCGCCCGTCGCTCAGTCGATTTCATGGGGAATTGACGACTCTGACGGCCCCTCGCCACACTCCAACCAACATACCGCCAATGGGGGTTGGAGAATGCTGGCCAACCCCGTTCACTCTACATACCAGATTTCGGAGGCAACCGGATTTATCCACTCACCCTATGGGACCTTCGACCCCACCATTCATCCAATCCCCATCGGTCCTTGGGCCGAGGTAGGCCTGGGGTCCCCTACTCGAGAGGGCATATACATTGTACAGTCTTCTAGTTCAGACTTAGTGTCCCTGGCGGAGCATTTGATTTTCTTGGGAATTTCAATCATCGACCACATCCCAGATGAGGCTCTAATAGTCAGTCTTCCCGAGATTCGACGCGACGAAACGAATCGACAGATGCAGCAGCTTCCAGGGGTACGTTGGTCCGGGAATCTGCCCACTCTGTGGAGTATCTCACCAGAACTTCTCCCCCTGCTAGGTTTCGATGGAGTGGAGGTCGATCTAGATGTCATCCCCTCATCATCCCTCATGCCCCATGAAATTAGCGATCTGTCTACTGACCTCGGATTGATGTCACGTTCCACAGAATCAAATCCCCCTTGTGATGCCCATCTCTGCCAACTGAGAGCTGTGCCCCCTTCCATCATTACCACCCTAGCAATCGACACCAGGATCGTCAAGATTGAACCAGGTCCAATGCTAGCAATCCACAATTCCAACGCCAGCCTTATCGGAGGGTTGGCCGAGGCACGCTCGACTTCTGGAGGCTCGTTAACTGGGGACGGCGAGGTCATAGGCATCTCGGATACCGGATTGGACGTCGACCACGGCGACTTTGACGGCAGGCTGAGGAACCCAATCTACAACCAGTTCGGACCTGACAACTCGGGAGCGGACGCGAATAGTGGACACGGGACCCACGTTACCGCGACACTCCTCGGAGACGGTTCGGGAAATTCCAATGCAACTGGAATGGTCCCCGCGGCCACATTCCACTTCTACCAACTGGAGGTCGACAGCTCCGGACTCCTAGCACGATGGGGTTCGCTCTACGAGATGTTCCTGCACTCATGGCAGAACGACGCCAAGATTCAAACCAATAGTTGGGGCTCCCCTAACCTCGTCGGCCAGTATACCTCCGATTCTCGTTCTGCCGACTCGTTCACCTCCGATTATCCAAAGTTCCTCGTCCTCTTTTCAGCCGGGGACATGGCCGAGGCAGGCGTAAATCCACCGAGTACCGCGAAAAACGTCCTCTCAGTGGGTTCCACGACAACTGGCGCCTTCAACTCGGATCCCATTGGCGAGGTCTCTGACTCCTCATCCATCGGTCCAACTCTTGATGGTCGAATCAAGCCTGATTTGGTTGCCCCTGGAGTCATGTTGTGCTCCGCCAGAGCCGAGGAGGCTGCTTTCACGACGGGAGGCCCTTGTTCACAGACGACCCATGCAGACGGCTCGACGCCACTCTACATGACTCTGAACGGCAGTTCGATGGCGACACCGGTCGTTGCTGGTGCTGCGGCCATGGCTAGGCAGTACCTGCGGGAGGTCGCTGGGATTTCCGAGCCCCGCTCTGACCTGATCCGGGCGCTGTTGGTCAATGGTGCCGATGACCTCGGTGAGCTCGACGTACCCAACCCCTCAGAGGGCTGGGGCCAACTGAACCTCTCGAACAGCCTCTTTCCTAAGAAGGACGGTCAGAACCTTACCGTCTACTTTGACTATGACCGTGACCTTCTCCCTGGACACAGTTTCATTTACACGTTTGAGATGTTCGAAGGTGTAGGATTCGATGCAACCCTCGCTTGGAACGACCGCGAAGGATCCGCCACTGCGGACCAGAATGCGAGCAGGCTGGTTAACGACCTTGACCTCACTATCACCTCTCCAGATGGTACAGTCTACAAGGGCAACAACTTCCTGGCCGGCATAAGCTCCTCGGGTGGCAGTCGGGATCAACTGAACAATCTGGAGAGAATCAGGCTCCCGACCGCCCAGACAGGAGTTTGGACCGTTCAAATCGGTCACTCCGGAGGTTTCTCACAGGATTTCTCCCTACTACTAAGTGCGATAGCCGAAGAGAGGCAGGAGGCAGATTTGACGGTTCTCCAAGGTTCGATATCAACACTGCACCAAAACCCCTTGCAGGGTGAAACGGTTTCAATTCAGTTGGCTTGGTCTAACCAGGCTGCCGCCCAAACTGGTCAGTATTCAATCATGCTGGAGGATATTTCGAAGGGTACCGTCATCAGGACTGATGCGTTGCCCTCCCTCGACGGGGGAAGCGTTGAGTCACTCTCGCTGTACCACTCTTTCTCCACAACTGGTGAGCACGTTTTGCGCCTCACTCTTGACTACCTTTCTCAGGTCGACGAGCTCAATGACGAGACCACCGGGACAGACAATAACGTTTTCGAGTTCACTTTTGAAGTGACTCAGATTGGAGTCAGACTCACTGCTCTGATGGAGAATGGCTCTCTTCCGAGTAATTTCGAGGAGGGTGTTCAGGCGCGTTCGAGAAACCTGGACCCAAGCACAGCGAGTTGGGTTAATTTCCAACTCGAACTGAGGAACGAGGGAACTTCCGAGATTGATGTCAAATTGAGCATTACCCCTGTCCAGATCGTTGACGAATCTGGAATTCTTAATTCACCTGGAGACGAATGGTGGCGAAATCTCAACGAAAGCGGGGACGACGGCAACGATTATTGGACCCTTTCACCTTTCGGTCAAGAGGGTGACAGGAGGATAATCAGCCTGAACCTCTCGGATCAGGACGCCGAAATCTCAGACACAGCTGAAGCTAGATACGCGTTGCCTGGCAACTTCGTTACTGATCTGACCCTGTATGACAAGAACGCGCCCACCATCTCTCACACTATCCGACTATCTGCTGATGTCCAGAGGGTCGAGGGACTGTTCACAGTCGCAGCTGGAACTGACGGACTAGGGGCTGAGCCTAGCGAATTCGCGGTCTTCTCCCTCTCTATCAAGAACATCGGGAACGGCCCGACACAATATTTGATTTCGTGTGACAGTCCCAGTCGATGGCTAGTCAACATCGGCAACAGTCAGTCATCCAACGTCACTCTAGGGCCCCTCAGTAGGCTCCAGTTCGTCCCAGTCCCCATTCGTGTCAGAGTCCCCCCTTCTTCAGGAGGCCTTCCCGCAGGCACGACCGAACTAGTAACCTGCGTGACTACTTCTGTGAACGATCCCACCCTTCAGACAACCGAGGAGGCTGTTGTCGAGATTTTCGAGAGTCGTGCTTTCTCGACCGAAATCTTCGATGTCGAAGGCAATGCTCTCGGACCCCTCGCACTAGCGGATACCCGACCTGTCCTCAACGGAGACTTCGCCTCTACACTGCTGGCACTTAGCAACGAAGGCAACGTCCCTCTCCAATTTGAGGTCAGAGCGCTCTCCTCAAGCAATACTTGGCCAATCCAAGTCTACGAGACGGGGGAAGGTCCACCAACCGTCGAAGTCGACTCACTTTCAGTGCTGCTGCAACCCGGTGATTCGATCGAAATAACCATCAGAACCATTGTACCACTTGCGGCAAAGCAGGGTGATAGGAACACTATCACTGTCAAAACAACGCTCGACGGAGGACCCATAGTGAGCAATGGATCCGAGTTGCAGGTCCAGGAAATCACTACATTGGATGTACAAAGTGCTACTGGGTTCACAATGGCAATGGGGAGGTCTGGCAACGCTGAGATAATGCTACACAACTCAGGCAACGTCCCCCTTTCTATTGAGCTGACACTCGGAACTCTACCCACCGGGTGGTCTGGTGGCTTCCTCACGGGCAAGCAGTTTTCTATGGACATGAACAGGGACTCGGTCATCACCATTGGACTGGAATTGCCTGGCAGCATTGATCCCGGACTTATGTCCGACAGCGTGCCTGTGATCGTCGAGTCAACATCCCCAAGCGGCGACATCGAAGTTCAGACGATAAATCTCGACGTGACTGTAGTTCCCTCCATTTGGCTCCTGGTGGGGGGTGATACCACTCAGATTCTCGATATCGGGATTGATCAGCCCCAGAGTTTCGTGGTGACTGTGCAGAATCTAGGGAACACTGTAACAGGAGTAAGCCTGAGAGTGGAGGGATTGGAAGGCTGGGATGTCCTCCTAGTCCCAGCTTCCATCAATGACCTAGGCAGCGGGGACTCAATCGAAGTTCGCGTGTCGATCCGCCCGGCAGAGTCATCGGATGATGGCTTGAAGCAGTTACACGTAATTGTCAACTCCACTGGGACGAGCGAGGATGTCGTAATCACCGAATCAACTTACTCCGTAGATGTCAGCAAGGCCAGATCATCGAAAAATAGTGGATTGGCAGGGGCTCTGGAAGCCATGGGACTCCCCGCCTGGACGCTTGCTATCTTCTTCTTGTTGTCCGTCTCGGGCATCATAGTTGTGGGGATTAGATTTCGCAGGACTTACGAATCTCTTAGCCCTGAAGAGGAGATTATCCCCCGTGGTTCGGCTTTGCAAGCAGGCACCAAAGCCGAGAGACGTGCCGCCGCATTGGACACCTCTTCCTCTGGAGAAGTCGTAACGGATGAGGTTTCAGACAGAGAAATCCAGGATGCCTTGGCTGCTACCCTCCCCACGCTGCCCATCCATCAACTCCCCGAAGGTGCGCCACCGCTCCCCCATGGTGGCCTTCCAGATGGATGGACGATGGATCAATGGATTGCCTATGGTCACCTTTGGTGGGAGCAGAACAGCCCCTAGCAGCGCTTCATTTTTCTGTGCTTCCTCCTTGGCGATGACTATGACGGGCTCAATCGTGCTATTCGGACCGCCAGGGGCTGGCAAGGGAACACAAGCCGCCAGAATCGTCGAATTGACGGGAAAGCCGCAGGTCTCTACTGGGGACATGCTAAGAGCAGCAGTTTCCGCCGGCACCGAGTTGGGCATAGAGGCGAAGGGGTACATGGATTCTGGCCAGCTTGTCCCTGATCAAGTCATTATTGGCCTAATCGAGGAAAGACTCGGGGAGTCCGATGCAACAAATGGCGTGCTCTTCGACGGCTTCCCGAGAACCGTTCCCCAAGCCGAAGCTCTCGCTAGCATCACCCAAGTATCCGCCGTCATCTCAATCGAGGTTCCCGACGAGAACATTGTGGAGCGCATAGTCGGCAGGATGATGGATCCGGACACCGGTGACATCTACCACATCTCATTCAAGCCCGCCCCCCCAGAGATCAAACACAGACTCATTCAAAGGAAGGATGACACCGAAGAGACGGTTAGGAATCGGCTCGAGGCATATCACGAGCAGACAGAACCCCTCGGCTCGTGGTATGGGAGTAGGGGTCTACTGATTCCCGTTGACGGGAGTGGCACGATTGCCGAAGTGGGCAATGCGGTGGCCTCCGCAGTCATCGACCTTTGAGGTGTACCATGGGAAGGCGCAGACAACGCGGTGGGCGGAAACAGTTGGGACGCAGGGACGACGCTGAGAAGGCGGTAGAACAGCTCTCGACCATCTTAGGGGCGAGTGTGATTTCCAATCAGGAGATCGCTGACAGCGCAGCGCGTCAATTGATGGGGATTGGAAGGAGGCACGGGGTGCGTGCGAAGCCCCGGGTCACTCGCATGATTTGCAGGACCTGCCAACGCTGCCTCATTCCAGGCAAGTCCGCCCGCGTTAGAGTCGCTTCTGGTGTTGTCATCACTACCTGCTTGAGGTGTGAGAGGGTCCAACGGGTGAGCCCGGATTTCAAAGAGGTGAATCGAGTTGGCTGACTACGTGCCAAAGGAGGTGTTATCGATGGCGAAGAGCGACCAGCTTGAAATCTCAGTCAGAATTGGACGAAGTGGCATATCCGAAGCCGTTCTCGGAGAGCTCTCCGAACAGTTGGACAAGAGACGACTGGTCAAGGTAAAGGCGAATAGGGGGGCTGTTCGCGGTTCTAGTGAGAGAGCGGAGTTGTTTGAGGGCCTAGCTGCAGCAACTAATTCGATGCTCGTATTCCAGCGAGGAAACGTTGCTGTGTTCTGGTTCGATTAATTCAGTGTTGCCGTTAATGACTGGGCGAGTCTTCCATCGGATGGTGATGTATTTAGAGGCGGTAAATCTCGGCGTGAATAATGGTTAGCGAGCCGCAGGTCGTACTGGCAATTTTCGCGTTATCTTTTACCCTTATTCTCTCCGAGTTAGTGCACAGGACGATCGCTGCTTGGTTTGGCTCAACCCTCCTCCTATTCTACGGCCACGCTACGGGGGTGTTCGGCACCCAAAGCGAGTCCCTTGAGCACACCATGCTCGGTTGGATACATTTCGATGTTATCGGACTGCTTCTTGGGATGATGGTATTCGCATCCATTCTGGAGTTGTGCGGGTTCTTCGAGTTCCTTGCTGTGAAGGCATCAAAGATGAGTGGAGGGGATCCTTGGCGCCTACTCGTCCTCCTCGGTACATTCACCAGCCTCATTTCGCTAGTAATAGACAACGTTACTGCCATTATCATCATCGCACCGGTAACACTGAAGATATGCAACAAACTGGAGATTAATCCTGTTCCGCTACTTATGGCCGAGGCAATTTTGTCAGATACTGGCGGCGTTGCATCTATGGTCGGCGATCCCCCTAATGTGATGATCGCCGCAGAGGCTCACTCAATGGGGTTGGAGCAATTTGGATTCAACGGTTTCCTGTTTCGTTTGGGTATCCTGACATTGCTGGCGTGGATCGCCACGCTTGGTTACTTCAGGTGGTACTATCGTGACTGGAGGAGCCAGGTACCCTCAGATGTAGAATCGTTACTGGAGGATGAGTGGGACTCCGTCACAGACCGAAACCTGATGAACACGACTCTGGCAATCCTCGGACTCACCGTCGTGGCGTTCTCCGCAAAGGAGTTCCTCCATCTCGAAATTGAGATTCATGCAATAGCCCTCGCTGGTGCCGGTCTGGCTCTCATTGCCGCCAGACCAGTGGAGGAGGAACTCAGAGAGGGCTTCATCACCGATGTAGTCGACAAAGTTGAGTGGCAGGCGCTCATCTTCTTCGCAGGCCTTTTCATCCTAGTTGGCGCGGTCGGCGACGTCGGTTATCTGGAAAAACTGGCTAATTGGATATTCGACAACTTCGGGGATGACGAGGTAATGCTAGCAGTCGCAATCATTTGGGTCTCGGCCATTTGCAGCGCGATAATCGACAACATACCATTCACTGCTGCCATGATACCGGTAATCGTCAGCATTACCGAGGCCAGCAACGGAGAGCTCTCAGTCGAACCCCTGTTCTGGGCACTGGCAATGGGGGCCGGGTTCGGAGGAAATGCCACTCCGATCGGCTCGAGCGCCAATGTGATGGCGGTCGCCGTCAGCGAACGTGGCCCCCGACCCATCACCACTATCGAATGGGCTCGCGCTGGCCTACCCGTGATGGTAATAACATGCTTCGTCGCGACCGTTTTCATGGTCCTTTTCCACGGAGTGCTGTACTCCTGATACCTAGTCCTCGAACCCCGCTATAATCAAGGCGCATCGACTTGTGGCCTGCTCATGAAAGAGTGCCCTGTATGTGGTTTTTCACGAAAGGGCCAGCCCGTTTGCCCTGCATGTGGGTCGGACTCCCCGACCCAAGATAACGAAGAGAACACCGCTGTGCCCGAACCAATTACTGAACACGGCAGTTCAGTTGAGGGCGAAGATCTTTCTCGACCAGCAGCAGCCCCACAGCTGCTGTTTGGAATCGAGCATGCCCCATCTCCCCCGAAGCAAGTATCCCTTCCCTTCGGCCTTGACCGTGCCCCTCAACTACCCAGGGAATGAGAATACCGGGCTACTCCAGTCTTCCCAAGGGGGGCTATGCCCCCGTCTTGTTCAAATACCATAGGTCGGTCGCAAACCTGCTTTGTGCGCTTTGATACGTCTGAGGTATCAGGGTAAGTGGTCGAGGTTGCTTCGCCCTGCGGGGAGACGGAGTGGCCTGAGAAACCAGAATTGATATGCCTGGACACCAGAGGCCTCACATTAGTGAGTACAATAAGAAATCATGATGCTACAACCCGATTGGGGGATGGCTCG
>JAYZFV010000059.1:0-14815 GCA_036336595.1 Thermoplasmatota archaeon | reverse complement strand
GCGTCCACCACGAACCCGCTCAGACCGTGGTAACCGGCAGACTTGTCGGTGTACCCCAGGACGAAGAACCAGTCCGCATACCCCGCCCCCGTAATCCACATCTTGCTGCCGTTGATGACGTACTCGTCACCGTCCTTGACCGCCTCGGTCTGAAGTGACTGGACGTCGCTTCCCGCGCTGGGCTCGGTGACGCAGTAGGCTGCTATCGTGCCCTCAGCGGTCTTTCCCAGATAGGTCTCCTTCTGTTCCACTGTGCCCCCTGTGATGATTGGGTATGATGCCAGCATCGTGCTGCCGCTCGCAGTGGCGAACCCGGGATCACCCCAGCCCATCTCCTCGCCGACGATGACCTCCTCGAAGGAGCCCATCCCACCACCACCGTACTCCTCGGGAATCTTGATGCTCAGCAGCCCTAGGTCGTGAGCCTTCCCGATGGCCTCCCGTGGGAACTCGCCCTTGCGGTCCCATTCAGCCGCGTGCGGCTGTATCTCCTCAGCCGCGAAATCCCTAGCCAGCTCCCGGAGCATCTGCTGCTCCTCGCTCAGGGAAAAGTCGACCACGCAGCCGAGTCGGGTCGTCACTATTTGAGGAAGAGGTGTTCTACGGTGCGTCGGATTGAAGGAGCCTCGCACACGGGCCATCGTTGTGGAGGTCCCCGAAGAGCTTCAGTCGATGCTCGACGGCGAGCACGGCCAGACCAAGCAGAAGGCGGCACGCCTCGTCATCGACCTAGCGGTCACGGCTGGCGCCTCGGAGTTCGTGCGAGCCGAGCACGCCCATGTCGCTGGGGTCAGCGTGATCACCGGCGGCCACGGGCTGCGTCGCTTCCTCGCAGACCTCTCGGGCGACCCGCAGGGCAAGGTTTCCATCCCGACCACCCTGAACTCCGCGGGATGCGACCGAGAGCGCATTGTTGAGATGGGAATCGAACACCCTGACTTCCTCGAGCAGCAGTTCGAGATCGTCCACGCCTACGCCGAACTGGGGATCGACGCGATCCTCTCTTGCACGCCTTACGACCGCGGAATAGAAGCTGAAGGCATCGGGTCGTGGGCCGAGTCGAACGCCGTGTGCTTCTCCAACTCTTACACCTCGCTGCTCACCAACCGCGAGTCCGGGCTGTCGGCGTTGGCCACCGCGCTCACCGGATGGGCGCCTTACTGGGGCCTGCACGTCCCAGAGAACCGCACCCCCAACATCCTAGTCAACGTCGAATGCGAGATGTCCGACGCTACTGACTGGAGCGTGCTGGGTGACTGGATCGGCAAGCAGGTGAGACCCGAGTGGGACCTCCCATGGGGTCCGATGCCCCGCATCACAGGACTGCCGTGGGCCAGCTTCGAGATGCGCAAGGCCCTGACTGCCGCTGCCGCCAACTACGGCTGCCCGATGCTTTGGGCAGACGGGCTGACTGTGGACGCGCCCCCGATGGATGCCTGCCAAGGGGAGCTTGCCTTCACCCAGGACGAGCTCGACGAGCGCTACCGCGACCTCGCGCCCAAGGGGCAAGTCGATCTCGTGGTCATCGGCTGCCCACAGGCCAGCGTCGGCGAGGCGCGCGCAACGGCGGCGGCGGCGCGCGCCAGGATGGAACTCGGCGAGGCGATCCCCGACCAGCGGCTCTGGGTTTTCATGAGCGGGCACAACCACGACCTGATCTCAGCGGACGGCACCCTGGACCTATTGGAGGAAGCGGGTGCGCTTGTGCTTCGCGACACTTGCCCCGAGGTCACACCCTACAACCGCGCTCGCTACAACCACCTTCTGACGAATTCGCTCAAGGCGGAGCACTACTTGACCAGCGGACTGAACCACATGCCCACCAGCGTGGCCCCCATCGAGCAGTGCGTCGCTCACGCATTCGATGCAACGCTCGTCGAGGGCCCCCTCCCAGAGCTCGGCGCCACGGCACCCAAGCCCATGGCAACGGCCAAGTCGCACCAGTCTGGCGACCTCGAGTCGTCCGGTAGGGGCATCCCAAGTCAGACCGAGTGGAGTGTGACCGGAAAGGCTCTGGCCACCGATGTGCCGATCACCTACCTCGGTTACGTCAACCCGGTCACCGGCGTCATCGAGGAGCCGGGGCACCCGCTCGAAGGCGTGCCCATCGAGGACACCGTGCTGATCTACCCGAAGGGCTCCGGCTCCACGGTGGCTCCCTTCGTGCTGATGGGGCTGGTTTACTCCGGCAGGGGGCCCATGGCCATAGTCAACCGTGACGTCTGTCCATTGACCCTGCCAGCCGCATCGCTGCTCGGAGTCCCATACGCCCACGGCTTCGATGCCGACCCGACACTGGGGGTCAACACCGGCGATGAGGTGAGCATGGTGCTCTCAGACGGCGCAGTCACCCTCAGGGTGCTCTCCCGAGCGACCGAGGATTGATGACGACCACTCCCTGCAACCGGGCTGTGACCGCCCGTCCCGACCCCGATCCCTGCCGCGAGCAGGACCTTGGCCTGTTCGAGGTTACACAACGCGACGGCGCTGCTCGCATCGGCCGTTTGCACACTCGTCACGGGGCACTCACCACTCCGATGCTCCTTCCAGTGGTCAACCCGAACCTGCGTACCATAGAGCCGAGGGAGATGTGGGAGCGCTATGGCGTCGATGCCCTGATCACCAACTCCTACGTAATCTGGAAGCACGACGACCTACGCGAGCAATCCCTAGCGGACGGCATCCACTCCCTCCTTGACTTCCCCGGAATCGTGGTCACCGACTCGGGCACCTTCCAGTCCTACGTCTACGGTGATATCGAGGTAGGGGCCGAGGAGATAGTGGCCTTCCAACGCGACATTGGGGTCGACATCGGAACGATGCTCGACGTGTTCGGCCGCCCCGACATGAGCCGTGAGGAGCTCGAGAGCTCAGTCGAGGAGACTGCCGTTCGCTCCGCACCCTCCTTGGCCGAGGCGGGCGAGGCGACATTGCTGAACGGCCCTGTCCAGGGTGGCCTCCACCACGACCTACGGGCCCAGGCCGGTGGGCTGATGGGCGGTGCGGAGGGCGAGCACCGGGGCTTCTCCGTTCACCCCATCGGTGGCATAGTTCCCCTGATGGAGCAGCAACGCTACCGTGAGCTGTTCGCAATCCTCCTGGCTGCTCGCTCTTCCCTGCCCCCTGACCGACCAGTCCACCTGTTCGGCTGCGGTCACCCCATCCTCTTCCCGATGGCAACAGCGCTCGGGGCGGACCTGTTCGACAGCGCCGCTTACGCGCTGTTCGCCCGCGACGACCGCCTGCTGACGCCGAATGGAACCGTGAAGTTGGGCGATCTGGAAGAGTGGCCATTCTCTTCCAACGCGCTCTTCGGGACCACTCCTGATCAGGTCAGGTCGATGGACGACGAGGAGCGCTCGACCCTCCTCGCCCATCACAACTTGGAGGTCACGCAGTCCGAGCTAGCCCACTGCCGCGAGGCTATTCGCAGCGGTACGATCTGGCAGCTCGCTGAGCAGCGCAGCCACTCCTCGCCACAACTCCGTGAGGCCTTCGTCTGGCTACAAGACCAGATGGACGATCCCGACGACGGTCCCATCGGCGAGTCCGTGCTCCGACTCATCGCCTCGTGCGACCCCCTGCGCGATGGGGGCGAGCCCCTGGGGGACGACATCGAGTTCCGCCCCCACATACTCCACCTGCAGGCTCTGCTAGCTACTAGGTGGAGGTACCCGGGCTCCTGGTGGGACTCCTCGACCGAGCCACCCGTGCGCATCGTCCTGATCGAGGGAGCACCGCCACCATGGCGCAGCTCGGCCCTGCACACGGCCATACAGCACCTAATCGAGGAACCGCGATCCATCATTCTCGTCTCCACTCCGATCGGACCTATCCCATTCACCTTGGAGGACGTCTCGCCGTGGTGCCACCTCACCGGCCCGAACGACATGTGGCTCGGAATCTACGACGATGACGAGATCGGTGATTCTCTGGAGGGCCTAGGCTTGGGTGACCTGCCGGTTACCAGAGCCACGCCAAGCCCCCCTCCAGAACCCCTTCCCGACCAGACGGGCTCTGTGAGGGAGTGGCTCGACCGCTGTTCTATCGTCGACAAGCTGGCCCTGCTGTGCGCTGTCCACCCCATTGAAGCATGCAAGCTGACCGAGGGAATGGGTGCCCGTCGTTCACGCACCGACCGAATGGTAAACGTGCACTCTGACGGTGCGCACATCCTCTCCCCCCGGCTCACTGATGGCGGGGTCTCCCTCACCCTGGAGGGTGCTAGGAGGCTGAACGAGCTCCACCGCTCTCCCCCTCCCGAGTTCGGCGTTGATGGCACAGACGAGGTCTTCCCCGGAGTCCCACGAGTCTGCATCATCGAAGATGCCATCCCATTCGTGGGCAAGGGCAGGAACGTCATTCAGGGATACGTATCCGGAGCCGACCCGCACCTGATCCCCGGTCAGCCCTGCCTCGTCGTCGATGCTCGGGGTAAACTGGTCGCTCACGGGACTCCCCTCGCCACCCCACTCGAGATGGCATTCTTGCGCAAGGGCATCGCAGTGAAGGTGCGTGACGGTGCGATGAGGGACGGCAAGTGACTCGGAGCGTTCGGGGGATTCATTCAAGTGACTGGCACTCAACCGTGCAACGACTCCCAAAGGGAGTCGAGGCCTGAACATGCTCGAGGGGGATGCAAACCCGGTCATCACGACCAAAGCCCTGCACAAGATGTACGGCCCCCACCTCGCGCTTGACGACGTCACCCTCGAGATCCCACACGGCGCAACTGGGATCCTCGGTCCCAACGGCGCGGGCAAGTCGACCCTGTTCAAGTGTCTGCTGGGCCTGATCGGCACCACCTCGGGAGAGGGGACCGTCCTCGGCTATGACATCAGGCTCCAGGCCGACCTAATACGCTCCAGGATCGGCTACATGCCCGAGTACAACGCACTGGATCCAGGACTCTTCGCTGTGGATCAGGTGCGCTATGCCGGCGAACTCCTGGGGATGAACTCGAATGCTGCCACCCAACGAGCCCACGAGGTCCTCGAGTACGTCGGCCTCAAGGACCAGAGATACCGCAAGATAGAGACATTCAGCACCGGTATGCTGCAGGCGACCAAGCTCGCCTGCGCTCTGGTACACGACCCCGAGATCCTGATTTGCGACGAGCCCACTAACGGCCTCGACCAGAGGGCTCGCAGCTTCATGCTGCAGACACTGAGAAGAACGGTCAAAGAGGGCAACCGAACCGTTCTGTTGAGCAGCCACGTCATGGACGACGTCCAGGAGGTATGCGACCGAATCGTGCTGATCCACAAGGGACGCATCGTGGTCCAGCGCAGCATCGACGAGCTTGTCAGCCAGGTCGAGCGAGAGATCGAGATCGTGGTCTGGGGTGGCGCTAGCAAGATGGAGCACGAGCTCATCTCGAAGGGCCTGTCAATACGTCGTTTGGGTCGCGTCATACGAATCAATCTGGAAGACGACTCCACCATCAAGAAGGTCCTCGAAGCGGCCGTTTCGGCCGATGTGCAAGTCCGCCAGATGAGGGAGTACGAGCCGGACCTAGAGGACGTATTCCTCCTGATCATGGACAAGCTTGGCGCCCGGATCAAGGGGACATCGGACCTCATGACGCCCGAGCACACCGGAGGTGAGTGAGTGCCTGAGGACGAAGTAGACATCGAGGGTGGGAGGACCCTGATGGAGGTCGCCTTCGGAGCCGGTGACGGGGACGAGGATGCCACTGCAGTGGTAGCCAAGCGCGAAGCTAGTCTCGGCACGATCTTCGACCAGAGGTACCGCCCCTGGGACGGCGAGCTCGGACCGAGGTGGATGAGGAACTACGCCATCTACAGGCACCATGTCTACGGCCTGTTCACGAGCAAGGGACACCGGCACTACCACCCGATGGTCCGCCTGATCATCCTCGTTATCTTCCTCGGTGCCCTAACCCCCGTCCCCATGCTCTTCCTGTCGTCCCTCATCGGCGGGGAGGACGGCGGATTCCTATCCAAGATGTGGGGTGTCAACCGGTACAACTTGTGGGGCCAGGTGCTGGGTTACTTCCCTCGCAACCTCTGCTTCTGGCCCCTACTGACCGCGCTCGTCGTCGGCGGGATGATTTCCGACGACAGGCAGCACGGCACGAGCGCGATTTACTTCTCACGCCCAGTCACGAGACTCGACTATACGGCCATGAAGTATCTCAGCGTAGCCGTAATCCTCGGCTTCGTCATCGTGTTCTCCTACTTCGTGTACTACACCAGCGCGATCGTCTTCCGCAGCGAGGGCTGGGCGTACTTGGCGGACACGCTGCCCATATTCCTAGGTGGGATGTTGGCTGGAATCATCCTCGTGATCACCTACACCTCCATCGGCCTCGCCCTCTCCAGCATCAGCCAGAGCCGCTTCTTCGCCGCCATCGGCTTCCTCAGCGTGATCTACGGAACCAAGCTGGTCTCGCTGCTCGTCGAACTGCAGTTCGATACCACGTTCCTCTACGTCCTGAGCCCCTACGACTGCCTAGCGCACCTCGGGCAGTCCCTCCTTGGCATCCCGTACAACTACGACCACCCCCTCTCCTTCTCGGTGGTCTCGCTCATCTTCATGAACGCCATTTCGATAGGGCTCCTGGTGACCAGGGTATCTTCATTGGAGGTGACGAGAGAATGACGGAAGGGACTCAGACGTCACCGGCCGTGCTGATAGACCAGGCCTCGAAGTGGTACGGGCAGGTCATCGGGATAAACGACGTCTCACTGGCGATAGACGGGGGCGTCACGGGGATCCTCGGGCCCAATGGCGCTGGCAAGTCCACGCTGTTCAAGCTCCTGATGGGGCGTCTGAAGCCCAGCCAGGGATCCGTGCGCCTGTTCGGGGTGGATCCATGGTCGAACACCGCCCCCTATCGCCGAGTCGGTTACGTCAGCGAGTCGGAGCGGCTCTACGACTGGATGACCGGCCTGGACTTCGTGACCACACTGGCCCGCCTGCACGGCATGACCAGGGAGGAGGCGACCGAGCGCTCGGCCCACGTCCTCGACTTCGTCGGACTAGCCGATGTCATGCACAAGGAGCTCGGCAAGTACAGCAAGGGGATGAGGCAACGGGTGAAGATTGCCCACGCCCTAGTCCATGACCCCGACTTGATCATCCTCGACGAGCCGCTTCAAGGCTGCGACCCCATCGCCAGAACGAGCGTCATGAGCGTAATCAGGGAGCTGGGCAACCAAGGCAAGACCGTGCTGGTCTCAAGCCACATCCTCGAGGAGATAGAGCGAATCACCGAGCAGATCGTAATACTGCATAACGGCCGACTACTAGCCATAGGGAACCTGCATGCGATCAGGGACCTCCTGGACAAGCACCCGCACAGAATCCTGATCAGATGTGAGGACCCGCGCAGCCTAGCGAACCTATTCATCAGGGAGGATCCGATATACGGCGTCCGATTCCCCAGCGAGGGCGAACTCGAGATACAGACCAACAACCTCTCGGCCGCCCACTCGGTGCTCCCCTCGATCATCGTCAAATCCAAGCAGGCGATCTCCACCATTGAGAACCCCGACGACAACCTCGAGTCCCTCCTGGGGTACCTGATAGGGGGTGCCCAGTGATGGACAGAAAGGGGCTGGACCTGACGAAAACCGTCTGGACTAGGCTGGATCGCAAGGCCGGGGCGATCGTGGAGCTGACCGTCAGGCAGCTCAGGCATAGAGTCTCCACCTGGGTGGTACTAGGCGTAGGAGTCCTGCTCATGGTGCTTCTGCTCGCCTTCTACGTCGACTCCGTCAGGGACGCCTTCGAGCCCATAGACAACGACGGCGACAGCGTCGACGAGGACAGCGACGGGTACCCGCTTGGCCAGGAGATGAAGTACGGGACCAGCGACTTCGACTCCACTGACTACCCGGGTTCGAGCGAGTATGTCAGCGAGAGCTCGATAGGATGGAATGACGGGTTGAGGACGTTCTTCGGCAACAAGACGTGGAGCGGACAGGCCCTTTTCGACCCGGTTTGGGTGGATCTGGAGTACAGGGGGGATGACTACTATTCGGACATAGTCGACTGGAACACCACGGAGGCCTGCCCGGCGGGTCAGATATACGACGACTGGTACCCCATCTTCGGCACGGCCTGCGATTTCGGGGACGGCGCGTACTACATCTACGGGGAGTGGAGGGGGGAGGGGACGGTGTTCGTCCCGGAGGGTAACTTCCTCAGGTGGGGCTACTACACCGAGCCGTTCGAGGTCGCCCCAGATCCCCCGGAGATGTACATCGACGAGGACGACATCGACTGCTTCGACTCAAATGGCAACCGCGTCGACTGTCCCGCGGGCGACAGGCTGTCGGGCAGCCACGGCTACGACGACGACGGCGACTGCCTGAGGGTCGGCTGGTTGCCGGGCCAAGAGGGGGACTGGTTCCTCGAGTGGGACAGCAACATCGATGACAGCTTCGATGACGACTACAACGGCAATGGCATCAGGTGCGACGTCCTCTGGGAGGTCGATGCGGACGGCAACGAGGTGCGGCGGATCACTGCGGACTCCTATGTCGACGAGGACCCGAACGACGAGGCGTACATCGGAGAGCTCGGCCACCGGACCTTCGTCATTGGCGTCGGCAAGATGGCGTTCGTCATCCTCCTCGGCCTCTTCATCCCGCTCTTCCTGGCCCTGGGCCTGGTGAGGGACGAGACCGAGAGCGGCACGCTCCACTTCCTGCTCTCCAAGCCAATACACCGGGGCGAGTTCATCCTCTACAGGCTGATGGGCTACATGGCAGTCTCGGGTAGCTACGTGCTCGCCCTCTCCCTGGCCGTGGGCATCGTCACCGCCACGCTGGGTCCCGGCGACCAGATCTTCAGGCTCTCCGACCTGCCTGTGTGGCTGGGGATAGGAATAGCCACCACCTTCGTGCTCGCGGCCTACGGGGCGGTGTTCAACACCGTGGGCCTGGTTTCCCCCAAGTACGGCGTGTACGCCTGCATCGTGTTCGGGGTGTGGGAGTTCATGATGGGCACTTTCTCCATCATCAACCCCAACTGGGCCATCTCGAGCATCTCCATTACCCACTGGGCGCTCCAGATGATCGATGCCATCGTCCTGCTGGCGTGGCCAGACACCTTGCAGTGGGCGGAGATCGGAGCCGCCTACGGCATCGAGACAGGCCTCTCGATCTTCTGGAAGCCTCCCGTCCACACCTTCGGCACCCAGTCAGCTGCTGTCGCCCTGCTCGTCAGTGCGGTCACGCTTCTGTCCGTGACCGTGGCGATGGTGGCCATAGGCCAGTCTGTCTTCAGCAGGCGCGAGATCATGTGAGGGTGCGCCATGCACGAGGCACCCCGGAGGTTCGAGGGCGACTTTTCCTCCCTCTGGCGCCTCGATGTGATGCCGCCCATCCACCGCCTGTCATGGTGGTGGTACTGGGTGATCGTCTTCGTCCCGGACCCGAGCAACCCCGGGCGCACCCGCCAGCTGATGACGCTGTGGTCGACCAAGGAGACCGAGGCGATCCGCGTCAGCGGGCACTGGTGGAAGCCGGGCTCGAGGATGCACAAGGACGAGCACGGCGGCTTCGTCATTCCGGGGATGGTGTGCGCTTGGTGGTACGATGGCGAGACGATGCACGAGCCCCTGACGATGAGGGAGTGCCGGATGGCCGTCGTCGGTGACAATCACCCGCTCTGGCCGGGCGAGGGCTCAGGCGAGGGTGCCGGTGCCATCGTTCCGATCGAGCGGGAGGACATGTCGCTGGGTATGATGCCTGGGAACACGTCCCTGTGGATGAGCCTGTCCAGCGACCGCGAGGCCAGAGCCGGGGGCGCCCCATCGGCATTCGAGGCCGAGCTGACCCCGTGGTGGGGCCCGATCAGCTCCCTTACCTACAAGCAGAACGAGTACTCCCTCGGCATGGGATATGACATTCTGAGGCTCCAGGGCGCCAAGTGCACCCTCAAGGTCGACGGCGAGCCGGCAGAGGGCACTGCGTACCTCCAGAAGGTCACCGTTCAGGCGCCGACCACCCCGTGGTTCTGGGGCATGCTGCACTTCGGCGACGGGTCGTACCTGGACTGGTTCATGCCCCACGTCTCGCCTCTGTCCAGCGCGATGGACGACAGGCCCTGGCGTCGCCGTGACTCCCTCAGGCACCCGGACAACGGGGCGGGAGTCTTCCACGACAGGGTCAGGGGTAGGACCGAGAACTTCGCTCGCTGCCAGGTCGAGCTGTCCCAGTCGGACACGGGTCTGAGGGACCACCGCGGCCACCTGCTGCCCGAGTTCAGGGTCAGGGTCTGGAACGGCAGGACCCAGGTATCCCTAGAGGTCCGCGCGGTCAGCAGGGCGAGGTGGATATTCGACCAGCCGACCAGGGGCGGCATGGTCAGCCACCTGACATACAACGAGTACCCCCTCGAGGTCGCGCGCATCGCCATACTGGACGAGAGGGGCCTCAGGACCATCGAGGACTACGAGTGGATCCACGGCAACGCCGAGCACGCATGGGGGCTCCTGCACTAGAAATTCGCATTCCGCTATGTATTCAACTTGTGACCGAGGCGGCTAAGAGGGGGAAGGGATGAGAGAACTAGTTAACCAATTCAAGGTGAAGGTCGATGCGGAAGAGACTCGCTACCACTTCAGTGAGATGACCGATGCGGAGACTCCGATTTGGGTCGGTGGGCCAACACCGTTCTCCATGTTGGGACGCTACGTGCTCACCGTGCTAGTCCTCCTCGTCCACATGATGTTCTTCTGGGCCGCCAAGGGAGGTGACTTGGAGGGCGAAGGGCAGTTGAACTTCGTCCTCGGTCTTGTGAAGATCCTTTTGGACATAAGCGGAGTGACCGGTTTCGTCGTCGTAATGCTCGTATTCGCCAAGATCAACCATTACCTAAACTTCTCCACCTCTGGGGGGTGGACTACCAGATGGCTCGTGCTTAACGGCTTGGTCCCTTTCCTCGTGGTATTGGCAGACTGGTCCGGCGCGTTGCTCGGGATTTTCATCGAAGACGTTCCTGACACACCTCGATGGCTGGATTGGTATTACCTCGTGCTTGGAATCTCCTCCGCGGGCTCCGCTGCCATACTGACGCTGCTGTATCAGAGGGCGTTCATGTACGCTATCACTGACAGGCGGATACACATTCGCAAGCAGTTCCTCTACTTCCATTCGAGCATTCACGGCATTTCCTTTGCAGACATCGAGAACCTAAAGGCAACTCCCTCGATAATTGGTCGCTTACTTGGGTTCGGCGACGTGTTCTTAGTCACTGCCTCGGGAATGGGACTGGCACCACAACCTTCCGAGCCCAGAATCTCTTCGAGGTTGTTCGGCTGGTTCTTCTTGCAGCGAAACAGAACCACGCCCCTGAACGACCCCGAGGGTTGCCTATATGGGATCAAAGATCCGATGTCAATCTATCAACTGATTAACGAGCTTATGGACACCAGCATTGGACCAGCGGGCTCGTTGGCCCCAAGTTTCGATGGCGATTGAGCGAATGGTGACTCCGCACCGTTCATAACGGTCCGACCACCCAATGCGGAACGGGTGTTGTAGATGCCAGATACAGACGTGCTGACGCAGGCCGCCCAGAGCATCACGCAGGGTGACTTCATGGGCGCGATGTCGACGTTCGAGGGCTACATAGGGACCAACCCGGACGATCCTGCCGGCTACCACGGGTGGGCCGAGGCCGCGCTCTTCGAGGTCCAGGAGAACGGCAAAAGGGACGAGAAGGGAAACGACCGGATCAACGAGGGCCAGATCGCCGCCTACTTCCGCAAGGCATCGGGAATGGATCCGGAGAACGCCGACTACCTCGCTGCGTACTCCAACGCCCTGATCGAGTTCGACCGTATCCCGATGGCGATCCGCCAGTTCAAGAAGCTCAGGGAGCTTGGGGAGAGGTCAGACGAGGTCGACGTCTCCTTTCACCTCTACGAGGCAGCGAGGCTGCTGATCGACGCCATCGACCTCAAGACCAACTTCGATCGTAGCGAGGCCTTCGCCCGCCAGTTCCTACCCGTGTCCGTGGAGTTCGCGCTCCTCGGTCTGGGCTTCACCTCCGCGGAGGAGGCGCTCGAGTACCTCCAGACCGAATGAGATGGGGGCATGCGCTTGGACAGCGACCGCTTCTTGGTCGCTCTGGGGTACCACGGCCACGCCTTCCACGGCTCGCAGGTCCAGCCCGACGTCCGCACCGTCGAGGGCTCCTTGCTTCAGGCGCTCCGCAGGCTAACTTGGTGGGGAGACGGCTGCTTGGAGATGTCTAGCAGGACCGATGCGGGGGTCAGCGTGAGGTTGTGCCTCGCGCGCATCGACCTACCCGCATCCGTGTCCGGGAAGGCGAGCGAGCAGTCGATAGTCAGGGCGCTGAACGACAACCTCCCCTTGGGAATGGTGGTCTTGTCTGCGAGGAGGGCTCCCTCCGAATCCAAGGTCAGGTACGCCGAGTTCCGCAGGTACCTGTATCGACTGGAGGCGATCGAGGAGTGGCCGTCCGATCCGGACCCCGGCCTGATTCGGAGTGCCTGTTCGCTGATCGAGGGGCAGCACGACTTCACCAACCTCTCGAGGGCGGAGGAGGGCAGGGACCCGCTGAGGACCGTTGACGAGTGCACCCCGTGGTGCGCTTCCGACGGACGACCTGTCGGATTCTCGATCAGCGCCCGCTCGTTCCTGTGGAACCAGGTCAGGAGAGTCGCCTCCGCCATATCCGGAGTGGCATCGGGGAGGGTCACGCTCGCAGAACTGGAGGTGGCTCTGAACCGGCCCGAGGCAACAGTCGATCTGGGTAGGGCTCCTGCCGACGGGCTAGTCCTGTGGTCGACCGCCCATCCCGACTTCGATGCCCCCACCTCAGACGAGCTGCCAAATGCCTCTGCCTTCACCAAGCGTCCAGAAGATCCCAGGGAGTACCGTCGCTGGCTCGCGATGGCGGGCTACGAGATGAGCGTCCTGCTCGAGCGAGAGTGGCTGGCTAGGATCAGCTGAGCTCTATCTGTACGACATCCCCATCTTCGCATGGCAGTCCCTCGCGCAGGAAGGTGCCGGAGATGACCTCGGCGGTCTGGGTGTGCCTGGTCAGGTCGGGGATCAGGACCGCGCAGTCGACCCAAGACCCCTCGTCCCGGGAAATCCTTGCGACGAACGCGGTCGCGCCTCCGAACGACCGGCCGTCCCGCTCGAAGCCATCGATCCTCAGTGGCTCGGGCTCAGCGGGGGCCTCGCCCTCGTCAAGTCCCGCGCTCACCCGCAGCGACCCGTAGTCCTCGAGGCATTCCTCGGGCAGGTCGACGTTGAGCGTTCCGGGCCAAGCGCCGACGCCCAGAACCCGCTTGAACTGGGTCTGGTAGTGCTTCTGCGACATGAAGACGTGGGCGCGACCGAGCCCACTGCTCACCACGCCGCTCAGACGCACAACCACGGCCGGGGAAGCCCGCACATAATGTTCGGCATCCACGCTACAGACGGAGCACCGACGACTGCTCAGCCACCGACCACCCCAGCGCATCCACCTCACGCGCCTCCTTCGAGTTGCTGTCAAGCACAGGGTTCGAGTGGTTCATGTGCACGAAGAGCACCTCCGGGTCACCTTTCCTTCGTTCGCCGAGCCTCTCGAGAGTGTCTGTGATCGTCGGATGGGGAATCTGCGAGGTGTCCCTCCCCGGAAGCTCCGAGGCATCCCAGAAGGTACCGTCTAGAAGGGCGATGCCCACTCCTAGTTGGGAGAGCCATCCCCTGATGCCGTCTGCCCCGTGCAGCTTCAGGGTCTGCGCCCAGTCGTCGTGGTCCGGGAGGAAGAGCACGGACGAGTCGGGGCCCCTGACCACCACCGCATGGGTGTCCGCCTCCTCGTCACGGTGCGGGACCGGGACGAGCACATACTCGAACCCGCATCCTTCAGAGGGGCGGAATCTGACTTCAGGCTCCATTGCGTGGCACACGAACGGCGATGACAGCCCTCGCCTTGCTATGACGTCGATGACGCTGCTGCTAGCGAACAGCGGGACCCCGCCCATCCCCATCACCTCGATTCCGAACTGCCCGAGGCCGTCGATGTGCCCGAGGTGAGCGTGGGTCAGGCAGACGGTGTCAGGCCTGAGGCCCGCATCCAGTCCTAGGGCGGACGACCAGATTGCCAGTTGCTCGGGCAGGGCCCTGCTGGCTTCGATCAGGTGCATACTGCCATCCGAGCCCCGTACCCCGCAGGCCACTGGATTGCGTCGCAGGCTGGGATTAGCGAGTGCGGCTACGCACCTCTGGCACGAGCAGCCCGCTTGGGGGACCCCCCCGTCCTGTGACACACCGAGAATCACCAACTCCACGGCATCGGCATCCATCGCCCCTGCGGTATCCCACTGTGTCATGAAGCCCTCGGATGGCTCGCTGTTTTTTGCTCCGATGAAGCCATGAACAGGTGCGGCTTCTGCCAGCCATGGCCGTAGACCTGTCTTGGATGCGCGAGCGTTACGAGGAGCTCCGCTCCCAGGGCCTTGACTGGAACCCTCCGACGCTCCAGGCGGCGAGCGAGCCCCGCTGTCTCATCGACGGCAAGGAGATGATCATGCTCTCGGCCAACAACTACCTCAATCTCACCACCCACCCCAGGGTCGTCGAGGCCGCTGTCGAGGCGACTCGCAAGTACGGGGCCGGCTCTGGCTCGGTGCGCGCTATCGCAGGCACCATGGACCTGCATCTCGAAGCCGAGCGCCTCTGTGCCGAGTTCAAAGGGGTCGAGGCATCTCTGATCTACTCCGCGGGCTACACCGCAAACGTCGGCCTGATTCCCTCGCTGGTACGTGGCCCCGAGGACGTCATCATCTCCGACGAGCTCAACCACGGCTCCATCA
>JAYZFV010000058.1:0-21009 GCA_036336595.1 Thermoplasmatota archaeon | reverse complement strand
CCGGGATACCGACACGTCGAGCACCAGGTGGTCCCAGTGCGGGGCGTGGCTCTTCACCCTGGTCAGGGCGAGCCGCTCGAGCGAGCTGCCGGGCTCCATGGCGCCCAGGGCCGCCTCGACCTGCTCGGCCCAGGCCCCGTGGCCCTCGGCGGGCCCGAGCCCGTGGACGTGGAGGGTCCCGCCCCCCGGCCCGAGCACCCTCAGAGCGGGCGCGTAACCCTCCTCGGCGCTGGGCAGCAGGCCCAGAAGGACCCGGTCCGCGACCCCCGCCAGGCCCCCCGAGGTCACCCGGTTGTCCCCCACGTGCACCGTGCAGCGCTCGGCGACCCCGTTCGCCTCGAGGTTGTGGTCGAGGGCAAGCACGGCCTCGGGGTTCCACTCGCAGGCGTGGACGTGCGCAGCGTCGCTGTGGACCAGCACCGGCAGCGCGTAGTAGCCGATCCCGGCGTACAGGTCCACCACGACCTCGCCGGCGCGCGCCTCCTGCCCCATCCGCCTGCGCTCGTTGACGTTGCCCGCCGAGAACATGCACTTGGTGATCTTGTAGCCGTAGTCGACCCCGCTCTCGCGCCGGACCGCCCAGTCGTCCTCGCCGAGCAGCATCTCGACCCCGCTCTGGCGCAGCTCGCCCGAGACCTCGCCCGCCCTGCCGAGCCGGGACACGCCCAGTCCCTCCGCCACAACCCGCCACAGGCCCTCCGAGCGGACCCCGTCCCAGCGCTCGTGGGCGAAGGCCGCGGATGGCAGCAGCGCGACGTCGTCGAAGCGCTCCCAGCGGCGGGGCAGGTCGTCGAGGCGCCCCCCGACATCGTCCCCCAGGAAGCCGCTGACGGCGGCCCTGAGGCTGTCGTGGGAATCGCTGCCGGGCATCGGCTCACCCGTTCATGTGGGCGTGGACGCGCTCCGCCATCGCCTTGCCTATGCCAGGAACCTCGCGCAGATCCTCCGTGCTCGCGTGCCTGATGCCCTTGCGGCCCCCGAAGTGCCGCAGGAGGGCCTGGATCTTCTTCGCCCCCAGTCCCTCGACGGCCTCCAGCGGGTCGCCCAGCGAGCCCTTGCCGCGTCGCTTCTTGTGGTAGCGGTTGACGAACCGGTGCGCCTCGTCGCGGGCGTGCACCAGCACCCTGCCCCGGCGGTCGAGCACGATCGGCTCCCTGCCGGGCATGTGCAGGGTCTCCTCGCGCTTGGCGAGGGCGGCCACCGGGAAGCGCCCCTCCAGGCCGTGCCCGACCAGCATGGAAGCGATCGTGGAGAGGTGGGTCTCGCCCCCGTCCAGCAGCAGCAGGTCGGGCCAGCCCCCCTGGCGCCTGAGCCAGCGCTCGACGACCTCGGACATCATCCGCAGGTCGTCGGCCGCGTCGGTCTTGACGCGGTAGGTCCGGTACTCCTTCTTGGCCGGGCGGCCGCTGCGCAGGACCACGCAGGCCCCGACCCGCTCCTCGCCCTGCAGCTGGGCCATGTCGAAGCAGACCAGGTGGTCCAGTGACTCCAGGCCCAGCAGGCGCGCGCCGTCGTCGGCCGCGGCCTGCTCGAGGCTGCCCGAGCGCCGCTTGGTGTGGCGCTTGGCCAGGACCTCGGCGTTGCGGTCGGCCATCCCCCTGAGCTTGGCGAGCTCGCCGCGCTGCGGCACCCTGGCCTCGACGGCGCTGCCGCGCCTCCCGGACAGCCACGAGGACAGAGCCCCCCCTATCGGGGCGGGGACTAGCAGGGTGCGCGGGGGCCTGCGGTTCTCGTAGTGCTCGGCGAGCACAAGCGAGACCGAGTCCGTGACGTCGCCGCGGTGGATCAGCGGGTAGTCCACCTGGCCCTGGATGATGCCGTCCTTGGCGTGGAGGATGACCAGGCAGCCGGTGTCGCCCTCGGAGGCGAATCCGACCGCGTCGCAGTCCTGGTAGAAGCGGCTGTGGATGACCTGCTGGGAGATCGTGCGCTGGACCGCTGCGATCATGTCGCGGGTGCGCGCCGCGCGCTCGTACTCGAGTCCCTCGGCCGAGGCGTCCATCTCCCCCTGCAGCGCCTCGATCAGGACCGCTGCGTCGCCGTCGAGCACGCTGGTCGCGGCCCTGGTGCGCTCCTCGTATCCCGCGGGCTCGATGCACGGCGCCGCGCACAGGCCGATGTGCATGGCCAAGCAGCCCTGCGGCAGCAGCTCCGGGCAGTCCCGGATCCCGAACTGGCGCCTGAGCAGCTGGATCACGCGCTTGGCGGCGCCTGCGTCGGGGAACGGCCCCCACAGCCTGGCGCCCTTGGGCGGGTGGCGGGTGTAGAGGATGCGGGGATGCGTCTCGTCGGTCAGGGCGATGAAGGGGTACGACTTGTCGTCCTTGAGCAGCGAGTTGTAGCGCGGCTTGTGCCTGCGTATCAGCTGGCGCTCGAGGATCAGGGCCTCGGACGGGCTCTGTGTGACTATGCAGTCGACCTTGTCCGAATCCTCTACCAGACGGGGAACCATCTCGCGGTCGGGCCTCTCCGCGAAGTACGACCTGACCCTGGAGCGCAGGTCGGTGGCCTTGCCGACGTACATCACGCGATCGTCCGCCCTGCGGAAAAGGTAGACTCCGGGCTTGTCGGGCAGCTCCAGATTGCTCGCGTCGACGGTCATGCGGGGTGATGCGCTGCAGGTGTACGCTCATGAACGCTGGTTTCGCCCGGGGGGCGTGCTGACCGAGTCCCAGCTGAGGATCCTGGCCCACCTGGCGAGCTTCGGCAGCGACCTGGAGGGCGCTTGGGACGTCCCGCGGGCCCTGTGCCTGCCGGGCATCGCCGAGGCCGTCGGGGTGGTCAGGTCAGCGGTCCACTCGCCCCTGAGCGAGCTCGGGTCCGCGGGCTTCGTCACGACTCGCAGCGCCCACGTCACGGGCGCCGGCCCGCGCCGCCGCAAGGTCGTCCACATCACCCAGGAGGGCAGGGAGGCCGCGTCCGCGCGAGACACCGTCTCCGCCCGCCGCGGCCGCGCCTTCGGCCCGGTTCCGGACGCCGCGCTGCTCCATGGGCGCGATGACGAGGTCTCCGCGCTCTCGCAGAGCCTCTCCGAGGGCGGCAGCGTCCTGCTCAACGGACTGCCGGGCATCGGCAAGACCAGCCTGGCCCGCGCGGTCGTGGAGGACCTCCTGGGGACGGGCTGGACGGTGCGCTGGGCGACCTGCAACACCGACACCGACGCGGCTGCCGTCGGCGCCATGTGGCTCGGGGACCCCGCCCCCTCCTCGCCCGACGCCATCGCGGCTGCCGTGGACTCCATGCGCACGGCGCTGGTCCTCGACGAGGCGCAGCAGCTCAGCCCGCGCCACATCGGGGGGATCGAGGAGCTGCTCGGCGCGTGCTCGGGCACCCAAGCTGCTGTGCTTGCCGTCGTCCGCGCGCCCAACCCCTTCAGCGAGCTCTCCGGGTTCGAGGAGCACAGGCTCGATGGCCTGGATCCCTCGGAGGCCACGCCGCTCCTGCCCGACGAACTAGACGACCCGGCCGCCCTCTCCATAGCAGAGGCGCTTGGGGGGCATCCCCTCGCGATGCGCCTCTGGTCTCCCGAGGATGTGCTGCCCGAGCGCGTCGAGGCCGTGCAGTCCTACGTCGAGGCGACGGTGATCCGGCGATTGAGCGAAAGCGGCAGCGGCTCGCTGGACGAGCTGTGCATAGCGCCGCTGCCCCTGGCCATAGAGGAGATGTTCGATCCCGATGGCACCGAGGAGCTGGACGAGGCCGCTATCCTGCGCTGGGCCCAGACCCTGGTCGAGCCGCACCACCTGATCCGCAACGTCAGGAGGGGGACCTGGTCCGATGCCGACCTCTCCGACCTGCACTCCGAGCAGGCCTCCCGGTGGTCCTCGCGAGAGGGCACCAGGGCACGCAGGATCGAGGCCCACCACCGCCTGAGCTCCGGTGGGGACCCGGACCCCGAGTGGGTCCTGGAGCACGTCCCGGCGATTGCCGGCGAGGACAGCGCTGCCGCGGCGGTGCTGATCGAGCAGGCCGTGGAACTGAGCGACGACGAGGGGCTGCGGGAGTACGCCGCCGACATCGCCCTGGAGCGCGGCGAGGCGGAAACGGCGGACGCCCACATCGAGAGGCTCACGGAGGGCCCCAGGCGACACCTGCGACTCGCTCGCCTCGCTCGCCTCGAGGGCGATCCCACGCACGCTGACGAATTCGAGCGCCTCGCCCTTGAGGGGCTCGAGCCAGGGGAGCGAGCGAGGGCCAGCGTCGCCTCGCTGGTCAGGCTCTACGACGACCGTCTGCCCGGGCCCGTCCCCCCCTCCCTAGCAAAGGAGATCCTGGATGGCATCGGCTCCGTCGAGCTGTCAGATCTGGAGTCCGACGACCGCAGCGTCGCCGAACTCGCCCTCGACCTCCTACGTCACTCCGTCGCCTCGGACGCCGGCGACCTGTCCGCCGCGGCCTTCGCCCGCAGCGCTCTCGAGTCGAGGCTCGGCTCGGAGGACCCCCGCCTAGCTGCCCTGGACATGCGCGCGAGGCTAGCGGCGAGGACGGAGGGCAGGCCCTCCAACGACGCACTGGAGGCTGCCCACGGCCACATCGAGGCGTCCGGCGACCCGCTTGAAGCCCTCCGCACCATCCACATCGCACTGGAGGCGTGCGGTCCCGACCCGCCGAATTGGCTCCGCGAGGCCCACTCCAAGCTCTCTCCGGAGGCCCTGCGTGACGATATCGCCGCCCACAGGAGGCTGACTGCGCAGTGGTGGTACTGGAGGGGCACCCTCGAGCCCGAGAACCGGCTCTCTCATTGGCGGGAGGCGATCGGGAGATTCAGGTCGGCGGAGTGCAACAACGCGGCAAAGGAGATGCTCGAACGCCTTTCCAAGGCGCTCCAGTAGCTCAGATCTCGGCGCCGATCAGGGTGGTTGTGTCCCTGATCCCGTCCAGCTGCTGGCGGATATCCTGAACGATGCAGCGAGTCAGCTCGTCCTCTTCGTCCTCTAGCTTCACGAAAAGATCGAATGCGCCAAAGCATATCCAAGTCCCCTTGCAAGCGGGCAGTTCGGAGATTCTGGCCCGGACCTCCTTCTCGCGGCCAGGCTCCGTTTTTACCAATAGGAAGCCGACAGCCATTCGTCACACCTCCAAGGCTATCATCGTCGTAGTGTCCTTGATTCCGCTTACCATCCTCATCTTCCCAATCAGGGTCTCGGTCATCTCACGCTCCGATAGGAACTCGATTTTCACCACGATGTCCTTCGGCCCGAAGACTATGTGCGTCTCCGTGATGTTCTCGAGCTCCAAGAGCTGCTGGTAGACTTCCCTTTCCATCCCAGGTTCAACTTCAATCAAGACCCACGCAACCTTGGTCGCCGCTCCCGAGGCCATCGGAGCGACCCCGTCTGCTGCCTGTTTATGAGTCCTGTGTTTTTCTCACTCAATCCATCCCAAGGGATAACAAAGATGCGGTGAGCCGAGAACTCGTGCATGTCCAATCCCCCTCCCTGAAGGGACGGGCCACCCTGCTGGTCCTGCTGATGCTGTGCGCCCCCCTTCTGACCGCTGCGTCCGCCCAATCCCAATCCAAGTCGACGACGGTGTGGTCGGGCGTCGTGGAGATCGACGATTACACGGTGGGGAACGGGCAGGTCCTGCAGATTACCGCGGGAACCACCGTCCGGATCAGCGACGGCTCGCGGCTCTACGTCGAGGGGCGCTTGGCGGTCGAGGGCACGGCCTCGGACCCCGTGACCCTCGAAGTCGACGGCTCCGGGGGCGACCACGATGGAATCCAGTTCAATTCCACAAGCCACGGCTTCGGGTCCTCGATCGACAACCTGACGATCACCGAATCGGTTTACGGGATCACGATCTACGGATCGGACCCGAGAATTTCCAACCTCACCATCCTGAACGCCGATCGGGTTGGGATCGACCTGTTCGATTACGCATCACCCGTGATCACCGATCTCGTGATCGATGGGGGCGGTCAGGACCTGCACGGAACCTCCCTCAGCTACCGGTATGGATTCGGTGTCAGCATCGGCTACCAGAGCACTGTGGTCTTGACCAACGCCAGCATTACCAATCTGCTGACTCGTGGTTTGAATTTCTGGGGATCGAGCGGGGGGGTTGTGAGTGGAATCGTGGTGGAGAATGTATCGGGAGCCACTCTAGCCGCAGCTGCGGGCGTGTGGGTGGAGGACAGCATCCCATTGCTCGAGGACATCGCCGTCAAAACTTCAGACACGGGCATTTTCGTTCGTCATATTTCGGAGGAAATGACCACTCGCCCCACATTCGTGAGGACCACCATCGAGGACTCGATGTACCGGGGCGTCAGCGTGGATCGCTACTACGACAAGTCCGACATCTCCAACCTCCACAACAGCCAGGCCGTCTTCGAGGACCTGGTAATCCGTGGAACTGGCGGACCCGGAGCCAAGACGCCGGGCCTCGGCATGCACGCGATTGATGTGAACACCAGCTCCGTCCGTCTCACCGGCCAGAACCTGATCGAGGACAACCCCGTCCCCTCCCGCTTCTATATGATAGACTCCTCCACGAAGATCACCAATCTGACGCTCAACAACAACGGTAACCCATCCACGCTGGCCCAACCTTGGGAGAGGGCCAGCCTGGCAATCAGGAGCGCATCATGGACATCGTCGGGGCCTCCGCAGGTGATCGGGTTGGAAATCGCGAATTCTAGCGGGGTGGGGGTGCACCTCACGAAGGGGGGTGTGACCGGTTCGGACTGGCAGATCAGCGGCTCGGGCGGTACCGGGCTGTTCGCCAAGGAGTTCCACCCGGATCTATCGGGAGTGATTAGCACTGGCAACGGCGGGCACGGAGTCTCCGTGATCGACTCCGGGAACGTAGAACTTTCCTTCGTGTCCACCGCTGGGAACGACGGGGCTGGAATTTGGTTCAAGGAGTCGAATTACGTCGAGAGCAGCGGAAAGAACGTAACTTGTTTTTCTTGCACGTCAGATGGGGACCAAGTCGGCTATCTGGTTGAAGACTCGATAGATCTGCAGCTGTTGCACACCGAGGTCAGGGACCCGACCAGTGGGATTGGGTTGGGGGTCAACAACAGCGGGCTGAGTCAAAGCGGCCATGTGGTGATCAGCGACATGAAGATCGCCTCCAACTCGAGCACGTTCGCGATCGAGCTCGAGGAGACTGATGCCAAGATCAGCCTTCTCGACCTCAATGGGGACAACCTCGGCATGTCATGGAGCGCCGAGGGCTCCCTGACCTCATACCTCAACGACAGCGTCATCCAGAGCGGCTCGTCGACCGGCTGCCTGGAGCTGCGCGAGCACACGGAGCTTCTTGCCACCAACGTCGGATTCGCATGCATGGCGCGCCCGTCAGTCTCGTCGAGCTTCGTCAACTTCACCGACTCATGGTTCGTCTCTGGAGCCAATTTAACCGACTCTTTCTCGATGCTCGGTGACAGCTGGATACGCTGGATTTCATCATCTTCCATAGGCGCTCCAACTTCGAACGGATCGAACAACATCCTCGACCTGAGTCATTTCTTGAAGGTCTTCGCGATCAATCAGAACCTATTGAACATCCCAATGGCCCAGGCTGACATTTCCTTCGACATGTACGAGGACAACTACTCCACCACCCTCCCATTCTCCGGATTCGAGACCCATTGCTCTTTCTTTGGGCTTCGCTGTCTCCCCTCTGGGGGGTGGGGCCCACAAAATCACGCCAACGTCTCTTGCACTTATGACGGGGAGACGAATCACACGTCCCCGATAGCCATCGACGACGACAAGAGGGCGTACTGCAGGCTGGAACTATCCCCGCAGCCCCCGTTCCTGGTCTGGGACCTCCCGAAAGACGGCCTCGAAGTGTCTTCAGGCTCCGAGGTCGAATTCTCCGCCAACAATAGCTTCGACCTGGATCTCGATGCCCTGACCTACAGCTGGACCAGCAGCATCGACGGCGACCTATCCTCATGTGCGACGAATGGCAGCGGAAACGGCTCCTACTTCGTCGCCAACATAGGCGAGGTGTGCCTTTCAGATGGGGCCCACCAGATCACCGCGACCCTCTGCGACGAAGCGGGTAATTGCGTAAATGAAACCCGGACAATCACCCTGGTGAACCGCCCCCCAGTGCTATCGGTCCAAGTGGTGGAGCCGCAAGTCGAAGCTTGGGGAATCCTGTACCTCGGCCAGACTGCGTCTGTCACCATCTCGTTGGAGGGAACCTACGATGTCGAAGGGCCGCTGTGGTGCTGGGTCGAAGCAGAGTTCGAGTCTGTGGATATCGACATGAACAACCCGAGTTGCCCCATGGAGATAGTGAGAAACTTCATCGGGTCCCCCCAGGATAGTTTCGAGGTCAAGATATTCGCCTATGACGGATTGAACACTGTTTACTGGGCCTTCGACATCGTCCTTTACAATGAGCTGCCCAATCCAGTGTGGGAGATTCAGAGGAACGGGCAGACTTCCGCGGACTGGATTAGCCTTGATGGTTCTGCGACAGTGGACCCCGAGGGGGATCCAGTCAAATTCGAGTTCCACTCGTCAATCGATGGCCTGTTGGCGTCCGGCTCATCACCCGATCCAATAGGATTCACCGGCACTCTCTCGAAGGGGACTCACGAGATCACGTTCTACGCTTCAGACAGCCTTGGCGAGCACGCAGGACAGTGGAACTCCATCTCAACTCAGATTTCAGTCTCAAATTCTGCCCCTCATGCAATCATCGCCTCCCCGCAGGATGGCTTCTCCACCGACTCCTCGGTGCTGGTGAATTTCGATGCGACTGGGTCGGGGGACTGGGACGTCTCATGCTTAGAATTGCCAGACAATGGAAGCGGCCTTCTGTGCAACCCATTGGCAACCTCGAGTACGGACATCGTCAGCGTTCTGTGGCAGAGCGATCAGCTCGAAGAGCCTCTGGGCAGCGGTTGGGGCGTCCAGTCCCGTCTGTTTGCGGGAACTCACGTGATCACCCTGACTATCGATGATGGCTCCAGCCAGCCCGTCTCTGACTCGATCAGCCTCGAGGTCTCGAAGAGCGCCCCGGTCCTCGTGCTGGATTCGCCAATCGTAGCCGAGGTCTACTCCAATCTCCCGGTCCTCTTCGATTTCAGGAATTCCTTCGATGCCGACGGCGACGAATTCACAGTCACCGTTCTTTCCGATCTAATGGCAGAGCCGATTCTGGACAGCGTGTCTTGCTGCGAATATTGGTATAACGACTATCTCGGGAGCGGTGTGCATACGCTGACCTTCATTTTGACAGACTCCGATGGCCACGAGAGGATCCACACGCAGAGCATCACCGTTCTCGAGACAGGGCCCGTGGCCGTCATCTCAGGCTTGCTCGACGGGCAGTACGTCCCCCCGGGCCACGAGATAGCACTCAGCGCCTCCGACTCCTTCGACTACGACGAGGACATCGTCCTCTACCAGTGGTCCCTGCCCTCGGGGGAGGTTCTGAGCGATCGGCAAAATTTGACGCTGTCCTTCCCGCCAGGGCCGGTTAGAGTCAACTTGATGGTGCAGGACTCGAGGGGCGCAGAATCCTACGCTTCGATCAATATCACCGTCGGCTCGTCAGCCCCTGTTCTCCTTGACCTCACCATATCAGTACTGGAGATCGAAGCCGATCAGCCCACCGACGTCGTCACCACGGTCAGGCTGGATGACCCTGACGGGACCACGGACACCGTGCGCGGCGAACTGGCTTCTGGGGGCGTGACCGAGGCGCTTTACTTCCGTGACGACGGCCAAGGCGGAGATCAAGTTGAAAATGACGGCATCTGGACAAACCGCGGGACCTGGCTAGTCTCTGAGGGCTCCTGGGCCAAGGTCGAAGTCTACGCCATCGACGGGGAACTGGTCAGTCCCGCCATTGTCCAAACCATACCGATTGTCCGGCCCTCTGACGGTGGCCTGGTGGAGTGGCTCACCAACTCGGGACTCCCCTTCCTAGTCATCTCGATGCTCGCAATGGGGCTGGCCGGCATGGCTTACCAGAGGAGACGTTCGCTCGAAATCATCAAGGATCTCGCAGAGATTGAGAGGTGGAGCTCGTTCGTTCCCACGGAGATGGACCTGGAGTTCGACGAGGAATCTGGTCCTACGCCTCCTCAGGACCCCAAGGAGTGACTCCTCGATTCAGGCCCAAGCGCTTGGAGAACAGGAACTTGAAGTTCTTCCAGCCGTCGCTCCAAGTATTGATCTCAGCTATCCCAACTCGCGGTCGGTAGGGCACGGAGACCTCAATCGCCTTCTCGCGCCCATAGCAGCGACGCGCGTTGATCTTCATCTCCTCGGAGAGCGGCATCCCGTCGTTGGTCGGGCGCATCTTCGGATTATCCATGATGTGCTTTCGGAATACCCACATTCCACTTTGGGAATCGTGAATGCCATACCAATTCAACATGCGGGCAGTGAATGAGAGTGCCCAGTTTCCAAAGCCGTGCATTCCCGACATGCTGCCCTCTTCGGCCCTCTTGAGGCGGTCGCAGGTGATGAATTCCAGATCTTCTTCGATTAGCCTTCGAACCAAGGCGGGAACCTCCTCGCCTGGATAGGTGCAGTCTGCATCCATGGTGGTGATGACGTCACCTGGCGCGATGGCGAAACCGGTCCTGTAGGCCCGACCATATCCCTTACGTGGCTCAAGGTAGACTGTTGCCCCCTCCTGCTCGGCGAGCTCGCGGGTCCGGTCCGTGGAGTTCCCGTCAACTATCAGGAAATCGAGCTTCTCGCACCAGCCGTCGTTCGGCACGCTGCGAATGGTCCGTACTATCGCCTGCTCCTCGTTCCTGGTGGGGATGACCACTGTTACGTGAACGGGCAGAGGATCTGTCATGGGGAAACTGCCCAGCAGGCCGGTTTTTTTAACCATTATAGCGCGTTTAGCCCGCATCGGCCCCCCCGTTCGCTTCAAGAACGCCCCCCTACGCCCATGGCCGAGGCCAAGTCATGCACGTCTGTATGCTCAGTGCGGAATACCCTCCAAGATGGGGCGGGATGGGCTCGACCGTCTACCACCTCTCGGCGGCGCTGGCTGCGAAGGGACATAGAGCCACTGTCATCACTCGTTCGGGAGGGGGCAAGCCACCTCAGGTCGATGGCGTGACGGTCTCTGAAGTGCCGTGGGCCAGAATTCCAATGGCGTTCACAAGATCGTATGGTCGGTGGGCCCTCAGGGCCCTGGAAAAGTTGCACGAACGGGACCCAGTAGACGTGATCCACGTACACGCGCCATTGCTAGCTTGGAATGAAAAACAGTTCAAGCGCGCTCGTGGGATCTCTCCAGTAATCACCAGTCTTCACGGGTCATGGAAGGGAGAGGCGAGAGGGCTCGTCTTGAGCTCACAGTTCGGAGAGGAAGGCGCTCGGTGGAACGTCAATGACATCGCTATTCGAAGATTTGCAGATCACTATGCGAAATTCGAGAACATCGCCCTTAATCACTCAGACATCTGCGTCGCGAACAGCGTTGCCACAAGAAATGATTTCGAGGCAAATTATTCCCCACCCGACAATTGGGACTGCGAGACGATACTGTGGGGGGTCGATACAGGGCTCTACAGACCGCTCCATCTCGATTCCGAGGACGATCTCTCTCGCTCTAACGAACTGAGGAAGAGATATGGCGCTAACCCGGAGACCAATCTAGTTCTCGCTGTTGGCAGACTCGCTGCAAGAAAGGGCCACACGATGCTCATCCGGGCTTTCGCGACGGTCGTCAAGGAGTCACCGGACTCCCACCTACTGATGGTGGGTCGAGGGGGCTTGAGGTCCAAGCTCCTTCGGTTGGCTATGGCATTGGGCATCAGCGAGCACGTTTCGATAGAGTCCGGCATGAAGTTCGACGAACTTGCTGCGTGCTTTTCGATCGCGGACCTAGTTTGCTATCCCAGCTACTACGAGGGCCAGGGACTCGTGCCTTTGGAGGCGATGGCCTCTGGGACGCCCTGCCTGGCCTTCGACCTGCCACCGCTGACAGAGATGATCGACGAGGAGGTCGGCGGGCTTTGTGAGATGAGCGAGGACTCACTCGCCGAATCCATGCTGTCGATGTTATCCTCAGGAGAACTGGTTGCCAAGGGGGCTGCGGGGCGGAGGAGAGCCCTAGAACGATTCACGTTCGAGGGCAATGCAGATGCCTTCCTCGCGGTCTACGAACGGGCCATCGGCGACCCAGGCCGCCGGGGAAACTCTTGATTGCTCGACCCGCACCCGAGGCTTACATGTCGGAGAGCGTCTCTGCCCCTCGTCGCTCCAAGACGACCACTGCTGCCAGCTTCTCCGTTGTGATGCTCGTCTCCTACCTCGCTCTCGTGCACCTGAAGGCCATCTTGATGCCGCTCGCAATCGCGATCCTCCTATATTTCCTGATTCGCGCCCCAGAGAAGTTTCTGTTCGAGAAGGTCGGCAACAGCGTAATCTCGTACGCGTTGATCCTCGCGTTCTCGGTATTGCTCGCTTACGGGATCTCGATGGTTCTCTACAGCAATCTTTCGTCGTTCATCGATGAAGTCCCTATGATGGCCGAAAAGCTTGATTCCAAGATGGCGAGGCTTTCGGAGGCCGACCTTTATGGGCTGGAGAAGGGGTTCAGTAGCTCCGAGATCATAGCCTCGGTAATCACGGTCGAGAACATCGAGGTCTTCGTGACTTCTATCCTGGGGTCTCTAGCCAGTTTCATGACCACCATGGGCGCAGTCTTGTTGTTTCTGGTTTTCATAATATTGGAGGAGAAGACCCTCCCCGATCGGTTCCGGGCTGCCTTCCCCGACTCAATCGGGAGGATTGAGAATATCGTCTCGAACTCCTCTGACTCGATTTCCACGTATGTGATTTCCAAGGCGACCTGCAGTGCCGGACAAGCCATAGTGCTGGCATTCCTCCTGTCCCCGCTGGTTTTCGACATCCCGGGGTGGTTCCTATTCGGGACCCTTTGCTTCCTGTTGGACTTCGTGCCTGTTTTGGGCGCTCTTCTTGCTACGATCCCCCCCGTGATCATCGCTTTCATCGTGCTTGAGCCAGGAATGGCTGTTGCCATGGCAATCGCCCTGCTGGCCAACCAGCAGCTGTTCGGCTCGATTATCGAGCCGAACCTGTCTGGCCAGCGGCTCGGGATCAGCCCGCTCGTGCTGTTGCTGACGGTAATGGTGTCCGCCCAGGTCTGGGGCATAGCCGGGGCGATCATCGGGGTACCCATCGTCATCATCCTCCGAATCGTCCTCGAGGAGGACGAGCGGACCCGTCCGATCGCTCTGATGCTCGCTAGGCAGATTCACGAAGAGGAGTAGTCATCGTGGCGAAAAAACCACCAGAACTCCGTCTGCGTTGATTCTGGCACTCCCCCCTGTGCCCACATTATGCAGGCCCCTGGTCGAGAATGACATCGGATCGCCGTCAACCTCCCACTTGGCACCCGAGACCCAAGCATTGCAGGGCTGGAGTGCGAAGACGGAGAATTCCTGGCCCTCTCCGATTTCGAGCTCCAAGCCACCGTCCCGCGGGTGGAGCCTGTGGGCGACTGCATCCTCATGATGCAGGCGGATACGAGCCCCTCCGGGGGCCTCGCAGAGCGCAGCCCAACTCCCTAGGACGTGATCGGGGCTGCCACCGTCGACGCCAACCACGTCGATTTCAGTGTAGCCGCGCTCGATCAGCAGCGTGATAGACTTGACCAGATCGCTGCTGGACTGGTCCGGCAGTTCGTGCAGCTTGCCCCCCCACCGGGAGCGATCGACCGAATCGAGATCGCCGAGGACCTCTTCGACCTCGATCCCGGACTCGGCGGCCCGGTCGGCACCTGCATCGACCCCAATAACTGGCACGCCCTCATCCAGAACCGCATCTATCACCGACTGGGAGGGCTGCGTCCCGTTGCACCAGAGGATCGCGCGCATGATACCAGCCCTATGACGCGGTTACCTTGCCCTCGGAAATTAGGGTGATGTCATCGAGGGTGCAGGAGGGCTTCGACATCACGCCGCTCATCTTCACCCCGACCTTTGCGGACCCGCCCAGGGCCGTGTTGTCACCGAACGAAAAGTACGCGGAGCCGCGCACCACTTGGTCCTCGAGCCTGTTCCCGAGCAGCTTGGCCCGCGAATTCATGCCGAAGCCGAACTCGGCTAGGGTGTAGGCGCGACCCCTGTTCCTCCTGAGGCCTGACTTGGCCAGTTCCAAGATCGACTTGATCTCGTCTGCCAGCGCCCCTCCTTCGATGCCGGTAACGAGCCCGTCTTCAACATCGAACATTAGCGGCTCTTCCAGAATCCTCCCTTCCCAGGTGCTGTCGATGGCGATCGTGCCGCTAGCGGTTCCCTCCTGAGGTAAAACGAATATCTTCCCTGCAGGTAGGTTCCCCACGGCTCCTGGACGGACGATCAGGCCATTGTCATCTAGGATCCAACGGCTACCCGTGGTGAAGCGTATGTCCGTGCCTGCGGGCGTAGTCACGTGGACGTTCCGCCGCCGCCTGAACACAGAGTTCATGCCACGAATCTCGCGGCGGAGCGCGGTGTAGTCCTCGGTCATGCCGTGGGCCATCACCTCAGCGTCTATTCCCGGCATGGAGGCTATCCTTGCGCCCTCCCTGGAGGCGTTGGCCCTAGCACGCGTGTGGGTGAATGAGTTTCGAGTCGCGATGATAATCACATCTGCGTTCCTCATCAGATCAGCCACCACGCTGGGGATCTCTGCTCCTCGCTTCAGACTAGGGGGGATCATTACCAGAATCAGCCTCTCGGTAATCCTGGCAGCGGCTTCGTACATCGCTCTAGCTATCGTCGATGTCATTGGATCGGTGACCACTAGGACCGTATCCTCTCGACGAACGGCTAGACAGGTCGATACCACCGAACGTGCCACCCCCAGCATCCCCTCGACCTGCTCTGCCTCGTCGGGGGGCTCGGAATCAGAGTCTGCAGCCATCAGGAGTCGTGCCTAGGCGGGACTCCGTATTGATAATCACGCCGAACCGCAATCGAAAGCGGCATCACTGTACGATGCCCAGTTCCTTGCCGCGATTCGTGATCTCAGCGAAGACGTCCGCCACGAACTCGGTGAGCGGGACTCCGTTGCGCTGGTCCCCGTTGCGAGCGCGAATTGAGACAGCGCAGTCCTTGGCCTCCTCGTCTCCTAGAATCACCATGTAGGCGGGACGCATCTTCCGATGCGTCCTGATCTTCTTGCCGATCGTGTTGTCCGAGTCGTCCACTTGCACCCTCACTCCCGCTGTCTCGAGTGCCTCTCGGACCTCGGCAGCGTACTCTCGGTGCTTCTCTGAGATGGTGATGACCTGCACCTGAACCGGAGATAGCCACGTAGGCAGGTTTCCAGCCCACTGCTCGAGCAGGAAGGCGACGAAGCGCTCGTGGGTAGAGAGCGGGGCTCGGTGAATGACGAAGACCTCACCGTCCTCGTTGCCGGTCTCGTCCATGTAAGACAGACCGAATCGCTCCTTGGCCGCGAAATCCAGTTGAATCGTGGCAATCGACTCCTCCCGCCCCAGTGCTGTGCGGAACTGGATATCGACCTTGGGCCCGTAGAAGGCGGCTTCGTCCACGGCCTCCACGTAGTCCACGCCGAGATCATCCAGGATGCGGCGCAGATGGGCCTCAGTCGCCTCCCAATTCTCCGGCTGATCGATGTACTTGTCCTTGTTCTGGGAGTCCCACAGCGAGAGCCGGAAGTGATAGTCGTCGAAGCCGAACGTAGAGTAGTAGTCCTGAGCCATGCGTATGTTTCCCTCCACTTCGCTAGCGACCTGATCGAGTCGACAATAAACGTGAGCATCGTTCATCTCCATTTTCCTGACCCTGAGAAGTCCAGAGAGAGTCCCTGAGAGCTCGTTCCGATAGACAGTTCCGTATTCCGCTATGCGCAGGGGGAGCTCCCTGTAGGATCGCTTCTTGTTAGTGAAAATCAGGTGGTGGAACGGGCAATTCATTCCACGCAAGTAGTAGGCCCCATCGTCCATCTCCATCGGGGGGTACATCATGTCCGCGTAGTGAGGTAGGTGACCGCTGGTCTCGAAGAGCTCCTTCTTTCCGAGCACTGGGGTGGTTACCCTGACGTATCCGTATGCATCCTCGGTCTCTATCGCGAACCTCTCAATCTCCGACTTCAGAATCTCGCCGTTAGGCAGCCACACGGGAAGCCCCTTCCCAATCATCTCGTCAATCATGTAGAGTTCCATTTCCTTTCCGATTTTCTTGTGGTCGCGCTTGGCCGCCTCCCCCAGCTGCCGTTCACGTTCCTTCAGGCCCTCCTTGTCCGGATAGCACATCCCGTAGATCCTGACCAGCGACTCCCTGCCCCTGTCAGCCCTCCAGTAGGCCTGGCTGGTGCTGGTGAGCTTGAACCAGCGGAGCTGGGCGGTCGAGGACACGTGGGGTCCTCGGCACAGGTCCACGAAGTCGCCCTGCCTGTAGGCAGACGAGCCGACGTCGTGACCGATATTGTCGTCCATGATTTCGAGCTTGAACGGGTTCGATGCGAACATCTCACGCAGAGATTCGTTGCCGTGCTCCTCCCTCTCCATTGCGTGGTTCTGCCTGACGAGCCCCTTCATGCGCTTCCCGATGCGACGCATGTCCTCTTCGCCAATCGGATCCATGTGGCCGAAGTCGTAGTAGAACCCGCTCTCGATGGGCGGCCCGATGGTCGGCTTCGCCTCCGGGTACAACTCGGTGACCGCTTGGGCCAGCAGGTGGGCGCAGGAGTGGCGGATGATGTAGAGGCCGGCCTCGGAAGCTCCGTCAATGGGCTCGACGCTGCAATCCACCTCGAGCGCGAAGGACATGTCGCGCTCCTCGCCATCGACTAGTGCGGCTACGGCGCCAGACTTGCGCCCGTGGACGTTCTTGATGACCTCGCCAGCGGTGGTGCCGCTGGCATACTCATGGGGGTCATCGGCGCCCACGTCAACCGATATCATCGCCACTGGACCATCTCTGTCGGCTGTGCCGACGACCTGCTGATATGAAGGGCTTGGCCGTCTAATCGGGCACAAACCCGTCATTCGATGGTGAATTGCGTCCCCGCCTCGCCGGCTACCATGGCCCCGAGGTCAGTCAGCGCCCCGATTACCGCCCGCTCCCCGGTCCTGCGAACGAAGTCGCAGGCCGCCTCCACCTTGGGGCCCATCGAACCGGCGTCGAACTCGTGCTGCTCGATTTCATCGGGGGTGGTACTCTCGATCTTCCTCGCCTTGTCGGTGCCCCAGTCGAGGTAGACTCCGTCGGCGTCTGTTGCGAGAATCAGCAAGCGGGCATCGAGCTGCCTGGCCAGTAGGGCGCTGGCCCTGTCCTTGTCGATCACCACCTCGACGCCCTCCAGCTCCCCATCGGAATTGTACACGGTCGGGATGCCGCCCCCACCTGCGCAGATCACGGTGGTATTCTTTTCCAGGAGCCAGTGGATGGGCCGCAGCTCGAAGATCCGGTGAGGCTCGGGGGAAGGCACTACCCGGCGCCACATGTCGCCGTCCTTGGCAATCGACCACCCCCGCTCCTCAGCCATCCTCCTCGCATCCTCCTCGCTGTATCCCGGACCTATGGGCTTGGTGGGGTTTTGGAAGGCAGGATCCTCGGGGTCTACCTCGACCATCGTCAGGATGGTAGCTAGTGGAGTTTCGATGGGCAGCAAATTACCCAGTCCCTGCTCGATCATGTAGCCTATCTGGCCCTCTGTTTGCGCTCCCAGCAAATAGAGGGGATACTCGTCGACCTCTTCGTAGGAGGCTGACTGTAGTGCTAGCAGCCCGATTTGAGGGCCATTTCCGTGCGTAACAATTAGTCCGTGCTCCAATGCGATCGGGGCCAAGGCCTCACAAGCGACACCGACGTTGCTCCTCTGGTTTTCCGCTGTCAGCGGCTCGCCGCGACGCAGCAGGGCGTTTCCACCGAGCGCGACGACGACTCTCATGCCCTCCCGAAGGGGCATGTAGCGATAATAACGCCCATCGGCTCCGCACACTCGTGGCGAGACTGGGGATGCTGGTTAACCCTGATGCTGGCTTGGGAGGCCGGCTCGGCCTGAAGGGCAGCGACGGGAAAGCCGAGTTGGCGCGGTCAATGGGGGCCGAGGACCGCTCCGGCCCGCGTATGACCACGACCCTGGCCCATTTCGACTCGATTCACAGGATGGGCTTCGATGACCTGCACTGGGTCACCAGCGAGGGTCGCATGGGCACCGAATGGTTTCCCGAGGATGCAAACATAGGCGACCTCAGCACAGTCCACTCCTCGAAAGGGGAGACTACCGCCACGCACACCAAGGAAGCGGTAGCAGCCATGCTTGAGGCCGGGATCGACCTGCTGCTCTATGCCGGAGGGGATGGCACGACGAGGGACATCGTGGAGGCCTTGGAGGCCAATGGCCGCCCGGAGCTGCCAGTCATCGGCATGCCTACCGGGGTCAAAATGCACTCAGGATGCTTTGCTTCATCTCCAAAAGCAGCAGCTGAGGTCCTATCGGCTTGGTTGAACGGTGATTTGTTGGTTGCTGGCACAGAGGTCCTTGACCTAGACGAGGAGCGCTACCGCCAGGGGGATTGGGAGATCAGGATGTACGCCGAGGCGATGACGCCCTCGAGCCCACGCTGGATGCAGGGCGCCAAGCAACTGATAGAAGCCGCAGGCGAGGAAGAGACCCTCGAGGGGCTCTCCGACCACATCAGGGACGTCATGATTACCGAAGACCGACTGATAATCTGGGGCTCTGGCGGGACTTTGCGAGCAATCGGTGAGATGAACGGATACGAGCTGACGAACCTAGGCATCGATGCTACGATTGGTTCGGAGCAGGTCGGCACCGACCTAGACGAGGCGGGACTGCTGGAGCTGCTGACCCCTCACTCAGGCCCAGTCACTCTGCTACTATCCCCTATGGGTGGCCAGGGCTTCCTGATTGGGCGAGGTAACCTGCAACTCTCACCGGAGGTTCTCCGTGCAATCGGAATCGACAACATCCTCGGAGTGGTGACCCCAGCTAAGCTGCTGACTGTCAGGACTCTGAGGATCGAGACTGGAGACGAGGAACTGGATGCGGAATTCGTGGCGCTCGCCTACATGAAGGTCTTGCAGGGCTTTCGAACAACGCGGATACTCCCAGTCGCAGTCGATTAGACTTCCATTCCGCTCGAAGCCTTCAGGAGGCCTAGGTAAGGTGGGCTGGGCTTGCTCGGCCTTGACTTGAACTCCGGGTGGTATTGGGTGCCGACGAAGTAGGGATGGCCCTCCAGCTCCATGATCTCGCAGCGCTCCCCGGTCTCGTCCTTGCCCACGTACTTCAGCCCGGCGCTCTCGATTTGCCCGATCAGTTCTGGGTTGACCTCGTAGCGGTGCCTGTGACGCTCGTCGACGTGATCAGCCCCATCGTATAGGCGACGAATCTTGCAGTCGTCCACTAGGAAGGGCGTCGGCTTGGTGCCAAGGCGCATCGTCCCACCCATGTGGGTCTTCGAGATCTCCGGCATGAACACCACGGCTGGATTGGGGGTGTCCTCGTCGAACTCGGTGGAGTTGGCCCGCTCGAGCCCGAGCACGTTGCGGCAGAACTCGATTGTGGCGACCTGAAGGCCGAGGCAGACCCCTAGGTATGGCACTCCGCTCTCCCTTGCGTATTCAGCGGCCTTGATCTTCCCCTCTATGCCCCTGATCCCGAAGCCACCGGGGACGAGAATCCCGTCGGCTGCCTTCAGCAGCTCCCATGCAGAGTCGTGCGCCTCGGGATCGGTGCCCGCGGTCTCCTCGTCGAGCACCGTCGACTCTATCCAGTCGATCACCAGCTTGCGGTTGACTTTGAAGGAGGAGTGCTGTAGTGCCTTGATTACGCTGAGGTAGGAGTCCGAGAGCCCAGTGTACTTGCCGACCGTAGCGATGTGCACCTCCTCGGCATCCTCCAAGGAATCGACGTGGTCGGCCATGGCCTTCCAATCTTCTAGCATCGGTCTCTTGGAGGGCAGTTTGAATCCTAGCATCTCGGAGAGCATGCTTGCGACCCCCTGCGAGTCGAGCATGATGGGGACCTGGTAGATGTTGGAAACGTCGTGCGCGGAGATTACCGCCTCGGGTGGGACGTGGCAGAAAGCGGAGACCTTCTGGCGGGTCTCATCTACCAAGGGACTCTTTGACCTGCACACCAGCATGTGGGGGTTGATTCCAAGGCCACGCAGATCCTTGACCGTGTGCTGGGTCGGCTTGGTCTTCTGCTCACCCACCGGACCCATTACCGGAATCAGGCTGACATGTACGAAGCAGACATTGTCTTGTCCTACCCTGAACTGGAACTGGCGCAGTGCCTCGATGAATGGGGCGCTCTCGATGTCGCCGACAGTCCCGCCGAGCTCAATGACGCAGGCGTCGGGCACCTTGCCGTTACCATCACTGGGGATCTGCGCCACGCGCTCGATCCATTCCTGAATCTCGTTGGTGATGTGCGGAATCACTTGCACGGTCTTTCCTAGGTAGTCGCCCCTCCTTTCTTTCTGAATCACGTTGTCGTAGACCTTTCCGGTTGTGATGTTGTTCTCGCTGGTCAGGCAGACGTCGAGGAAGCGCTCGTAGTTCCCCAGGTCGAGATCCACCTCTCCCCCGTCATCGAGCACGAAGACCTCTCCGTGCTCGAACGGACTCATGGTTCCAGCATCGCTGTTCAGGTAGGGGTCTATTTTCACCGCAGTGACGCGCAGTCCAGCGCTTTTCAGCAGCACGCCGATGCTGCTGGCAGTCACACCCTTGCCCAGACCGGACAACACCCCCCCCGTTACGATGACATATTTCACGCAATCAACGGGGTCTGAAGCCGTTGCCCCTTGTATTTCTACGTTGGCTCTGAAACACATGCTCACCCCAAACTCACATGTTCAAGTATCGTCTGATACCACCGCCGCGCATGGCGCCTCCCGGTGCAAGGATCCTCGTCACCGGGGCTCTCGGGCAGATCGGCACCGACCTCGTGGAGGAGCTGAGGGCCCGCCACGGGACTGACGGCGTCATCACCTCGGACGTGCGGGAGGTGCCCGGACACCCGTTCCTCGAGGACGGCCCATTCCGTC
>JAYZFV010000057.1:0-19401 GCA_036336595.1 Thermoplasmatota archaeon | reverse complement strand
AGTGGTCCGCGCTCCCGGACTTGAACCGGGGACCCCCTGATGGCTGCCTACAACCAATGTGCTTCCAGTCTACAGTCAGGTGCTCTAGCCATCTGAGCTAAGCGCGGTCTGAATGGTGGGGGGACTTGCGCTTTATCTCGCTTTCCGGTACCATCGGGGTATTGTCGGAAGTTAGTTGTCGAAAATAACCTGCCCCGCGGTTTCCACTAGGTCTGATAATCGGCCCCGACGCGAGTCTACCCCCCTCAATGGTTAAGAAGGCAAAGAACGCACTAGTGGAGCGTAATAGGCAGCGATGCCTGGGATGCACGAGGCGGGTTGATGGTAGAGGTTCCTGGCAGTTCGGTGACTCCTGAGGATGAGATTCGCTCCCACAGGAGGATACCCACTGCGCTGACCGACAGGGAGCTGGATAGCTACGGCCCCCCCGATCCTCGGATCCTGGTATGCGGTTGTGGTGGCTCTGGAAACAACACCATGAACAGGATCACCCACATTGGTGTCGAGGGCGCCATCACGGTAGCCATCAACACCGACAAGCAGCACCTGGACAACACGCGTGCCATGCAGAAGCTCCTCGTGGGCAGGCACATCACGAGGGGGCTAGGGGCAGGCGGCGACCCAGTCACCGGTCGTAGATGCGCCGAGGCTGGTCGCGATGTAATAACCAAGATTGTGGAAGGGGCCGACCTAGTATTCGTTACAGCTGGACTGGGGGGCGGAACTGGAACGGGGATCGCGCCCATCGTGGCCGAGGAGGCGAAGCGTGCCGGTGCGCTCGTGGTAGCAGTCGTGACGACCCCGTTCACAGTGGAGCGCAGGCAGAGGATGCAACGCGCGCTGGAAGGGCTGGACCTAGTGCGCAAGGCTGCCGACGCGGTCCTCGTGCTAGACAATAACAGACTCCTTCACTTCGTGCCGAACCTGCCTCTAGACGAAGCCTTCAGCATCATGGACCAACTGATCGCCGAGATCGTCAAGGGGGTGGTCGAGACCATCACACTGCCGAGCCTAATCAACCTCGACTTCGCCGACGTACGCTCGATCATGAAGGGTGGTGGTGTGACCATGATGCTCTATGGAGAGAGCGATCAGGGGCCCGAGGAGGTCGTGCACGAATCGTTGAACCACCCGCTGCTCGATATCGAGATCGATGGCGCCACAGGGGCGCTGATTCACGTCACTGGCGGCCCCTACATGACTCTCGAGCAGGCTAATCAGGTCTGCGACCTGATGACGGCTAGGTTGTCCCCGAACGCCAATGTCATCTTCGGTGCCAGGCAGGACCCCGCCTTCGGTGACACGATCAAGGTCATGTCAATCATCACTGGAGTGGCCCACGAGCGACTCGATAGGGAGATGATGAGCGCCGACATGCTCGGTGATGCGCTCAACATCGCTAGAAGGACGCGGGAGCGGCCCGGCAGCGGTTTCCAGAGGTTCGACTAGGAGCACGAGGGGGAATAAGCCTCAAACGGGTGTCTCTGGAGATGACTACCATGGAAAGAGGGGCAATAGCCTTCAGTGTCGCGATACTTATCCTGTCTTCCACCTCAATCGCACCCGCCTCCGCCCAGGCTGCTGGGGACCCCAAGCAGCCTTCCGTGGACAACCCCCACATGCACTTGTGGGGCACGGACGACCTGTCATCATGCTGGACCCACTTCGATGGAAACGACTCGTCGGGCTCGGCGGAGGGCGGCTACGGGGAGCAGACGTTCGGTGATGGCCAGCAAGTCTCTGTCGACTACACGTGCTCGATGCAGGACACTTTCCTGCAGGACATGTACCTGAATTCCAATGGCACTATTGAGGTTGATTTGGTCGTCAACGTCTGGTCGGGCGATTGTAACCAAGGCTCGGAGTGCAAGAACCTGACCCTGACGCTATACCAAGGAAACATCCAGGTAGCTCAGAAGGAGTTTCTAGCAGTAGACAACAACGGCAACGATGAGATGATTGCCTGGGACATTCCGGTTGACCAGAATACCACGAGGTGGAACAAGAGCAACGAGGAGCCTCGATTGCAGATCGAGTTCTCGTGGCCAGGGTACAATGGTCTTCCCGGTGAGTGCATTATCTTCGACTGCACGGGTCACTTCGGGATGTACTACGCGAACAACGAAGACGGGAACGATGCGATTGTCAATTTCCCAGTGGTGAATATGACCGAGGCAGGTCCGAACGGAGAGGGTCCTGAGGATGGTGAAGATGACGAAGGCTTCCTCCCTGGATTCGGTCTTCTCGCCGGCCTTGGAGCGCTTGCCCTAGCGTCAGTGGCTAGTCGATCAAGGACCGAAGAACATTAGTCAGCCCCCCTGCGGATTCGACTCACACGAGGTGGGATAACCTCAAACGAAGCGTTTCTCGTGCGGTTTCCGATGACTAGCAGGGTCGTAGCGGTGCTTCTCGTCATGCTGCTGGGCTCTTCGACGGCAATTGCTCCGGTATCAGCCCAGACCGTGGACCCCGAGCAGCCATCTCCGAGCAATACGGTGTTGCACTTCTGGGGGAATGACGACATTTCCGACTGCTGGCAGAATTTCGATGCAGAGGGCTCAGCAGGTTCTGCAGATGAAGGGTATGGGGATGAGGTTGACGGAAGTGACAGCCAGCGTCTCGAAGTCGACATCACCTGCCAGATGAAGTACAACTTCGATGAGGACGTGTTCCTGAACCCAACTGGTAAGATATCGATCGAATTCGGCGTCAGGCTGGATCACGCGGAAGCCGAGTCGGACGAAGACGAGGACCTAAACATCACCCTGATGAAAGGGAATGTGGAAGTTGCCAGCAAGGCTTTCCCGGACCTCGCTATAGATGAGGACATACAGATCACCTGGGATCTCGATGTCGAAGAGAACACGACTAGATGGAACCTAAGCGGCGATGAGCCACGAATCAGGTTCACCATTTCCAAGGTGGGTTGGGATTCGTCGGGGACTCCCTGCGAGGGCGTTTTCCAGGTGCTGAAATGCGGAGGTTCGTTCCGGCTGTACTACGCGAACAACCAAGACGGGATGCGATCCCAGATTCAGTTCCCAATCGTGGACGCTCCCGAAATAGTCGAAGATGAGGAGCCTGAGGAAGACGGGATGATTCCCGGAGTCGGGTCGCTACCGGGATTCGGACTATTGACTGGGTTGGGTGCTCTGGCACTGGCATCTGCGGGGAGCCGTGCTGGGTCGCGTGAGGACTAATCAGAGATCGTCAAAGCTGATGTTTGTCTCCTCTCCGCTTTCGAGGTCCTTGATTCTGACATTTCCCGCGCCCCACTCCTCAGGCATCACCATCACCAGCCTCTGGGCGCCGCTGCGCTCGGCATGGCGGAAGACCCATTTCATGCGCTTGTCCTCGAGGACCAAGTCCACGGTTCTCCCGCTCGCTCTGAGTCGCTGCGCCACTGACATGGCTGCGGGTCGGAGGCTCTCGTCACTGGAGACGACGAGGTCCTGGTTGCCGCTGGAGAGTTCGGGCACGAGGCCCTTTGATGCGAGTAGCTCCATGATGACCATGTCACCGAAGCCGAAGCCGGTAGCGGGCATGTCCCTGCCCCCAAGGGTCGAGAGCAGCCGGTCGTAACGCCCGCCTCCGACAATAGCCCTCAACTCGCCGGCGCGGTCATGTGCCTCGAACACCGGGCCCGTGTAATAGGCGAGGCCACGAACCACAGAGGCATCGAAGGCGACCCAGTCTGAGATTCCATAGGAGTCGATCAGCGAGAAGAGCGATGCGAGCTCGAACACCGCAGGGCTACCATCTCCCAAAGCCGATGCGAGCGCGTTGAGGTCTTGCAGCCCCAAGGTGGAGCGTATCGTCGAGATGGCGTCAGCATCGAGGCCTTGTTCGGCGAGTTGTGCGCTCATGGCCTCCTCGGGTGTCTTGCCCATCTTGTCCACAATCACGCAGACCGCCGAGAAGGCCTCTCCAGAGACGCCTGCCGAGCCGAGCACCTCCTCGAGCACCTTGCGGCTGCTGACGCGAATTACCAGATCCTCGGGGCCTAGGCCGACGGAGTGGAAGAAGGTCGCCAACACCGATATCAACTCGGCATCAGCCTCTATTCCCTCCGCACCCCAGACATCCACGTTCCACTGGTAGTGCTCCCGACCTCGACCACGCTGAGTCCGCTCGTAGCGCCAGCACTGCGGTATCGAGAACCACTTGATCGGAGTGGGCAGGGCCCCTGCTCTGGCCATGACCATCCTGGCGAGGGATGGGGTCATCTCCGGGCGCAGGGAGACCCTGCGACCGCCCTTGTCCTCGAAGCCGTAGAGCTGCTGCGTTATCTCCTCGCCCTGCTTGCGGGTGTAGAGCTCCTCGTGCTCGAGCATTGGGGCGTCGTACTCCTCGAAGCCGTGGCTGCGTGCAGCGCTCTGGAAGTTATCGAACAGCCAATTGCGAACGCGCATGTCCTCCGGGTAGAAGTCACGAGTTCCACGAACGCCCTTTGTCACGGCCCCGCCAAGAACGGAGCCACTTCAAGCCCTACGACGATTTCGGAACTCCTCGAGGCGTTCTTGCCGTGTGATGCGCCCGTCGGAGAGGGGGAATGCGAACATGCGCAGGGCTAGGAAGGCCAGGAATCCGAAGGCAGCGGTTTTCGCAGCCCAAGAGTAGAGGTGATTGACACTGAGGATATCGGCGAAGTATGCGGTCGAGGCAGTCGAGGCAGCCAATAGGACGGTGTAAATCGCCAGCGTCACAACTAGGCTCTTGGTGTACCCAGATGAGGACTCGAAGGTCAACCAGCGATGCAGGTAGTGAGCCTGCAATGAGCTGACGAAGTAGGAAATCGCCCATGCCGTAGCTGCCGGGTAGTCCTCTGACAGTTGCATCCCGTACAGCCAGTAATACAGAATGAAGAAGACGACGACGTTGATGCAGCCCACGCCGCAGTAGGTCGCGTACTCCCTCAGCAGCTTGCCCCAGGGATAGTCCTCGCTCACTAGCATCGCTCGTCACCCAACCAAGTCGCTAGTGCCTGAGCTATGTGAATCGGCACGTCCTCTGCGAGGAGCCCGGGTCCGGTGCTAGCCGCAGCCCGGCTTCCTGCCTCTCGCAGCAGTGCACACCCAAGCCTCGCCGCTGGCCACGCGCCCATTCCCTGCGCCAGCAGGCCTCCAATAGTGCCCGCTAGGAGGTCTCCGGTCCCCCCCACTGCCATCCTCGGATGGCCTCCGGTCGCGAAGCAGCGTCGTCCCCGAGGACCGGTCAACTCGTCCTCGGGGCCCGTGATGACGATGACCGCGTCCTCTCCCGAAGCGCCGGAGAGTGCGCTTTCTGGTGATTCGTCTCCCAACCAACGCTTGGCTTCGCTAGCATGCGGGGTGGCAACGCCGTGCAGTCCGACTGGCCAGAAACCCTCCGGAAGGGCAGCGAGGCCGTCAGCGTCGATGACGACGGGAATGCCGTTGGCAGCCGCTTTACCTAACAGTGAGGTCACGGCCTCCAAGGTGCTCTCGTGCCGGCCCAGGCCCGGGCCAATTACAACTGCCTGGGGTGCCTTCAGCGACTCCAGAGCGTGGGAAATCGTCCCTATCGAGGCCACTGTGAGCATCTCTCGATCAGGGAGAGCCTCTGGAATCAGCGTTGCAGGCCACTCGGCGCGCTCTACAGCGGCGGAGGGCATGGCCACGTGAACTAGGTCGCATCCGCTCCTTGCCGCTGCCATCCCCGCGAGAATGGGCGCGCCATGATAGGGCCCGCCCCCGATCACCCAAAGCCGCCCGCGGTCTCCCTTTCTCGCATGGTCCAAGATTCGAGGGTACCTCTCGATGTCCCCAATACCGCAGTCCTCGACCTCCCTTGGCCAAGGCAAGGGAACGACTGTGATTTTCCCGCATTCCTCGGGCGAGAGGCCGCGCTTTAGACTGTGGAAAGTGATGGTCTCAACGGCGGATAGCGAATCAGCACCGCCGAGCCCCGTCGGGATGTCGCAGGCGAGCACCGGTCGGCCCAAGTCCCTAGCCCACCCTACAATCTCGTTGATCGGTGGTCTCAGGCTCGCCCCCGGTCCGGTCGCCCCGGCGCCTAGGAGGCAATCGACGAGCAAGCCCCGTGCTTCGACCTCGGGGTGCATGGGCCAGACATTGATTCGGACGCCCAAGTCTGAGGCTGTCACCCGAGCCTCGCTAGCTGTATCCCCCCTAGAGGAGGAGTGGCTGGCGAGCACGGAGGCATCGCCCCCTGACTGCCTGACGATGGCGGCTGCCACGAAGCCATCGCCGCCGTTGTTTCCCGGGCCACACAGAAAGAGGATGGGGGCGCCACCTGACATCTCGATGGCGCGCTTTGCTAGCGCCTCACCGGCGGCGCGCATGAGCAACGAGGCCTCGATGCCCATGGCCGAGGCGTTTCGATCCAGAACAGCGACCTCGTCCCACTCGAGTTCCCAGCAGGCTGGTTCGGTCATGCTCACCTCGGCATACTATGCGAGTTCGGACTCAATGGTCGATATTGAATACGGTCTCTTGTCCCCATACTGGTCTACGAAAGAATCGGGTAACTGTTCCCCCCTCTGAACGACGAATGGGTCATCCCCTCCAGGCAGCATGTGGATAGGTGCCTCCGCGCCCTCTGGGACGTTTCTGTACAGCGGGCGGGGCTCCAGCTCGAAGTCTCCGGTCAGAACGTAGAGTGGCCAAGGGGAGTCCGATGTGGGTACCATTCTGTTTGTGAGTATGTACCTGTTGAGGCCGATGAAGAGGCTCGCCGTGACCCCCCAGAACAGCAGGATAATCGAGATGCCGTGCCTGTTAGTTGGGTTCCACGGGTCATGGACGTTCACTAGAAGATCGCCGAAGTACGAGAGCATCAGTACGCCGAACATCAAGGGGAATCCGAGGTACATGATCACGTCCCACCAGCGCCCAATCCACCAGTCGTTGTCGCCGGTATTGATGAAGTCATCACGGAAGGCCGAGACTCCGTGATCGAGGTAATCTCTGAAGTTGAATCCCTGGACTTTGTTCCTCACCTGCCACTCCTTGTATCTCGACCAGCCATAGCTCCAGATGCTGTATGCGATGAACAGCCCGCTGAACATCAGGCCGTAGCCCCAGATGTGGTCCTGTACCTCCAAGAACGCTGGGAAGGCGACTCCGGTTGAGTCGTCTATGAGAATCCAGATCATAGCACTGGGTATTCCGAAGATGAAGATCGCCAGGCCAGTGAATGCAACTGACTGCGAGCGGTCGAAGCCGTGATCCACGAAGTTCCTGACGCACAGCTCAACGGTGGAGATCATCGAGGTCAGCGCTGCGAAGGAGAGGGCCAAGAAGAAGACAGCCACCATTATCAGTTGAACGATGGGTCCACCGGGCGCCTGCGCGAATACCTCGGGCAGGACTAGGAAGGTAATCGCTGAGCTGCCGCCTGATACCGCGCTGAGGGGGTCTGCGACGACTGCGAACACTGCCATCATCACGGTCAGTCCGGCGATGATGCTGATGCTGTTGTTGGCGAGGCACATCGTTGCCGCGTTCAGCGTTGTGTCCTCGTCCTTGCGCATGTAGACCGAGTAGGTGATCGCCATCCCCATGCCGGCCGAGCATGACCAAGCGGACTGCGACAGGCCGTTGATCCAGGTCTTCGGCTCAAGGAGGTACTCGGGTTGAATGCTGAACATGTACACGAAACCATCGAGGCTGCTGTCCTTGATGTCCATGACGAAGGCAAGAAAGAGGGCGACGAAGAGCAGTACGAATAGCGACACCATCAGGGTGACGTTTGCTTTCTCAATGGCTTTAGCTCCCTTCCAAATCGCGGCCATGGTTATGACTACAGAAAGTGCCTGGAAGAAGATCACCTGCTCTGGGGACTGGACGAAGTTGTTCCAGACCTCGATAGTATCGACGCCCTCAGCAAGCCCACCTCGTATCGCGGTTTGGAAGTAGTTGATGCACCAGCCTGTGACGACGGCGTAGTAGAAGCCGATAGCAGTTGATATCCAAGCCGTCCACAGTCCCATCCAAGCGAATCTCCTGCCTGCGAAAATGCGGAAAGTCCCCACTGTACCGACTCTGCTTCTCTTGCCGAGTGCGAACTCTGCGATTATCAGAGGTATGGACCAGAGGAATAGGAAGATCAGCCAGGGGATGAGGAACGATCCTCCTCCATTGGCACCGACCATGCGAGGGAACCTCCAGATGTTGCCAGTCCCGATGGCGGCGCCGATCGTAGCGAATATTAGACCGAGCCTGCCGCTGAACTCGTCGCTAGAGGATTCTGTTTGCGGGTTCATCTCACGGCCCCGTTCACTTCGCCCCATCTTCGTGATCCCTTGGTAGCCCCAATACAACGCCCTCATCGTCCGAGAACATCGCGCGCAGAGTGTATCCAAGGCCGCCCCATACGAAGCTGGCGATTACGAGGAACATCAGGATGCTAAGGACCGCGGAGCCGAATCCCGCGCGGTAGGGAACGGCAAGATCGTAGTAGTCCTCTCCCTCTTCCACGCCCGGGTAGATGAACGGGAACGCCCCGTTGGTAGTGCCCAGCATCGCTTTGTAGTGAATCCTCCCAACGGAGGTTGGAGGCAAAGGAACGTCTGCTTCGAGCATGGTTCCGTTGGAGCCGTCACGCAGGATGCACTGCTCACCGGATTCGTTGAATGCCGTTCTTGACCATGGTTCTTTGACCCAGTATGCCGGGCCGTAATCGCTCTGCTGCCTCTTCGGCTCTACGAAGCGCCACATCAAATGTGTCAGATTGATGTTCTTTGAGTAGGGGAAAGTGACATCGAGGCAGAATCCTATCGGGATATCGCCACTCTCAGGAATTGTCACGTTTCCTGGGCTAGCGAGCCACTGACGCGCGGTAGTGTTCTCGATGCCCACTATGGCCCTGTAGCGGGGGTCGTCTGCTATCTCGGTCATATAGAACGCGATTCCGACGTTCCTGACCGCTATGTGGGCGATGTCTTCGGGGTACTCGTGGAAGGCGTTGCCAATCTCGATGGTGTAGCAGTACGAGTTGTGAACGCCATAGTGCCAGTCACAGAAGTCGCCGGTGGTGGGGTACAGTTCTGAGGATTGCATCGGTTCGTAATCGGTCATCTGTCCCATCACCTGGCCGTGGTAGACGAGATATTCGTCATCAGGGCTGTAGCAGTTGGTGCAGTGGCCCCATGGCCAGAGCACCAGCTCCGAGAAGGAGTGCCAAGTCAAGGTCGTCTTGAACTCCGAGGCTCCGTCACCGTCATCGTCGTTCATCTCCGTGATGTCTTGTATGAACTTGGTCTCCGGCTCGGTGTTCCCCCCCATCCAGTCCTCATCGATCTGTCCGTCCGCATCATCGTCCTTGCCGTCGACGTGATCCTCGTTGACGAGGCCATCTCCATCGTTGTCCTCGTAGTTCACAGGGCCGTTGTAGACGTCGTTGTTGGCACCGTCAACATAGCACATGCCGGGGAATAGCGGGCCGGTCGCGCCGAGCGGTGCGCCCCACTCAAACTGGTAGTTGCGATTCAGGTCGACGCCGTCGCATCCCTCGTCAACCGATTCGTCAATATCCGGTAGCGGAGTGAACCCTGTGACTGTATTGTCGCGCAGGTTCTTCCTCCAGCCTGACGTGCGACAGTTCTCCCAAGCCGTGGGACCACAGAATTCCTCACGGTCGTAGCGGTTCCCATCGACGTTCAACATTGGGATCAGGTAGATCTCACGGGTGTTCACCATGTCGGTGATGAACTGCTCGGAGAAGTCCTCGTCAACGCCTAGGTCGCCCGGGCCGCACGGCGTACCGTCGCCATTGCTGTCCTGATTCGACTCGTTGAGCAAACCGCAGTCACCGTCGTCGTCGAGGCCGTTCCATGGGTCCTCGTCGATGAGGCCATCGCCGTCGTTGTCGATCCCGGCCATGCCGTAGTAGTAGGCCACGGTCTCGAGGAAGAACATCGGGACCTCGTATGACATCCACTCACGGGCGTGGTGATTGCCAACGAGCATAACGTCGGGCCTGTCCTCGTAGTTGCCGCAGTCGCCAACGAAGACGTTGCAGTCGCCTCCCGCAGCGTCTAGGGTCAACTTGATCCAAGGACTGGGGTGATTGTAGTACCATCCCTCGTAGTCGGTGGAGATCATTTCGTCCCCACGGGCGTTTACCCCGCCGATGAGGCCCTCGTGGAAGCTCATTATCTCCGGGTTGCGGTCCGCGAGGAACAGCATTCTGTTCTTCATCGAGAAGTAATCATGGTACTCGCGGAACTGGGCCTTGCTGTCACCACCCCAGGGGAAGATTTGGAATACGTACTCGTCTGACCAAATGTCCTCGGGTGCCGTTTCCGAGCCGACTTCCTGGGCGGAGGAGTTCGGTGCAATCGCTACCGGTGAGACGAGGGAGAGCAGCAGGGGCAGCAGCATCGCAGCCACCGGGACGCGCCCACCTAGAGGCTTGGAGAGCCTCAGCGTCCCGATTCCCTCATTCTGCATCCTATCAGTTGGCCGAGTCGCCAGTCGGTATTGAATCGCACGGAGTACAGACCATGCGTACAGGCTGACTTTATCAAGGGACGTTCAACGGGCCGGACGTGGGACGATTGGACGAGTTCATGGCTGACGAACCGAGCGTCATGGGTTTCTCGGGTGGCACACTTACAGTTTTCATAGCGGTAATTTTGCTGAGCGGAGTGGCGGCCGTACTCGCGCGGCGCCTCATTTTCCCCATGCTAATGGACGTCCTCTCGAAGACCGATCGAATCGATGGAAAGACGCTGTTTGCGCCCAAATCGCTCGGCTGGATGATCGGATTCCTCGTCATGCACTTGGCAATTGATTGGATTGGAGCCAATTCCGAGCCCGTTTGGGACGAAGAGCTGATGAGCACTGTTTCGAGCGCTACTTGGGCAGCCTTCGTCCTGCTCATGCTGCTTGCGGCATACAGGCTAGTCGACTACCTCGATGTCTTCATTGTCGTCGAAGGCGACGACATGGCGGCCCGACGCTCGCTGGCGAGCGTCGCTGAGTCCGTAGGCAGGCTCGCCGTCGTCGTAGCTGGCGTCTTCATCATCGCTGGCCTTGCGGGCATGGATCTCAATGGCCTCATCGCCGGGCTGGGAATCACTGGTCTCGCTCTCGCGCTCGCAGCCAAGGACTCAGTAGCCAACGTCTTCGGCGCGATCTCGATTCTGATTGACAAGCCGTTCAACGTGGGCGACTGGATTGTCGTCGAGGATGTCGAGGGCGAGGTCGTTTCGATCGGTCTGAGGACTACGCTGATTCGAACCTCTGCCGATACCATGGTCTCTATCCCCAACTCGAACATCACCAACTCGCCTGTGGAGAACTTCAGCCAGCGCCGCTTCCGCAGGATTCGGCCCACGCTCGAGTTCGAGGCGGACAGCGACCAAGCCTCGTTGCGCAAGTTCTGCGACTCTCTGTGCAGTCAGGTTCTGGATGACTCACGGGCTACTAAGCCCGAGGACTCTTGGGCCCGTGTCCAGTCCTTCGCCCCTTCCAAGGTGACTGTGGCCACCAATTTCTACTGCGGCTCCTCAGGAAAGACCCAGAGGGAGCTGACTGAGGACATCCTGATGATGGCTAGGGCGAGGGCCTCCGAGCACGGACTGAAGTTCCATGAGCCTCGTCGCAGGGAGCACCAGTCACTGTGAGGGTGCTGGTTCATGAGCAGCCTGATTCTCATTCGGCACGGCCAGTCTTTGTGGAACGCTGCCAACCGCTTCACTGGATGGACCGACATCGACCTCTCTCCCGAGGGTGAGGAGGAAGCTGCCGAGGCCGGTATGAAGCTAGCTGGGAATCTCATAGACAGAGTTCACACTAGTGATCTGATTCGTGCTCAGAGGACTGCTGAGATAATACTCAAACTCAATGAGGCCTCAGGCGATGTCCCCCTTAGGTACGACGCGCGCCTGAACGAGCGCCACTACGGCTCTCTCCAAGGTCTGAACAAGGCCGAGACCGCCGATAAGCATGGAGCGGAGCAGGTCAGGATCTGGAGACGTTCCTTTGACGTAGCTCCTCCGGGCGGAGAGAGCCTCGAGATGACCTCTGCGAGGACCATCCCCTACTTCGTGGAGGAAATCGTTCCGGACCTCGAGCAGGGGCTGAACGTCCTGGTCTCGGCGCACGGCAACTCGTTGCGCTCGATTGTAATGCACATCGAGGCCATCACTCCTGCGGAAATCGTCTCCCTCGAGATACCGACTGGTGTCCCGCTGTTCTACACGTACGCTGAGGGATCCTTCACACGGAATGAGTGATTGGCCTCTCGGGAGGTGGGGACGAGGATCTGTATCCCAAGAATAAGCCAACGCTGGCGAAAAAAAACAGGATTGGCATGGCCAACTCGTCGATTGAGGGGGGGAACTGGTTGATGATGGTGCTAATTCCGAAGAAGGCTGCCATGATGGACAGGGCCCCCAAAGTGCGGTTGTTGAACATCTTCTTCTGGAATCCTCGCACGTGCCCCAGGATATTCACCGCGGGCTCGGGCGCACCGGACTGATTGGACACGGCCTCGATCACATCGAGCATGCATTGCTCATACTCCCATATCGCCAATCCTCCACGATGGGCGTAGAATGCACCTGTAGAGCACCAGCCCTCTGGCGCAGTCGATCTCCATCCGTCTATCAGGGACGAGCGGAGCTCGACGATATCCAACTCGCTCCCGTGATTGTGATGAATCCTCGACAGGTCGTGGACTAGTGAAGCGAGGTCCCTGATCGCCGGGAACTCGCAATTTGGTTCGTTCAGGCAGTCCGCCATCCTCGGTCTACCTATCCTGACAGTCTGTCCGACGGTGTCGGACAGCCTCACGTCTCCTAAGCTCAGCATGCAGGGAACGTCCCTGGTGAACGGGGCACGCCAGATCAAGTCGGCCCGGAGGCTCTCCTCCAGGGATGCGAGCCGGGCGTTCCAGCGTCGTGGGTCGGGAGGGGTGGTTCTGACGTCCTCAACCTCTGTGTGATAGTTCCCCAACACGGCTCCACACCTGTGTAGCACCGCCTTTGCCTGTGATATGTCCCCGGATTCCAGCGAATCGGCTAGATCGGAACCCGCGTCAGGCCCCCCATTCTCGGCAAATCGTATGAGGATGACGTCGTCTCCGTTCCAAGTGTATCCCCCGCATGGGGCATCTGTGACTGATTGAGCCGAAGTGCAACGCTTCTTGAGGCGGCCATCGGAGCCCCAAGGGAGGAACTCGGCGAGCCACTTCGAGTCAGAGAACAGCGTGGCTACGGGTCCGCGATTCGTTTCCCCGGTAAACAGAGATTCGATCGCCCCGGGTTCTGGCACCTCGCCCCACGACTCCAACTCCGATACGACGAGTCCCCAGTCCTCTGGAGTGGCTAGCTGGACCGGTTCGAGCATCTCGCATGTTAGGCCGATACCTGCGAATGCCACCGATTCGAATCCTGCTGGCACCGACGCCTCGGTCTCGACCTCCGCCATCGCCGCAGGCCTCCACACTCGAGTCCACTCGGCCACCTCGACGCCTCGATGTCACGACAAGGTCCCGGGCTTCATTGAATCGGTCAGCGAAGGCTTGAATCACAGGGGCTCGAGCGAGTGACATGGGAGAGGTGGAGGCAGGCATCCCTCTCGCAGTCGACATGGACGGCACGCTGATTCTCACCGACATGAGTTGGGTGAGCTTCTCGAAGGTGATTGCGAGGAGGCCGTGGATTCTACCGGGAATGCTGCTCAAGGAACTGATCGGGCAGAGGGCGAAGTGGAAGCGCGACCTGGCCGAGCGGCTCGTCTTCGATCCCTCCAAGCTCGATTACCACAGGAAGTTCCTGGACTGGTTGACCGGCGAGCATGCGAAGGGCAGGCACATAGTCCTGGCTACAGCATCCGATAGGATAGTCGCCGAGCAGGTCGCCGGTCACGTCGGTCTGTTCTCCGATGTGATGGCATCAGACGCCTCCTTCAACCTCCGCGGTCAGCACAAGGCAGAGGCTTTGGTCGCTCGCTTCGGTGAGCGCGGCTTCGGCTACGCTGGCAATAGTAAGCACGACTTGGAAGTCTGGAAGCACGCTGGCCAGGTAATCGTAGTGAACCCAGAGAAGGGGCTTTTAGACAGTCTCGGGGACGGTGCCGACATCGTCTTCGAGTAGGGCTTGTATGGGCACAGTTGGGCTTAACCGTTAGATGCGGCGGGCGGATGCATGGGTCGACGTCGTGATGGGATAGGGCGTCGGATTGACAATCTAGCAAAGTGGTTGTTGGGATTCAGGGTCATAGCTGCACCCGCTAGGCTCATCTCAAACTCAAGGATGGCTTGGAGCTTCGTTTCGAGGCTAGATAGGATTCGCGTCAAGCGCCAGCGTGACAGAATCATTGCTGGGGATTTGCCTCGGCACGTTTCGATCATCATGGACGGTAACAGGAGGTTCGCTTGGAACCTTAGCCTAGGGAGGGAAATCGGACACAGGCACGGCAAGGAGAAGCTCAAGGAGGTGATGGACTGGATACTGAATCTTGGCATTCCATACTTGACCGTCTACGCCCTGTCAACTGAGAACATCAAGAGTCGGGGCCCCGAGGAGCTAGAGTCTCTCTACGACCTCTACGTCACGGGTCTGCGGGAGATAGCCGAGGACCCGAGAATACACTCAAAGAAGGTCAGAGTGAGCGCTGCTGGGCGAATCGAGAGCCTACCAGACAGGGTAAAGGAAGCTATTTCCTACGCCGAGGGAAAGACGGTTTCCTACTCTGATTTCACCTTCACGGTCTGCTTGGCCTACGGTGGCAGGGAGGAGATCGTCGATGCGGTCAAGGGAGTAGCGTCCGACCACGCCTCCGGTGATTTGGCTCTCGATTCAATCGATACCTCGGAGATCTCGAGTCGCCTTTACGACGCTCATATCCCCGACCCTGACTTGGTAATCAGAACCAGTGGGGAGGAACGCGTCTCGAACTTCCTACTCTGGCAGATCGCGTACGCTGAGCTCTACTTCACCGATGTTCACTGGCCGTCTTTCTCCAGGGGAGACCTGTACGACGCAATCGAGACCTACCAAATAAGGAGGCGTAGATATGGCCGATGAGGCACACTTGAATCCAGCCGTGACTGTCGATGCGATTGCGCTCCGCGAGGGTGTTGCCGGTACCGAGGCGCTTCTCATTAGGAGGGGGGAGCAGCCATGGAAGGGCAGGCTGGCGTTTCCCGGCGGCTTCGTCGACCGTGGAGAGAACCCGGAGCACGCGGTGCTGCGCGAGTTGACCGAAGAGACAGGAGTGACGGGGTTCGAACCCGTGCTGTTCGCGGTCCACGGCGACCCTCACCGCGACCCTAGGCAGCACATTGTCTCCATATTCTACAAAGTATCAGTGAACTCGGATGCAGTGCCGTTTGCTGGAGACGATGCGATGCGCGCCGAGTGGGTCACTATCGAGGGATTGCATGCCGATCAGATGGCTGGAGACCACATCCGAATCATAGAGCGTCTCCGTGAGTAATCCTATGACCTTGAAGCCTCTCGGGCGGTCATGAGTCGAAAATTGAAGATCGATACTGGCGAAACCAAGTTCGGACCCTACAGCCCCGGAATCAACGTGAAGGACCACATCTGGCTGTCCGGGCAGGTCGACGTGGATGCCGGTGACGACATAGAGTCTCAAACGCGTGGCACTCTAGACAAAATCGACGATTTGCTAGCAGCCGCCAACAGCTCCAAGGCCGACCTCGTCAAGGTCACGGTCCTGATGTCGGACATCGAGGACTACGCCAAGATCAACGATATCTACGGCGAGTGGCTCGGTGACGCTATTCCTCCAGCGAGAGCGGCCTACGAGATTGGTAAGTTGCCGATGGGTGCTCTCGTCGAGATAGTCTGCGAGGCGTTCAGATACTCAGGAGAATATCGTACCGACCTGCCCGCAGAACTAGAAGAAGCGTTAGTGTAGGTGAGTGCGATGGACGAAATAATAGTGAAGAGATTCGAAAATCCGGATGAGGCCAGGTCCTTTGAGAAGGGTAAGTTCGAGGTAGTCCACTTCGAAGGAATGACGATTGGGAGGGCAACTTACTATCCCGGTTGGAAGTGGTCTGTAGATGTCTCTCCAATCTCAGGAACGGAATTCTGCGAAGTCGAGCACCTTGGGATGGTAGTATCAGGTGTTGCAACCTGCGCCTTCAAGGACGGTGATGTCCACACCCTAAAAGCTGGGGATTTGTTCTATGTCGGACCAGAACCTCACGACAGTTGGGTCGTAGGTGAAGAGGACTACGTCTCACTGCACTTCCACGGGGCGGAAAAGTACGCCAAGTGAAAATACCGAAAATTCAGAAGGATTAGGTAGTGACGATTGGGCGGTTAGAGCATGAGCGTGTTCAAGGCCTACGACATCAGGGGCATCGCTGGCACAGAATTAGACTCGGAGTTCGCCGAGCGTCTGGGGCGAGCCCTCGCTACTCACCTTGAAGCGAAGTGCGTTTCCGTCGTCAGGGACATTCGTGACTCGGGGCCGGAGTACCACGCTGCCTTCGTGAAGGGACTGAATGCCGCAGGCGCCGACGTCGTAGACCTGGGGATCTCTACCACGGGGGTGCTCTATCGCTCGACTGTAGACCTCCCCGTCGACGTGGCAGTCGCCATAACCGCTAGCCACAACCCACCCGAGTACAACGGTTACAAGATCTGCCACGGTACCATGCCGCTGGGTGGAGAGGAGCTACAAGACATCCGGAGGACGTTCGAGGCAGGCGATTTCCGTAAGGGAGAGGGATCGTACGGTGCAGCCGAGGACTACGAGGAGAGTTACATCGATTCAGTCGTCGGGAGCGTCGGCAAGCCCGCACGCGATATCAGAGTCGTTCTAGATTGTGGAAACGCTGTTCCCGGGCCCCTCGCCGTTAGATTACTTGAGCGCCTTGGTGTCGATGTGATTCCAGTCTACTGCGATTGGGATAATTCGTTTCCGAACCACCCCCCGGACCCCACTCGACCCGAGAACATGATCGATCTGGCACAGGCGGTAATAGAGCACGGGGCTGAGTTCGGAATCGGAATGGACGGGGATGGGGATCGTTTGGGAGTGGTCGATGATCAGGGGAGATTCATACACCCCGATAGGCTGATGGGGATTTTCGCTAAGGATGTGCTGTCTAATTTATCCCAGGACGCTAGCGAGGAGCAGCGCACCATCTTCTACGATGTCAAGTGCAGCATGGCTCTCGAGGAGGCCATCGAGGGACTTGGCGGAGTTCCGCGCATGGTCCGAACTGGTCACACTTTCATGAAGCTCGAACTCAGGAATCACCCCACTGCGCCTATGGCCGGGGAGATGTCAGGCCACTTCTTCATGAACGACGGCTGGGACGGCTTCGACGACGCACTGTACAACAGCGCACGACTTCTCGAGATAGTCGGAAGAGATCAATCTCCCGAACGAGGGGGGCCAAAATTCTCCGAGCGATTCTCCTTCATGCCCGAGTACCCGACGACCAACGAGGGCAAGGTTCCGCTGCTAGGTGAGCGCGAGGAGGTCATGACCGCAGTCAGGGAGGCCTTCTCGGACATGGAGTGCTCCACAGTTGACGGAATCCGAGTGCGCTACGATAACGGCTGGTACCTATGCCGCCCAAGCAACACTGAGCCTATCCTCGTAATGCGTGCAGAGGGACGCAGTCAGGAAGCTCTGGAGTCGATACTTGGCGATATCGAGTCCCGAATCGGTCACTTGGTTGACCTCTCGGAATTGCGCTGATTTCAACCGATTCTCTTATTCAGAATCCCATTGTGGTCGCCACGCTGCCACTGTAGCTTAGCCTGGTAGAGCGTCTGATTCGTAATCAGAAGGCCGGGAGTTCGAATCTCCCCAGTGGCTCCATCAAGCACCCAGGCCGAACTCATCGAGCCTGTCGGAGAACTTCCGGTAAGACGCCTTGAGCGCCCCTATCACCGGTAAAGAGTCGCCAGAGAGGAAGCACATGGTTGCGCCCCCACCGGTGCTGTTGTGGGTAATCTCGTGCGCAACTCCCCTCTGGTTGACGAGGGCGCTCGTGTGCCCCCCTCCGATGATGGTCATGGCTGGGGACTCGGCACACATGTTTAGGATCTCTATTGTACCGAAGGCGAACCCAGGCAGCTCGAAGTAGGATGCCGGCCCGTTCCAGAGGACGCATCCCGCTTCCTCGATCAGTGGTCGAAGATCCATCAGGGTCTGGATGCCGATGTCGTAGATTGGGTGCTCGGTAGGGAGGTCTCCCAAAGAGAGAGGATGTCGTTCGCCCTCGATTTCGATGGCGAGATCTCGGGGCAGGAAGAGGAGTTCGACGTGATCGGTAGCTAGCTTCTCAGCCATTCCCCACGTCTCATCGAAGTCATTCCCCAACATGTTCTTGATGAACTGCCTGTTATGCTCTCCGATGTCATTTCCTTCGGCCCAGAGCATCAGATTCCCGGAGACACCAACGAAGGCAATTCGGTCCACGTGTCCCCTACCGATCAAGTTGAGAGCGACTTTCGCTGAGTCGTCGCACTTGGCTCCGCCGAGTATCGCCAAGTAGGGTTTTGGGGGGTCGCGGAGAGCGATGCGCAGACTCTCTATTTCCCCCTCCATCAGAGAACCGGCAACGCAAGGCAGGGTGTTCGCGAATCCAGTTAGAGTCGGTGACCTCCTGTGAGCGGCTGCGAAGGCGTCAGTCACGTAGACGTCGGCCACAGAGGCTAATCTCATCACGATGCCGGTCGACTCCGTGTCCTCGTTGGCGTCGTACTTAACGCCGTACTCCTCTTCGTGCTTCCGCACGTTGTCGAGGAAGATGACGTCACCATCGACCATGCCCTCGATCGCCTCGATTGCCTCGTCGCCGCACACGTCGGGAACGAACCTGATGGGCTGTCCCAGTATTTTCGAGAGGCGCGCGCAGTGTCTGCTCATGTCTGTGAAGTCCGTCCTGCCCGGTCTGGACTGGTGCGATAGGATAGCGATCTTCGAGCGTGAGAGTGATCGGAGGGTAGAGGCGATGGCGTGCAGTCTACTGTCATCTAGCAGAATTCCCGTTGCTGGTTCCAACGGCGAATTGACGTCCACTCGGTACAGTATGGTGCGTCCCTCAAGGCGAACGTCGTCCAGCGACAGCACGCCTTCCACGATGCTGCCACCAACAACCCACCTTTGGCCATTGTGGATGCTGAAGAGTGTCAATTGGACCCAAAACGCCTTTCGTCTATGGCGGAGCAAGCGTGAATGTGGTATGGGACCCCTCCAATCTTACCGGACCCGGCGGGCAAGACTGGCGTGTGCCTGTCTCGGAGCTCGAATCTAGGCAGTCCAAACTATCCATCAGCCTTGCAGAGGCAGGGATTGAGTCAGTATACATCGACGACCCCGTCGAGCTCTACTGGTTGGCCGGGGGGCGTCAGAGCTCCGCTATCCTGATTGGCGCCGATGGCTCTGGTATCGAGGCACGACACTGGGTCCG
>JAYZFV010000056.1:0-68210 GCA_036336595.1 Thermoplasmatota archaeon | reverse complement strand
GCCTTCTTCCTGTCGTCGTGGATGGTCTGCAGTTCGGCCGAGCTTATCCACGCCACGATCCCCGCGAAGACAATCGAGGCCCCGGCACCTGCTGCGATCGACCAGGACGCGAAGTTTGCCAGCGATAGGGTTCCAAAGGCTGCAGCGGCGAGATACGCGGACATGTGCAAGTGGTTTGGTTTCTCGTCGAGGCCCCTGCGTAGGAAGGAGGATGCGGCTAGGAGGAGGAGGAGCCCGAGGACGGTGACCAGAGGCAGGGTGATTGGGAAGCCGCCGAGGTCCAGGACCACGCTGGGTGGCCCCCAGGAGGACGTCACCAATGCCGCCGAGGCGTTGTCGTTGGTTGCGTTGTTGCCCCAAATGGTGGAGATGGTCCCCGACAAGACTGCTTGGCAGTCGAAAGGCGAGGAGGTTCTCCACCACGGTAGCGGATCGGTCTGCACGGCCCAAGTAGCGCTGAAGTTACCACTGGGGGCCAGAGGGGGTATGGTAATCGTCTGGGGGGATGTTACCTTGGCGTAGTTCCCCTGGCAAAATAGGGTCACATCCGTGCCTAATGGCATCATGGCGTTGCCGGCGTTGATGACTCTCACTGTTACAGCGGTCTGCGAGCCCTCGATGTCGGTCCCGTTGAACTTGATGCTCTCTATCAACGGGTCGGACGCCTCGGTCATCCTCAGCTGCACGGTGAAGTCCGTCCAGAACTCAGGGGTGTCTGGCTCGTTTGGGTTCTTCAGCCTGAGCTCGATGTCCCATCCGTCACCGGCTGCCAGATTCTTCTTGTCCGGGAGGACGATTTGGAGGGTTATGGTCCCGCCGCCGTAGGGCGTTACGGTGTCCAGGTCGAAGCCCGAGGTACAGATTTGGTTGTCGGGAGACCCGATGCCCGGCGCTTCTTCAGAGGATACCAGGATGCACCGTCCATCGATGTCGAAGGCCCAGTTGGTCCATGGGTGGCTCCAGTAGTTGACGAGCCTCACGGGGTCTGATGCCAGAGAGAGGTTGTAGGCCACGGCCGATGGGTTGGGGACGCCCGTGGGCACATGCTGCCATGGAATCTGTATCTCGACGCAGGAGGCCCCGCAGTCGAAAGGCCCGTCGGCGTTCAACTCGTACGCATCGTCGGCGTGTACCCGGACGACATGGATGGCAGTCGTCAATTCGATTGGGTCCAAGTCTATCCCAAGAGCAGTGAATATGATGGACAGGGTGGCGTCCTCGCCCACGAAGTGATCGTCTTTCTGTGGGGTCACAGTGACTCCCAAGGTCGCTGACTCGCCAATCTCCAGATTGATTGTGGAGGTTGGTGCATTCAGAGAGATACTGAATCTGCCTGGCTCATCCTCTTGGAGATCCCAGTCGAACGTGATTGTTACTGGGGCGTTACCGGCGTTCTCGATCTGGTATGGCACTGTCCTCGGCCCACTTGGCAAAACCGCGATCCTGTCGGGTTGACTGAGGATGTTCAACGCGAAGACGGGGAGGATCGTGACGGTGATGTTAGTGGTGCCGATCAGGATGTTGTCGGTGATGTTCAACACTTGTACTGTGACCTCGTAGACCTCATCGGCAGCGAGGATCGAGCCCGGCTCAAGAGGAGGGAGGGTGATACTCAATTCAACGCTGGAGCCCTGAAGACCCGGCTCAATTTCTATGTTGGAGTCGTTCACGGACGTGTTCCAGTCCTCTGGAGTAAGCGTTGTGATGTTGACCATCTCCATGAGGTTACCACTGTTGATCAGGTTGATTGGGACATTGAGCGTTCCCCCGGGCACCGCATTGTACTCCTTGTTCATCTGGAAGATGATGAAGTGGAAGGGGTTCACTTGGACGGTGATGCCGCTTCGAGACAGCTCAACGCCATCGCTCGACACTGCGACTTCGAACTTGTTCACCGCATCGGCCCTCGCCGTGGTTCCGGCTAGGGCGTAGACGCGGACGATGGCTTGGCTTGCCGCGGCGACCGTTTGTGTCTTGGCGAGCTGTTCGGTTAAGTCATCGGCGAATGACACTTGGATGCTGTCACGATCGTGGTTGTCGAGCACTAGGTCGAAGGTCTTGTTCGAGTTGCCGCTGTTGTTGAGCAGGATCATGATAGTCGATTGGCCGAGCCTGTCGAGTATGGCCGTGGCGTTGGCTGGGCTCAGCTCCGCTGAAATGAGTTCGGTGAGCTGGAAGTATGCAGGAGCGTAGGAGAGTAGTTCCCCGGTATCGGTTGAGTTGACATAGACCCAAATCTCGTGTATCGTGTCGGCGCTGGCTGTTGAGGGGGGGGTGGCCGTGACTGTAAATGACGTCACGTCGGAGTCGTCGGTACCCTCTTCGAACGGATAGAGGTTGGTCCTCGACTTCATTCCGTTAACGGCGGTCTTGCTGGCTTGGATGGTCCATCCATCGACTGGCACGTGGCCGATGGTGAAGTTGTCCTCGGAGTTGCCCGTGTTCTTCATGGACATGGTAGCGGGTATGGGGCTGCCGGGGTCTCCTGTTGCTACGCTGCCCGATGTGAGTTCGGCCGCGCTGAACTTCTTGACCCGGTAGGTTATCTCCGCTGAGTCGTCACTTGAGATGGTGCCATTGAAGTCCCCCCAATCGGAGGTAGTCGTGAAGGCGAAGGTGAACTGCCCCGAGGCGGGATAGGGGAAGCCGGCGCTGTTTTTGTGCTGGTGCGTTATCGATACGACGCCGTACCCAATCTCTCCGGGAGACAGGTCCATGGTGCTTGGGGTGATTGACGCGAAGTACCTGTCGGGCTCCCTGCAATTGCTCTCGCACGGTTCGAATGTGATTCCAGTGGTATCGGTGCCGACGACCGTCGGCGACAAAGTCACCTGGGCCTGGCTGTTGTTGGAGCCGAGGTTGTGCACCATCTGCACTTGGAAATCGACGTACCTGTCCGAGGATCCGCCCAAGAACTCCTCTACGGTTACATCCTGTGGTTGCCCCACGATCTCGAGATCCATTTCCACCATACCATCGATGATGAGCGTGGTCAGGGCGGTCGAGGGTAAGCCTCCTTCGATGGGAATGGCTTGGATGCCAATCTGTATCTGGAGTCCTGCTTCGATGTTCCAAGCGGGGTTCAAGGGCATCTGCAGGGATGGAGTGGTGACGGTGACTGGGATCGTCCTGGTGTCATTGGCCATCAGCACGTCAGTCAATGTCACTGGCGAGTCGATTTGCCAGTAAGGGACTGCCTGAGTGGGAGCCACGAAAATTTGGAACTGGGCGGGGGCAGTCCCGGTGTTTGTGAGGATGTAGTCGAGGGTCTTGGACTCACCGGGGGTGAGGTTCGCGAACGAGACGCCGCTGGGGTGGCTGTGATTCTGAGTTATTTCGGACTGGTACAAGCCGCCGGCCATGACAACGGAGCTCGCGTCGAGCACGTAGCCAGCCGCGTGGCTCTGAACAGCGACGGTGATTCGCACCGACTCGGAGATGGCTGCGTCTGATGGAACCTCGACGGGAACCTGGATTGCCACGGTATCCCCGGAGTCGACGAACAACGGGTCGCTTGTGGAATGGATGGTCGACGAGACGTTTGCCCAATACTCGCCGGGGGAGGAGGTGTTGCTCTGGGTGACGGTGAAGTTGTCCCCCTCGTCACCGGAGTTCTGCAGTATGAAATTGAGGATGGTCTCGCCACCGGGATCTATGTTCCTGTTGCTAGCGGCTATCAGCGTGGCCCTCAGCGCGATGAACGAGACGGTGCGTGAATCGATGGTGACGGTGCTCGGGGTCCCAGAGGGTCCTGTAACCAGTAGGCTCCCCGACAAGGTGTAGGTTCCCTCCAGGTTCGTGCCGTCGAAGCTGAGGGAGAGGTTCTGAGGCTCGGGGGGATTGGCGAGGCTCCCAGCTGGCACCTCCGCCGTGGTCGATTGAATCTGCATCTGGTCTCCTGATGATGTGGAGGTAAGAGCCAGTTGTGCAGTCACGTTGACCGGCTGGTTGCCCGCGTTAACCACGGTGATGCCACCCACCCACTGCGCCCTAGCCATCGTGTCTCCATTATCTGGTAGGGAGTCTGCGATGGGTAGTGCGTCCTCCACAGAAATGACGTTGATACCAGACATTGTAATCTCGTCGTTGCTCGCGTCGGAATCGGTTGAGATCGACAGGTTAACGTCCCAAACCGCCCTCAATCCGTATCCGGAGCCTGCGGTAGCGTCCCAATAGAGCAGGTGAACCTCTTGCTGTCCGGGGTTGATGCTGATTACCCTTTCATCCACCTCTGCAAAGCCCGAGCCAGTATTGGCCTCGAGGGTAAGGTTTCCGTCTGCGGAAGAGCCGCCAAGGTTCAGTATGCTTACCCGTATGATGTGGGTCTGCGGTGCGAGAGTGGGTACCCCAGAAATCATGACCGACGGTGTCGTGACGTTCAGGTCGGTCACTGCGACATCTGCATCGGTGGACCTTCCCAATGTCGACTGAGCACGTGGGTCCACCGAGTGGCTGGAAGTCTGTGTGAGCAACGGCAGAACGAACAGCATGACGACGAGGACCGCTGCTCTCCTCACCCTGCTACCTCCGATATGATAGGGGTTGTCTGCTGACTGAGATTCCGAATATTCCCATTGCTACCGCTCCCCTCCTCGCAGAGGAGACTTGCTATGATTATGAAACAACCGGCGGTAGCATCCGTTTTGGCCTGAGAGCCGGGTCTGTTCGACCGATGTTATCAAAAGACAGCGCGCACGTTCGGTCGCGTGGCCATTGACCTCTTGTCCATCGTCATCATCGTCATCGTCCTCGCTGCTACCCTGCATGGCATCTACAGGATTGCCCGTTCCGGGAAGCGACGAACCATCCTGCCATCCACCCGAACCAATCTACCGGAACACATCTCCGAAGGAGCTAGGGCCAGGCGACGCAGGAGCGGCTCGAGGAGGGACCGGTCTCTGGTTCCAACCACTACGGAGGCCCTCGGCGAAGGGTCGTCCATAGGTGAAGGGGTGCAGGAGGCTGAAGTCAGTAGCCGAGATGTTTCGGTTCTCGAGAAGCGGCTCGAGAGGGAGGGGGCGAAGAGAGGTGCGGTGCAAATCAGCCTAATGTGGAACAACTGGAACGACCTGGACCTCCACCTCATCACCCCCTCTGGGGAGCATATCTACCACGACAACAGGAAGTCGACTTGCGAGGGAGAATTGGACATTGACATGAACTTCAAGCCGACTTCCAAGACGCCCATCGAGAACATAGTCTGGACTCGGACCCCGCCCGCGGGGGTTTACCGGATAGGTATTCGCCACTACAAGATACACAAGCGTGGCCTGTTCGCATGGGCTCCACTGCTCTCTAGGCTGCATATGAAAAATGCAACCGACTACACCGTAAGCGTCTCGATCGGAGAAAGCAAGCGATTCTACGAGGGAACGATAGAGAAGAGCAACGACCTGCAGTTCGTAGCAAAGTTCGCCATCGCTGATCTTGGGGAAGGGGACGAGGAGGGGGCTCCGCAGGAGGCTGCCGTAGGGGAAACCGAGGAGTTTGCCGAGGCCAAGGAAGTCGATGCCCTGCGGCGTAGGGTCGGTACCGTGAGAGAGGGGGTTTCTGTCACCCTAAACTGGGATTCATCCAGTGATCTGGGGCTGTCTGTGGTTTCTCCGGATGGAGATGTCATCTCGTTCTTCAGCCCAGATGGGCCGACGGGAGGGTCCTTCGACATCGACGGCTACGATCCGAACAAGGGCAATCAGGTGGTGTCATGGACCGAGGGCCCCCCTGCAGGAATCTATTCGGTCATGGTCCAGCACTTCGAAGCAGAGGGCGAGGAGGGGGATACGGAGTTCACGGTCTCGATCAACAACCGTGGAGACGTGGAGGAGATTCCGGGTACCATTAGCAGCGATGGTTCTCAGGTTGAAGCTGGAACCTTCGAAGTGAGTTGATCACCACTCTACTCCTTGGATGTCCAAGAACCTAGCCATCCAGCTCAGTTTCTGGAGTTTTGTTTGCTCTTGGGTAGCTCCCGACCAACGACCAACAAGATCGGTCCTCGTCCCTAGCACTGAGATTCGGTCCGTTCTGACGCCGAGCGCCCTGAGGAAACAGACTGCTCTGTCCCCATCGGTGAAGCCTCCCGGATTGTGCATCCCATCAATGGCCTTGGGTGCCTGATGCGTTAGCACGAGGCTGGGTGGGTTAGCCATGGTCTCGGCGATGTCCAACAATGCACCCCAGTCTTGCTTGTTGTCGCCATGGGCGTGGAGAACGAAAGGGACGGATCGCTTGACCGCCTGTTCTGTCCCATCCCCCCCATCGGCATCACTCACGACGCAGACGAGGCGTGACCACGCCTTCTCTGACAGCGAACCGGGTAACTCGGAGAATACCCCGGAAGCGCCGTCGGCGGCTACGAATAGGGTCGGGCGTTCAAGAGTCGGGATCAATTCATCGGGCTCTATTGCGGATCCGAGAACTGCTATCTCAGAATCTCTGATAACCAGCCTTCGGAAGAGTCGGGCTATGGCTACAAGGCGGTTGTGCCTAGCCCACATATCAATTTCCGACTCCTCGACTCTCGCGAGCAGGAGCTCGGCGCTATCCACGTCGCCCCCAAGGTCCCAATCGAAGAACTCTCGGACTTCGTCCTGCAACTCAATCAATACTGGGTCAATGGGCGATAGGTCTGTTGGTCCTTTGCGGCTTGACATGCTCCAGTGGAAGGGCTCGGTGAGTATTGAAGAACCCTCGCGGACTATTGTCACCCATGCCCATGCCTCTCGTCCTTCCGCATATCGACGACGACGGGCTGCTCGCCCGTTACCCGTTTCTTCCTCAGGGCAGCGAGTTCATCAAGAGGGTGCTGGAGGAAAACGGAATTTCGATTGAGGAGCTAATAGAGGCCCCGTGGCTCGAGGATGTGAGGGTTAGGGGTCGAATCAGATTAGTGGATTCGGTGCTTCAAGAGGACGGCGTCGATGAGTCCTCGACCATCGATTTATCGACCGAGATTGGGAGGATGACGGAGGCTCTCTCATTTCTACACGCGATGCTAGTTGTTTGTGCCTCGTTCGATGAAAGGCTGCTCGCAAGGTGGATCGAGGGAGAGGCTGGCAGAGCCGATCGCCTTCTGGGAATCGATAGTGGTAGTTTCCCCTTGATCTCCGGTTCGTACCTCTCCGGCATCAGAGCTGATGGAAATGTGGCGAGGGACGTGGAGTACTGGGTCCCACTAGCTGATTTCGTCGAATTGTGCCCGCGCATCTCGGGCAACTACTGGAGGCTGGTAAACAGGCCGGTGATTGGTGGGTGGGTATGCTTGAATGCAGGGGCTGGGGAGTCGAGCAGAGAGAGAACTGCAAGGCTGATCAAGGAAAGAATTCGAGAGCATCTTCACCAGGGCTGCCTAGATAGAATGGAAAGGATGGATGACGAGACCGCGGCAAGGTTCGCCGAACCCGTTGAGCGCATCACGGGACTTCTATCAGAACGTGTCGAGGCTGAGATGCCGATGACCGCTGCAATTCGCGATGATTGGCCGCCATGCTTCGAATCGGCAGTCTCCGAGTTGAACCAAGGGGTCAATGTCAACCATGTAGGCCGGGTATTCCTAGCAGCATTCTCACGTGCCCTCGGACTCCCGCGGGAACAGGCTTGCAACTTCTTTGCCAATGCACCCGACTTTGATGCCGATACCACTTCCTACCAGGTTAACCAGATTTACGAACGCGAGTACACCCCCCATGGATGCCCGGCGCTGAAGACTAATGCCAGATGCCCCGTTCAAGTGGGGGACGATCCACTATGCGATCAAGAGTGGATGACGCATCCCCTGAAGTACATCAGGGTCAAGCAGAGGCGGCGATATCAAGACACGACCACGCCCGAGGCTACAGTAGACGAGGGGGAGGGGAGCAGTTCGGCCAATTCCTCATAAGTGGAAGGACCCTAGTAATAGCAAACGGAGGGGACCATGGTTCGCACGCTCGTCCTGACAGTCGATAGGGACAACGACCTCGGTGTCAAGTCTGGAATCAGGGGGCCAGTGGTAGGACGCAAATCCACGCTGACTGCCGCCTTGAGGCTGGGCATTGCTGATCCCGAGGAATCCGACACCAACGCAATACTGGGCGCGCTGCACCACCACGACCGCCTAGCGGAAGGCGCAGAGGCCAATGACGAGGTCGAGATCGCAATCCTCACCGGCGACGTGAGGGTCGGACCGAGGAGCGACCGGGCAATCGCCAGCCAGCTGGACGAGGTCATTCAAGATTTCCAGCCCGACAGTGCACTTCTGGTTACGGATGGGGCAGACGACGAGGCGTCTCTGCCAATCATTACTTCGAGGATAAGGGTCGATACTGTAGAGAAGATAATCGTCAGGCAGTCCAAGGGCATAGAAGGGACCTACTACTACATCATCAAGGCCGTGGAGGACCCTAGGTTCCGGGCTCGACTACTGGTTCCGTTGGCCGTGTTCCTGATGATTCTAGGCCTTGGGCTTATCTTGCCAAATGGCATCATGCTCATCGGGGCGCTACCACTCATTATTGGAATCTGGCTCCTCGGAAAGGGGCTTGGGTGGGAGCAGCAGATGGAACGCCTGATGATGGACATGAGGGAGAGCGCGACGGGGGGACTCTTCTCTTCTTTGCTCTGGGGGCTCTCGATTGTTTCACTACTCCTCGCGGTGCTCCTTTCATACCAGAAAATGACTGGTCCCGTCCCCAATGAGGGACTCCTATGGCTGATCACCAAAACTCTCGATGATGTTCTCCCATGGATTCTGATCTCGCTGTTCTCGTTCGCACTCTCCCTAGGTGTCTTACGCTGGAAGGAGGGCACCTTCACTGGTCGGAGCGTGCTGCTCGTCGGTCTGAGCGGCGTGGTCTACACCTTCGCGGACGCGATACTCAAGGTTGCTCTCCAAGTCATCACTCAAGGTGACTACGTCCTCGTGGTCTCGCAGGTCTCGGATGATTGGGGGCTCCCAATATTCTCCGTCGTGCTCTACTATTTTCTTAGGACCGTCGTTCAATCATTCTCCGAAGACGATGACCTGGGTTCTGGAAACAGGTTCTGGGGAGTTTGAGATGCCCGACTATTCTGGTTGAGCGTTGGGAATGATGAAATTTCTCGGTAGTCATTAGGTTGTCGCAGCATGGGAAACGCCGAAGCTGAAATCGTCTGGACGGGTTCGAGAGAGCGGGCCGAGGCTCTGTTGGCAGCCGTCACCCCCGACGACCCGGACGATTTCGAGGCATCGTTGTCAAAAGGCGAAGAGGGTTTCGAACTACGAATCACCGTGCCGTCTGGGAACTTGAGAAGGACGCGGGCGACTGTGGATGACATCCTCGCCTGCCTTGCCGCGGCGGAGTCGGGTCTAGACGCAGTCGAGTGACGGTGCCGATTGCCTAACGGTGCTTCGCACCATTCAATACATGGCGTCGTCACGTAATCACGTGAAAACCATCCCACATGACCGATCCTCCCTGCTCTGGTCGGGTGACTTGGAGACAGGGGGGCCCACTGACCTCTTCCTCAATTCCATCGACGGCTGGGTGGATGCGATGGTCGCAGATGAGCATGGGGGTGGGGACGGTCCAGAGGGAAAGGTCGGGGCGAGGGTTGTATCTCGACAGACCGGTAGAATCTGCGGCAAGCCAGTTGTCGAACGTCTAATGGAACGTCACTTCCACGGATGCGAGATCGAGTGGAATGTCAGCGAGGGGGGCAAAATATCCGAAGGCGACTTAATCCTCGAACTTAGGGGAAGCTATGTCCAAGCCCTCCAAGCCGAGCGAATTCTGCTGAACATTCTAGGCGGTCTTTCAGGAATAGCCACAAATGTGGCTCTTTGGTCGGAGGCCGCAGGAGAAATCGACGTTGCAGCCACCAGAAAGGCTGATTTGGGGCTTCTTCACAAATGGGCCGTCCACGTCGGAGGTGGCCTCACACACAGATTGAGCAGAGGCGATGCGCTAATGATCAAGGAGAACGACATCGCTGCAATGAGATTGGATGGGGAAGGCGATTCAGAAGCGTTGAGGAGGGTCGTGATGTCAATGGACATGGACGAGCACTCAGATTTTACCGTGTTCGAAGTCCGAGAAGTCGATCAAGCGTTGGTGGTAGCCTCGGCTTGGGACCATGTACAGGAAAGGAGGGGCGGAGCTGCCAGGGTCGTCATACTGCTAGACAACATGGGACCCGTTGAGGCTCGTCAGGTTAACGAGGCGCTTTCCGAAAGCAGTCTACGGCATTGGTGTGTGCTTGAGGGCTCTGGTGGAGTGGATTTGGACTCGTTGTCGGAATGGAAGGAAAGCGGCGTCGACGTCGTCTCTTCGAGCGCCCTCAATAGGGGAGTCTCCCCCCTCGATCTCTCAATGCTCTTTGAGGGGTGATCTTGAATGGCAGAAATACCAGAGAGCCACCCTCGGAGGGATTCTCTATTGGCTAGGCAGAAGCTCGTTGATGCCGCAGCAAAAGGTCTGCTAGCCGAGTCTGCAATGATAGCCCAAGGCCGTGGTGAGGCCTACGACTACCTGCTAGGTGAGCAAACGTCTGAGTCCGCTCTCCTCGCCATACGCGAGGTGGCGGCTCGGCTTCGTGCGGCCGCGCGTCCCGTAATCTCAGTCAATGGTAACACTGTGGTGCTCGCAGGTGAGAGTCTGATCCGCGTGGCCGCCGCTATCGGGTGTCCCATTGAAGTAAATCTGTACTATCGTAGCCCGGGGAGAATCGCGGGGCTGCTATCACTCCTCTCAGAGCAGCAAGAGGCCCTAAAGGGCCAAGGGGCTCCCAAAGGGTTCTCGGGAAACTGGTTAAACGCGGTTGGTTCAGTGCGGCTGATGGGCGCTGAAGCGGATGGTCGGATAGAAGGATTGGAGGGGCCCCGCTCAATTTGCAGCGCAGAGGGCCTTGAGAGCGCGGACACTGTTCTCGTTCCGCTTGAGGACGGTGATCGTTGCGAGGCCCTGATCGCCCTTGGCAAAGAGGTCCTGGTAATCGACCTGAACCCACTCTCTAGGACCTCAATGATGGCATCTGTGACGGTTGTAGATGAGGTAGCTAGGGCGTCTGAGGCTCTGGTGGGAGAGGTCATCGCTTGCCAGAGAGGGCCTTCGCAGTGGGACAACCAACGAGTGCTTCGTGACGCTCTAGATACCATGGCAGGAGCTCTTGAGCGCATCTAGGCATTCTTTTTCTTGAGCAATTCTGCACAACGTAAGGCTATGGCCTCACCGACTTCAGAAGTCGATGCTATTCCCCCGAGGTCATACGTCACGGGACCACCTGATGCGAGGTGTTCTGAGATTGCTCGTTCTAACACGTCAGAACAAATTGTCGCGTCAGAATCATCGTGACGCGTTCCGAGGGTGTCGAACATCAACTGAACGGAGGAGATTGCAGCAATGGGGTTGACCTTGTTCTGGCCGGCATACTTTGGTGAAGAACCGTGTACCGGCTCGAACAGCATGTGTTGATCACCGATATTGGCACTGGCTGCCATACCCATACCACCTTGCAAGACTGAAGCAAGATCAGTGGCGATGTCACCGAACATGTTAGGGAGCACGACGACGTCCAATTCCTCCGGATTTCGGACCAGCCACATCGTGAACGCGTCGATGTAGGCCTCGTTGGATTCGATACCTCCGTGCTCTCCCGCGACCTCCCTGAAGACTTCCCTGAAAAGGCGACATCCCCGTGTGACGTTGCTCTTGTCAACGCACGTCACCTTCTGGGGAATCCCCATGCGGGATTCGCGGCGATTTGCGAGATTGAAGGCGAACCTGATGACTCGCTCGCTGCCCTTACGAGAAATAGGCCTAGCGTCCCATGCGACGTGCCCATTCAGCCCGGGGAAATGATCGATGACGATAGGGTCGTCCTTCTCGCCACCCTGAGCGGCTCGGGCGGATCGGCGGAGCAGGGCGTGATAGAGTCCTTCGGTGTTCTCCCTGACTAGAACCATGTCAACCAGATCGGGGTCCCAAACGTCTTTGTGCATTCCGTGCACCTTGTGATGGACCCCGCGGAACAACTTGACTGGTCTCACGTTGGCGTATAGGTCGAGGGCGGATCTCAAGCCGAGGAGGACTTGTCCCCCCGCTATATCGCCATTGGGCAGTTTGGCGCCTGGCCAGCCCACGGCACCGACTATAATGGCGTCAGAATTGTCTCGACAGTGCTCGAACGAGCCGTCGGGCCACTCCTCCCCTGTATCCAGATAGTGTTGGCCGCCGCAGGGTATCTCGGTTATGTCGAACGAGAGTGGGCCGAACTGCTCGAATGTGTCTATGACGCGTTTGGCCTCGGAAATTACCTCTCGGCCCGTACCGTCACCGGGCAGGATGGTCAAGCGGTAGGACGTCATCAGTAGGGGCACCTGCTTTTCATTCATCAATTCAACCCACGAATCATCAGGCATTGGCCGTGGGATAATTCATAGACGGTCAAGTGGCACGGCCCAGCACATGGACCGTGTTCCTGAGGACGGAAAGAAGGGGCCAAGAATTGACGTCAGGACTCTTCCAGATTCCATTGCACGACTGTGGGAGACGATGCTGCGACTCGAACCTCAATGGGATCTGTCCAAGTGGCTGGACGAGAGGGCGACGGAAGAGCTTGAATTGGTCGAGGTCCACCTCGGTAGGGAGCGTCTCAGACTTGAACAACGACTTCACAGAATAGAGGCGTTAGTGAGGAAGCTGAAGAGGAAGCGAGAGATTGCGCAGGGGACTTCATGGACAGACCCCCATCAAAGGAACCTGTTCGATGTCTACGAGCCGGCAACTCAAGTCAAGAGTGGGGAGAGCCAGCAGCCTGAAGAGGTCGTCCCCCTCGTTGATTTGGGTGCACTAGGGACCGAAGATGACCCGCTACTCACTATCGTCTCAGAGCACATCATGAGTATAATTGAAGAAGCCGGTGCGGCCGATGCCGAAATTCATTTTGATGAGATCAGTGATGCTCTGGAACCGTTGGGTATCAGGGTGGACGAGATCGATGAGGCTTTGGCCTGGCTGCTGCAGCGGAGAATGGTCATCGAGTTGGGCCAAGATATCTTCGGGATTGGGGGCTGACCCGCAGCCACTACTCCCATACAACCCTTGAAAGAAGATGCGGCTTTGGGCGGTATGCGTATCATGACGAGTGAGACTTCCGGATGGTATGCAAGGCTCGATCACGAGTGCTCTGGCAGGATTCAACAAATCGAGATATGGCTAGATTCGTGGCTACTGGCCACTAAGCAGGGCCAACCAATTGCCGCAACGCTTCCTAGGGGTTGGCCCACGTTACCAGCGGGGTTGCTGAGCGATCCTGGTTCCGTCCTTGACCATCTCCTGGCAAGGCACGAGGCGGAGAGCGATGGGCGTTCGCCTCGTGGTGTCTATGCCACACCAGCGAAGTTCGTAGATGCCATACTATGCGACGAGTTGCACCATGGCAGAAACCGAAAGAAGGAGCCGCCAGCTATACTCTCACTCACTGCACTGCCGCCGAGTTTCAGAGTCTTCGCTGAACAGTTCAATGAGAACATCAGAGGGCAATCATCTGAAGGTGACGACAGTCACGAATCGGATGAGTCGCGCACCCTATCCGGAATCCCCCTTCCCTTTGCTGACCCCTCTGTAGGGGCGGGTCTATTCGCTGATCGTATCCTCAGGATGCATGCGGACAGATGCGGTGGCATGGATGTCCAGCAGCGAAAAGAAGACACGCTCAGGCTCCTGGAAGGATTCCAACTGGTGGATACTTCAGATATCGCAGTGGAGAGCGCTCGGAAGAGGCTCCTGATTGTTCTAGCACGCCTGAGACTTGTGGATCTCGAAGGAGAGGGGGACGAGTCACTCATAGGTAGGTCAGAGGCTAATCTCATTATCGAGAGCAATGTTCGATGTTGTGACCCCCTGCGAGGAGAGTGGCCGTGGAACGAAAAACCCAGACTGTTAGTTTCAAGACCTCCCTGGCTTAGAATCAAAGACAGGTTTCGAGGTCACCCCGAAGGTAGTCAGTTGCGCAAACAACTATCCAAAGAACTACGCCAAATCAAGGGTCCTGACGGAAGCGCTCGGTTCTCGGCAATCAAGGGTAATGTCAACCTGTACAGACTATACATTGAGCGCTCCCTTCAACTTAGCCAAGAGGGCGGCCGGGTCAGGATGGTCGTCCCTGAGTCTGTCCTTCGTGAGAAGAGTAGCGCTCCACTTAGGAAGCTGATAGTCTCGCAGAACGAGTGGGATAGCGTTTGGTCATTCCCCGAAGACCGTCAACTCCCATTTGGTGGGGCCCAAGGCGTTTCCGTGCTTGGTATCACCGTCGCTGGCACTACGGAGGTCCTCACGAGTTTTGGTCCGCTTCGATCAAGAGACATCTCCGCTCGCAAGGGTCTCGATAAAAAGTCCCCCTTCCTCGAGCTGGAGCGTGGTCCGTGGTCAATCTGGACCGATACCTCGTGGGCGGTGCCAAAAATGCCCAGGTCCGAACACGAACGGAGCGAGACGCTGAAAGCTATCGGTACCTTAGCAGACAAACCCCGCCTTGTCGAAGAGGGTACTTGGCTAAACCCCAGTGGTAAGGCCATACGTGTGAGGGTGGGGGAGGTTGATCGTGGAAATTGGTCAGACTGCATATCTTACTGGGACGTCGATTCAGGCGGGTCTCCTTTCATCCGCGGTACGCACATTGAACTGGATGGTGACTTGGTGAGGCTTCGGCATCCCGCTTTCGACCCGAGTGTTCCAGAGGGTGTCCAGTGGAAGGAGGCGATGTGGAATGGGCCCACCAACATGCGAGGGCCTCCGAGAATCGCCTGCCAGGCGATAATCAACCCCCAATTGAAAAGACGGCTTCTATGGGCAGTCATACCATCCGGATGCGTACTCGGGAACTCTGTGAGTTTCCTTGACCTGCCAAGCCAAGTCGTCGAAAGGCTGGTTGCTGAGTTTGGGAACCTTGAGGAAGGTTTGGCCGTGCTCGCATCGCATCTCAACTCTGAGGAGTTGGATCTCTGGTCCAAGGCATGGGCGGCTAACAACAACGTCAACAACTACGAAATTGAGACGCTGCCCTTCCCGCCGCTTGAGAGCGCTGCGCCAATTTCTCTATTAGGGAATAATGATGAAATCTGATTTACTCACTTCGGATTTCCTTTTCCTCCTTCCGGAAATGTACGCCCTTCTAATCCAAATGAATTAATATCGGTGCTTCACATACGCTAGACGTTCCTGTTGCGGGAGCGAGGATTCAGAGGAGAGCATAATGGGTATCAATCCGAAAATTGGTATCACAGGTCTGCCTAGATCTGGTAAGTCGGCGGTTCTGCAGAAAGTCATCGATATGATATCCGAAGAAGGAGGCGGAGTACGTCGATCGCGTGGTCCGGTGCCCCCTGAGCACATCATCGGAGGAATGAGGTGCGAGGCCGTCATAGAGAACGGAGAGAGAGTCGGGTACGCTTGCGTCAACATCCTAACAGGTGAGAAAGGCGTGATGGCCCACCGAGGGATCGACTCCAGAAACAGGGTTCTCGGCTTCGGAATCGACCCTAGTGAAATCGACAGGGTCGGCGTTCCGGCTATTCTCGACAGCATCGGTAATTGCGAAATCATGGTAATTGACGAGGTGGGTAAGTTCACTGTGGAGAGCGAGGGCTTCGTGAACGCTGTTAGGGTAGCACTGAACAACGACCTTCCGACCTTGCTGACGCTGCACAAGAAGAGTCGTCACCCCTTACTGCAGGACATCAGAAGGAGAGACGATGCGCGAATTCTCGAAGTTACCCCCGTGAACAGATCCCTACTTCCGTACAAAATCTACAAACTGATTCAAGAGTTGGGATGACGCCCTGCTCGGTCAACTTGATGCGAGAGATACCCTGCAGGGGACCGTGGAATCCCCAGGCGAACGGCTCAGGAGATTGTTGATTGGCATCTCCCTCTCTCTATTCCTGATTACCGCACTGGCGATGCTAGACAGTCGGCTATTTCCCTCTGGAATCGAAGGTGAATCGATTACAGAGGGTCCATTGGCAGTAATCGTGGCCGCACTCGCTATTGTCACTGCTGCATTTGCGCTGCTGCTGAATGTCGCGAAGGATTGGCCACATGACTCACTGCCGACTGACAAGTGGTTCAGCAGAGAAAAAGAGGGGGCCATGCGCCTGCGCCTCGAAGAGGAGATGGAGGATGCGAGTGTCGCGAACTTAGGTTCGAGTTGGGCTAAGATGGAGATGAAGCACCTCGAGTCGAAGCACAGTGAAGAAGAGTAGGGAGCGAAACCTTGACCCACGTTCAGCTCTCGCCACAAGGCGGAGTGGATGCATGAGCGAGATACCAACGGATCTCAGATACACCAAGGAGCATGAGTGGATCAGGAGGGACGGAGGTGACGTGGTAATCGGAATCACCGACTTTGCTCAAGATGGTCTAACCGCAGTGGTGTGGGTAGAGCTCCCAGAAGTTGGGGCCGAGGCCTCGGCAATGGAGCCGTTCGCAAGCGTGGAGTCGGTTAAGTCAGTTAGCGAAATCTACGCTCCGGTGTCTGGGAAGGTAGTTGCTGTGAACGATAGCCTAGAGGACGCTCCCGAGAGGATTAACGAAGACCCATATGGAGAGGGCTGGATTTGCAGGATGGCTGTGTCCCTTGCCTCTGAATTCGATAATCTCCTGGATGCAGCAGGATACGCTGCATTGATCGGAGAGTGACCATGAAAGAGTCTCACAAGCTTCACATCTACGTGGATGGATCCTGTTCGGAGAATCGCAACGTCACCGCGACAACAAAGGCGGGTTGGGGCTTCTGCGTCATAGAAGGAGACAGTGGCACCGGCAATGGGAAGGGCGATCTGCTCGCCGAGATGCATGGGGAGGTTGTCACCGATTCTGAAGCGGAGGGTCACCTCGGCGCTGAGGTCGGATCGAACAACACTGCCGAGCTCTCTGCCATTGCTCATGCATTAAGGTGGTTGCTTACTCAGGAAGGAGTGGTCGCTGCAACAATACGCGGTGATTCGAATTACGCGCTCAATATCTCGTCTGGGGTCTGGAAGGCGAAGGTGAACCGTGAACTCGCCAAGAGGGTTCAGAGTCTATGGCATGAGACGGCGCGGCACCTGGAGTTGCGTGGGGAGCACGTTGCCGCGCACAGGGGTCATCGCTGGAACGAGAGAGCAGATCACCTGGCCTTCCGTGCGATGCAGAGGGAGAGTCCTTTGCCACTCCAGTTCTGGAAGCCAGGTTTGAGGTAGGGTCAATCCTCCTTGAGAGGACCTATGCTGAGCATGACGTATGCCGACTGGAGAGCAATTAGCAGCCCGGCCAGAGTCAGTAGTAGGCCGGTTGGGTCGGGGAGGTGGGGCTGTAACGGACTGCCGGCGGCCCATGCAAGAGCAAGCACAAGGGCAGCAACGATCATCTCAATTTTTGCTGACCTTGCAGGGTCCTCCCACAGGTCTAGCCAAGGAATCAATCCCTTGCGCTTGAAGGTCGCCCGATACCATGCGACGTATGCAAGCGACATTCCCAGCAGTCCGATGGCCCCCCTAGAGAAACCGGTGTCGTCCCATGGCCCCTTAGGCGAGAGGCCAAGGACTAGGGCATCGAGAATCAGTATCGCGGCAATCGCTGCATGATATCTCCACTCGGGCTCGCTCTCCCCTCCCACGAATTGACGGAGGGGGGATGGTGCTTCAACACGCCGCAGGCATGATGGCTTCCAACCCTCCCGAGAGGTCCGGAGGGGCGCTATGAGTCACGCTGTGGGGTTCGTGGATATTGAGAGTGCAGCACTGAGGCTGGAGGAAGTCGTCATTAGGACCCCAGTTGCTAGTTCATCCGAAATCGATGGGCTCGCAGGTCGCGAGGTGCTCATGAAATGCGAGAACCAGCAGCATGTGGGTGCGTTCAAGTTCCGAGGAGCAAGCAATGCCGTAGAGCTCCTAGGAAAGGAGGCTGAAAGGGGCATCTGCACCCATAGCAGTGGCAACCACGCACAAGCCGTCGCCTTAGCAGCAAAGCGAATAGGCGTGCCGGCATACATCGTGATGCCTAACACCGCACCAAAAATCAAGGTGCAGGGAGTGGTCGGCCACGATGCGGAAATCACCTTCTGCGAACCTACTCTTGAAGCTAGAATCACCACGACCGAAGCCGTGTTGGAACGGACCGGGGCGGCGTTTATTCATCCGTTCGACAATCCACACGTAATTGCTGGGCAGGGAACTGCAGCTTTCGAGTTGCTCCAAGAGGTTGGGGGGCTGGATGCCGTTATGGCACCGATAGGTGGTGGTGGTCTGCTCTCTGGCACTTCCATTGCCACTAGGAAGCTTGCTCCCAATGCGATGATATTCGGTGCTGAACCTTCTGGTGCCGATGATGCAGCGCGCTCGCTAGCTGCAGGCGAGCTCATTCCACAGACGAACCCTGACACCATTTGCGACGGTCTTCTGACTAGCTTGGGCGAGTTGACTTGGCCAATCCTGAGAGATCATCTCGAGGGAATCATTACCGTAAGCGACGACGAGGTTCTCCAAGCCATGAAGCTACTGTACGGTCACTTGGGGATGGTGGTAGAGCCCAGCGGTGCTACGTGTCTCGCTGCCGTGCTAAAGGCAGAGTTCAAGGAGCGCGAAGGTATCGACAAAATCGGAATCATACTATCCGGAGGAAACGTTGACCCGGGGGGGCTACCCTTCTAGCGTTCCCGCAGGAGGAGTCGGTTGGAGCACGGGCCGGGATTTGCACCCGGGTCCATGGATCTGCAGTCCATTGCATAGCTGCTCTGCCACCCGTGCGGCATCCAACCGACCCGCCACACTCTCTTGAAGACTCTCCGACCCCCCCTGCATACCTTCATTGGGGATCTGTGGTCTGTGTGCAGCATGCCCCGCGTATCCTCTCGCTACGATGGTCTGGGAGTCGGGTTTGCGCCATATCTCCAACCTCCTGGTTCTGATGTTGTGAGATGGACTGTCGGCGAGCCGGGCTTCAACACGCCGCCCGAGATTATCGAAGCCGCGGTCAGGGGACTGCAGGAGGGTCGCACGAAGTACACGCGCGGGCCGGGAACGATGGAACTCTGCCAATCGGTGGCAGATTACCTCCGAAGGCACCACGACATCGAGGCGTCTGCCGAGGATATCGTCGTGACACCCGGTGCGAAGCAGGCACTCCTCTACTCCTTCCTGATTACAACCATTCCGGGTGACGAGGCCATCCTCCTTGCCCCATCATGGGCGTCTTACGAACCCATGCTCGAATTCATTGGTGCTATTCCTGTTCATGTACCCGTAAACAACGATGACTTCCATCCAGACATCGATGCCATTCGTGCCGCTGTTACAGACAGGACTAGGATGATTCTGATTAACTCTCCCTGCAACCCTACCGGAGCGGTGTTCACCCCAAATGAAATCCAATCGATTCTCGACATAGCCATCGAACACGACTTGTGGATTGTCTCGGACGAAATTTATGCTCGTATGATATGGGTAGACTGGCCTCATGTCTCTCCGGCAACCCTTCCCGGGGGCAAGGAACGCACCATCGTCATCAATGGCTGGTCCAAGTCATGGGCAATGACTGGAATGAGGCTTGGCTTCCTCACTGGTCCGCCCGAGGTTGTCAAGGCTGCTATCAAGAGCCAAGCGAACTCTGCCTCACATGTCCCGACCTTCATGATGGGGGCTGCTAGGGTGGCACTAGAGTGTGAGGACGCTGTGGAGGCATTCAATCGAGATTACCTGAAGCGTCGCGAGATAATGCGTGAAGGGCTTTCTTCACTCCCGGGGTTGAGGGTCCCCGAGCCTGAGGGCGCATTCTACGTCTTCGCCGATGTCACTGAAACGGGGATGAGTGCCGTCGAGTTCGCTGATGGAGCCCTCGAGGCCGGAGTTCAGTTGATTCCAGCATCACTAATCACAGGGGGAGAGGGTTTCGTCCGAATCTCTTACGCTACCGACGAAGAGTCGATACACGAGGGATTGCGGCGCCTTAGAGCCTGGTTAATCAAAGAGTGACTTTGAAATCAGTGCAATGGGACAGTCCCTGTATGGGTGGGACCGAATCACTGGGCGCACACGTCCTCATGGACTACGTCGGCTACTCGCCTCCTGTCGAAGATGACGATGCTTGGGTGCTTCAAGTCTTGAGAAAGAGCGTGCATGAAGCTGGGGTTAGAGAGGTTCACTCTCACGTCGAGTCTTTCGATGGAGGAATCAGCCCACCCGGCTTCGCCGCAATCGTACTGATTGACGAGAGTCATGTCAGCGCGCACTGCTACTCCGAACGGGGACTGCTTGCAATTGACGTTTTCACCTGCGGTGGGGACAACCCGGAACCCATCGCTGATTCTATCCACACATCTTTGGGCACTGGAATACCGGGACTCAGGCTGATAAATCGTAAGCGTGTCGAGCGATTCTTGGAGGGGTGAAAGATTGGGTGTAAGGGAATTCGTCGAGGAGCACTACAAACACTTCAACGCCGGGGAGCTCGCTCGTTGCGCGGAGTCATTGCATGGGTTCCTCGATCAAGGTGGTCGCCTGATGATCGCTCTGGGCGGCGCCATGTCGACCGCCGAAATCGGACGCAGCTTAGGTCCGGCCATCCGGGAACACAGGGTCCACGCTATCTGCTGCACGGGAGCCAATCTAGAGGAGGACCTGTTCAGCCTGGTTGCTCGCTCTACATACGAAGCCTTGCCTGAGTGGAGGGAAATGAGCGCTGATGACGATGCCGCACTTAGGGATAAAGGCATGAACAGGGTAACCGATGTGGCTATTCCAGAAGCGGTAATCAGTTCTATCGAGAAGCCTTTGATGGAACTCTGGGAAGAGGCTGAAGCGGTTGGGGACAGGCGATTCCCCCATGAGTACCTCTACGATTTGTTGCTGCACGGTGACCTGGAGTTTGGCTCAAATCACGATTTCTCTTGGCTGATGGCGGCCGCAGACGCCAACCTTCCCATCTTTACTCCAGGTTGGGAGGACTCCACCTTGGGTAGCCTACTGGCTGCCCGTGTTCTAGACTGCTCGCTCAAAGGCCCTGACATTGTCAAAAGCGGGCTGCAAGCGATGCAAGCACTGGCCGACTGGTACCGTGAGGATGACTCTCCGACGGGCATTCTCCAGGTTGGTGGGGGGATCGCCGGTGACTTTGCCATCTCAGTTGTTCCGATGCTTAGGAATGACGCTAAAGTAGACGTGTCGTTGTGGTCGTGGTTTGCTCAAATCAGCGAGTCACGTCCTTCCTACGGGGGCTACTCTGGCGCGCCCCCGAACGAGAAGATTAGTTGGGGCAAGATAGATGTCGACACACCGCGCTTCGTAATCGAGTCGGATGCCACTATCGTGCTTCCGCTACTGCTCTCCACACTAGAATAGGTCGGTGTAGACGTCAATCTGCTCGGCAATGCGAAGCAGCTGGTTGTACTTGGCTGTCCTATCGCTCCTAGCCGGTGCCCCTGTCTTGATTTGGCCTGCATCGGTTCCCACTGCTAGATCCGCTATTACATCGTCAGAGGTCTCGCCTGAGCGGTGACTGATGACGGTCCCAAAGCCTGCGTCTCTCGCCATGCGGATGACCTCGATTGTCTCGGTCACAGTGCCTATCTGGTTGAGTTTGACGAGGATTGCATTGGTCGCACACAAGTCGATTCCCCTCAGTAGGCGGCCGGGGTTGGTGGCATACAGGTCATCCCCCACAATCTGCACACGTCGGCCCTCACGCACAGTGAACTCTGTCCAAGACTCCCAGTCGTCCTCCCCGAATGGATCCTCGATCGAGACTATGGGGTACGAGTCAAGCCACTCTGAGTATAAATCCCCTAACTCTGTTCCGGAGAGGACTTGCCCGTCCATGTGGTATCCGTCTCCTTGGCAGAACTCTTGGGCCGCTACGTCTAGAGCTATGGAAATCTGATTCCCTGGGGCATAGCCAGCGCGTTCTATGGCGTCGAGTACGTATCTAAGGCCATCCTCGTTACGCGAGAGATTGGGTGCGAAGCCTCCCTCGTCGCCAACACCACCGAGCAGACCCTCCTCCTTGAGAACCGATTTCAGCGCGTGGTAGGTCTCCACGCCGGAGCGCAGAGCCTCTGGGAAGTTGTCGAAGCCGTGAGGCACGACCATGAACTCCTGGACATCGACGTTCGAAGTCGCATGGGCGCCTCCGTTGAGGATATTCATTTGAGGTACCGGCATGCTGCTGGGGCCGCTACCCGCGATGTGATGCCACAAGGAGCCTTCAGCTGCTGCCCTCATGCATGCCATAGAAGCCCCTAGAATCGCGTTAGCGCCGAGGCGCGCTTTGTTGGCAGTGCCATCCAGTTCAATCAGTACGGTGTCTATTGCTCTCTGATCGGCCACGTCCATGCCAACTAGGGCGTCGCGGATTTCACCGTTGACGTGGGATACGGCGCCATCGACTCCCTTGCCGGCCCAAACAGTGCCACCATCTCTCAATTCCAAAGCCTCGTGGGTGCCAACGCTGGCACCGGAAGGAACCACTGCGCGACCACGCAGTAACCCACCCACACAGCAATCGACCTCGATGGTCGGGTTGCCACGCGAGTCCAGAATCATCCGTGCGGAGAGGTCGCTGACAGCGCCGCTCATTGGTGCAGCGACCGGTCCGAGGCTTCTCAAGGTAGCGCAATGCGGCACTATGTGTTCAGCCAACTCAGCCAGCGAGCTACCCTGCTCTGGGCTTCGGGTACCTCTAGCTCGGATCTGCAGCAGCACTCCCAGCATAGTTGCTCCCCGGTGGGTGAGATGGAGAACAGTTCTGCGCGCAGGAGAACCCCATCCGCTTCCTGACACTTCGCACGGTTGTCATCGACGAAACAATGGAGAAGGTGTTTGGGGTAGTGGTGGATCCTGCCCGATTCTGGGCAGCAGAGCATCGCGCTTCGCTGGAGGAAAATTAGGGAGGATCCGGAGTCTGGATCCAACTCATGGCCCATGATTCTAGATCCGTTCAGCAGGGAGGCGACATCGACGTTGTACCACTGCGAGTACGAGTGGGGGATGTCGAGTCCGGAAACGTCATCCAAGTACTCTTGAATCCTGAGGTGGGACATCGCCTCCTCCTGACTCATGCCCGGTCAATTAAGGCCGTCCCATTTGAATACAACCAGCGAAAGCGGAGAAAGGGCTTGGTTGAAAAGTGGAAAGGTTCAGCCAAGGTAATTCTTTAATATTGCAGGAAACATAGATAAATTATCCGTTTTTCGGCGGAAATCATGATGAGCGTAGACACGTTAGATAGGGCGATTCTTTCGGTGCTGAGGGACTCTGCGAGGGCGGCCTATGTTGATATCGCCAAGAAGGTCGGTGTCACTGAAAGGACCGTCAGAACTCGAATGCGCCGTATGGAGGAGGAGGGCGTCATCCGCGGCTACACTGTGCGAGAAGCTGGGATCGGGCTTACTGCGCTCATTCGCTTGAAGGTGGGGCCGGGCACTGAGATTGGAACTCTCGCTGGGGAGTTCGCCGGCTGGTCTGGCGTCGAATGCGTTTTCGAGATCAGTGGTGATGCGGACCTAGTGGCTGTCGTACATGTTGATGACACAGTGGCACTTCGGGACATGCTTGACAAGATGTGGTTGGCGGCTCCAGGCGACATCAGTTCGACGCAGACCGAACTAGTCCTTGAGCAGTACTAATCTGCGGTGTGATGTCACCTCAAATCCTCAAACTCATACCCGAAATACTCGATCTCCCAATTGCAAATACGAGCAATGAGGTCAATCGAGTCGTTGTCGAACATGATTGAGTAATGTTCTTTGGTCTTACGAGTGTTCCCTTTGGCATGCGGAAGTTCCACCATTTCCAAACCCATTTCCTCGAGGATCTCAGCAAGTTCCATCTCAAGATTCTCGAACTTGATGAACCGATCTATTGCCGGTTCACCATCAACTAGATAGAGTCCGCTATTAGTGAGGACCTCGGTTGGTGAACTAGAAAGAAACTCGGTAAAATTGACGTTCTCAGGTAGTGCTTCCTTGGCCCTGTATTTCCTCCAATAGTAAATGGACACTGCCCTATCCCATGGGTTACGAACCACACAGAATTTGCAGTACTCTCTGAAGGACTCTGAGTCCATTCTCCTTTTGATCAGAGAGGCGGACGTATGGTTGAAATGGTGCGCAGGGCCGCCACCGCGCAACCAGAACCATAGGTCCCACTTCCTATACTGATTCAATGGAATACGCGTGTTTTGCGAACCTCTGTATCCAAGGTCAAATTTATTCTGCTCTTCCGAGGCAGATAGTCTGGTGATGATGTCGTCGGGACCGCAGAATTTAGCAAGGGCTATCTCGATGCTTGTTCCAGCAGTCTTCCTCGTTTTGATGAAGATGAACCGGTTCTTATGTGAAACAATCATTGACGTACGTTAAACCAGCGTCACCCCTGTATAATCTTGTCTCGCTGTTAGCAGCATTGGAATCCTGTGCCTTTGATAGGGCGGGCATTCCCGCGCCCGCGGGAGCACCTAAATCTTCCACTTGACCGAGCATCCGATGCTATCTGTCCTGGGGACTGTAACCCCTACTCCGGACAGCATCTCGTCAATTGCATCAGCGAGCTCCGAAGTCGTTGCATGGGAGGGGTCTCTCGGAGAATCATCCATCCTACCGCGATATGATACAAGGCCGGTCGAGTCCATGAGGTAGAACTCGGGGGTCCTTTCGGCACCGTACGCGGCCGCTATGTCTTGAGAGGCGTCATGTAGGTAGGGATATGTCATCCCCCTACCAGCGCGCTTGGTCATGTGTTCCCAAGAATCAGATTCGTAATTCACTGGATCGTTAGCATTGATTCCGGCGAACCCCAGCCCACCCTGTCGCGCCCGCTCTGCAATGGCCTCGATTCGTGGTTCGGAGCCGACGACATAGGGACAGTGGTTGCAGGTGAAGACGACGACGGCACCGTTCTCGCCCATCACATCCGATAGAGCCATGCTCCCGGCGCCGACCTTGGAATTGGCGTTCGGGAGCTCGAAGTCTGGTGCGTAATCACCTGGTTCAACGTCTGGTCGCATAGCCATGCAGTTGGGGCGGTGTGAGTGCTGTTCAATCCTTTGGAGGGAGGGATGCGCGCCTTGCTGCCATGAGGTCACGGCACTCTGCCAGCCGTCGCCGAGCTAATCTGTGCTGGGGCTCGATGTCTAGGACCTGCCTCCACGCAGCGACCGCCTTGTCAAAATCCTCGCCCTCGTGAAGTATCGCAGCAATCCTCAGTCTGGCATCGATATGGTGGGGATCGGTTCTCGCCGCCCCCTCGAAATCTGACATTGCCTCATCGACGCGTCCGAAGTCAAGGTACAGGAGGCCGCGCTGGTACCAAGCTTCTGAGAGGTTAGGGTCGATACCAATCGCTTTGTTCAGCGGGCGTTCTGCCTGCTCGGACTTGCCTGTGGCAATCATGCACGTCCCTAGATGCACAAGGGCCATGCTGTGCTCCGAGTTTCGCTTGAGGAGATTTCTGAGTTCGGTTTCCGCCTCGGACCAGTCACCGTGGTTCATCAGAATCTCGGAACGTCTCAATCGTGCCAGCTCGTGTTCAGGACGGGCGTTCACCAAGTGGTCCGCGTCATCGAGTGCCTGAGAGAGATCCTCGCAGAGTAGTGCGGCCGAACAGCGGTTCAGCCTAGCGCGAACGTGGTCTGGGTCGATTTCCAAGGTGCTCGAGAAGAAATTCCTTGCCTCTTCGAGGCGACCTAGTCGGGCAGCGATGATACCGCGGATGAAAGGCACAGTAGGGTTGCTCTTGAGATGCGTTGTAGCTTCGATAGCAAGGGCGTTGGCCTGTTCCAGATTATTGGTATCGAGAGAGAGCTGAGCCTCTTCGAGAGGAATCGAAGGATGTTCTGGGATAAGCCTGCGTGCGCGCACAAGCGCGACCTCCGCCTCATTGTAGGTACCTTGGTATCTGAGGGCGCGAGCACGGCCGAGCCAGGCGAGCCCCGATTCGCGATCGTGCTCTATGGCTTTGTCAAAGGCGACAAGAGCGTCAACTAGGAGCATCTGCTCGTGCTTTCCAGAGTTGTCCCTGTGTTCGTCGGCATCGACTAGATGCAGTCTACCCCTCATGATGTGGAGAGGTGCGCTGTCCCAAGCCTCCTCGGGAGCCTCGTCGAGGACTCTGCGAGAGGAGTCCTGAGAGCCGTTCCTCAACCACAGTAGACTGAGCTTGCCTCGAACCTCAGGGTCAGATGGCGTTTTCTCTAAGTATTCCTCCAGGACTTGGATAGCGGCGTCGGTTCTACCGTCGTTCTCTAGAATCTCCGACTCTAGCATCACCGTATACTCGCCGAGCGCACTTGCCCGGCGTATGCTCCTCAGAGCGGCTTTGGTATTGCCCTCACCCGCTGCTAGGAGGCGTGCCTTCAGGAGCCATGCTGGGCCTTTCTTAGCATCGATTTCCAAGGCTAACTCGATGGATTCGAGGGCGACGCTGACTTCGCCCAGGAGAAGCTGTTTGGCTGCGCGTTCCACGAGGTCGGCGGCGTTCTCTGATTGCAAAAGTCCAGGTTGGACGCCTTGGTGGGCGCCTCGGGCGCGCTTTGCGATGTCGGTGAGCTCCAATGCCTCTTCGGAAAATGGGGAATCGTTTCCCAATGCCTCGAGTCGTTTGCGGTTCCTAATCACCCTCGATGGATCCGAGCCTTCCAGCAGGAGCGCCTGCTCCTTGAGAATCCCCACATCATCAGGAGTGATCGAAAGGAGCCTCTCGAGACTCCTGTCGAGTGCTTCCAGATCTCCCTTCTGACGTAGGATTTCCGAGAGGGACCGCAGGGTAGACTCGTCCTCGGGATCGAGTTCGTTGGCTCTGTGAAAACAGTCTGCGGCCCAATCGGTCCTGTCAACTGCGTGAAACAACTCGCCTAGCCTCCTGTGCTCACCAGCGGTGAGTTCGATGTCCTCAGCCTTCATTTCGGCCTCGCTTAGCATGGCGGCTAGCCTTTCCGAGAGAGGGTGGAGGCCGGGAATAGGGGGCGCATCGTCATCGGGGCCCCTCCCTGGGTGGTGTTTGAGCACGGCCTTGGCAGCATGGCTGGCGATTGCGCAAGACTCGCTGTTGCTGATTGGGATGCCTTGATTGAAGAGGAGGCCCTCAGCAGATTCCAGAGAACGGTGGACTCCAAGCAATCCATGGACTTGGGGAGTGCCGGAGAGAATCGTATCAACCCCTCTGGAGAGGAGGTCCAACCTCTGCGAGGTCTCGTTCAAGTTTCCTTCCACTGATCCCAGCTTGTCTCTCATCCTCTCCCTCTGCCTCAGTACTGACTTGTGCTTTAGCCAGAGGGCGAACAAGGCCACGCCCAAGACCCCGTACATTGTGAGAATGGCCATCGTTGTGCCTTGCATCGGCCCCAGCGGGCATGAAGGACTTTTGATGGCTTCTGCTAACACCCATCGGGAGGGGTCGATTATTGGCAGGGCTATGCCCTGCCAGCAAACAAGGGGCTACGTCACTCAATTGAGGTCGCTTGCGGAGTATGCCTGAACTCCAAGTTTCAGAGACTCTGGTCCGACGGTTTTGCCGACTACATTCGCGATGCCAGCGCCAGCAGCCAACTCGAAAATCCTATTCGTGACCTTGCCTGAGAACACGATGCCTTGGGCGCCATCGGAACTGTTGAGTGCTGCTTCGAGGTTCTTTGGGCTAATAGGATCCGAGCCCGAGCCATCATCGAGGACGATGACGGCTTGGTTTCGCTTGAGTCCATCGAGGAACGGGGACCATTTCTTCACCTCGTCTGGCGCTTCCAAGGAGGCCTTGCCCTTGCCTACCGAGGCATCGTCGGACTTTGCTTCCTCGGTTTTGATTCTAGCGACAGCCCTGGAGGCGGTCTCTTTCTGGCTCAGGCACTTCGTGATCACCTTGCCTTCGAGGTGCTCGACCTCGCGGCTCCGTGGTGCAAGCGCGACGTGGGTCAGAGACTTACCGAGCTTGCCCTCGATCTCCAAGAGGAGGAGCCTGCCGCCCCTGTCACCGTCCATGAACGCGGTTACCACCTTCTTGCTAGCGGCTAGCTCGACCAGTTCGGGCTTGATTCCTGAGCCCATGGTCGCAATTGCGGTCTTGAATCCGTACTTCAGCAGGTTCCTGACGTCGTTGCGCCCCTCGACAATGATTACCGAGTCGGACTCTTGGACGTTGGGACCCGCTGTCATCTCAGCGAATTCGACCTCGGTGTCCAGAGTGAGCACAGCCTTGACCTCGTCGAGGATGTTCCTCGACTCGTCAGTACCCGAGTTTACGATAGCGAGGAGCAGTTCCTTGGCGCGATCGATAATGTGGTCCCTCTTGGCCGATTGAATATTCTCGATCTGCGTGACCCGCATCGTGGCCTTGCTGTTGCCGACCCTGTCTATTGTCTCCAAAGCGGCGCCGATGACGGCGGTGCTCACCTGGTCCAAAGACGAGGGGAGGGCGATTCGGCCCTGCGACCTTCCTTTGTTGTTATTCAGGCTGACATCGACGTGTCCGATGCGCGCCTTTCGTTGCAGGTCCCTGAGTTGTAGGCCCTCTCCAAGGAGTCCCTCGGTCTGGCCGAAGATGGCTCCGACGACGTCTTTCCTGGCTACGGTGCCTTCTGCTCGAATAGTTGCGTGTATGATGTATTTTCCTTCATTCATGTTTTCTTTTCTCCTTGCCGCTCGGCCCCAAACCGGGGCCTTGCCCCCGGTTTTCGCCAGTCTGGCGGGGGGGTTCGGATGGGCGCCGGGCGCCCCCGAGTAGAGCTGAGAAGCAGTCCGGCGGAGACAAGGGGGCTTCATGAAGCCTCCTGTAGCAATTATAACTGGATTTGCACGGTCCCCGTCGACCCAGTCGTTAAGTCATGCGGCTTTCATCGGACGGTGTGGGCGGGGTCGAGTCCAATCGAAGGAAGGTCTTCTGGAACGCCACAAAGCTTGCACTCCGGGACGGTCAGTTGTCCAATGGTGAGAAGAGGGTGCTGGTCAAGCTCGCTCACGCCATGAAACTAGAGGACGACGAGCCGGGGACAATCTACGAGGCCGTAATGAAGGGCAAGGAACCCCGGGGCGGCGAGGCTCTGGACAATATGGAGATGAGGCTAGTGTACGGGCAGGTGCTCGAGGCAATGTTGATTCACACAGACAGGTCTGACGACGTTCTAGCCCAGATTGCGTTCCTCAGGAGCATGTTCGGCATTGACGAGTCCGAACACAGGGCGATAGCACGGAGCCTAGACCGTCAACTGGAGGACATTGTTCATCGTACGTTCATCGAGGAGTTTCGTATGAGGCTGAAGGACTCCGTTGACAGGATGGGGGATATATTCGACAACATCAATATCCTCTCTAGGAAAGAACAGGGATGATGAGTCGCACAGGACCTCTTGATGAATTCCTCGAACGGCAGGCTGGCGGTGTGCATCGCTCCCACAGGAGGCTGGCGAATGTGGTTCGCGAGGCATATCCCATCGGCGTGCCCGCGATGATCATGAAGTCCAGCACTGACAGACTGGGGGCCTCGGCCGGGTACGCATTCCACCTAGGAACTCCGGACGAACTGCTGAGGCGCATTGCCTCGTGGCTCATAACCGAGGCTGGCGAGCAGCAGGAGGTCCTGCTCAAGTTGATTGGCGGGCTCTGGAGGAGGCATGGGAGAGAAGACGTGGCGCTGGCAGCGCTGCTACTAGCAAACATCGATCACGCCCTTCTAGGAATCGATCCCTGGAGCACCCTCGCCACATCGGTGGGCTCGAGAGAGCCAGCAGAGGCGCTGCTGCTCAGCATCGAGGAGCTCCTCAGAGCGGGAAAACCGATGCCTAGTGAAGGAGTGCTTGCATCTTGGTGTGGGGGTAGACTCGTCGAAGCCCACTTGGCGCTCATCACGGTTTACGCCGGGACCATCAAAGGGACAACTGCTAGCGATGATGTGATTATGTTGTTGTCAGGGGTCCGAGTTCCCGACGGCGACTCGCTCCTAGGCAGGATAAAGGACAAAGTTGTGACTAGGGAGCCGCAGGACTGATGCGTCACCGACCACTCTCGCAATCATGGCCGAACGCCTGCTTCCATCCGATGACCCGGTTTCCGAGGAGGTTCTCGAGTGGACGGTCAAGCGAGATGCGCAGGACATCTCACAGCTGATGGGATGGCTCGCGGAGACTTCGGCTCGCAAGGACCGGCAAATTCTGATTCATAGGGCACTCGATCTCATGGAGGAGATTCAGTACGCGCTTAGGCGATTGGACGACCTGAGGTGACAAGGTGCGTTCCCTGTTACTCGCCGGAGGGCGATCCTCAAGGATGGGTGAAGACAAAGCACTCGTCAAAGTCGATGGTGAAGCCATGATTGCGAGAGTGGCGAGGGTTCTAGCGGAGGCTGGCAGGGAGCCCATCAGAATCGCTGTTGCAAGGCCCGAAGATGTTGATAGGTACGGAACTGTGATCAATGAGGAGCTACAAGTCGAGTGGGTCTTGGACGGAAGTATCCACGCGGGTCCAATCGACGCTTTGGTCGAAGCTCTGGAGGACCCGCAATGCGAGGATCTAGAAACCATGCAACTAGCTCCCGTAGACGTGCCTTGGATCTCCGCCGAGCTGTTCTGGTCGCTGGAGGAAGGGCTCGGTGAACGGGACGCATTAATCATGCCTCATGACGGAGAGAGGCCGCACCCCCTGTTGGCACTGATTCGTCCGCAGCGAATCCTCAAAATGATTGGTGGTGGTGACCGGAGACCGCTTCACGTCCAGTTCTCAGAGACACAGCACTCCGTGCTTGTGGAGGATCCGCAAGTGCTACGGAACGTCAACCGTCCAGAGGACCTAGAGCAAGACCTGTCCTGAGCATAGCCGGTCGAGAGTCTTCGGGTAGAGGACGTGCTCGGCCCTCTTGACGCGCTCCTGCAGGGCCTCCTCGTCGTCACCGGGTAGCACCTCCACCTGACTCTGCGCGAGAATCGGTCCCGAATCGACGCGCTCGTCGACTAGGTGCACCGTGCACCCAGTGACGCTGGCCCCAGCTGCTAGGGCATCCCTGTGCGCATGTGCACCTGGGAAGTCCGGCAACAAAGAGGGGTGGATGTTGACCAGACGCCCCTTCCAGCGTGACACGAACCAGGGGGTGAGGATGCGCATGTAGCCACTCAGCACTACGAGTTCGACATCCGAAGCGACCAGTTCGCCGTGTACCAAATGCTCGTGTGCGACACGTCGTTCGGGTTTGTTGATCTCCATGGGCAATGGGACGCTGACGGATTTTACGCCGTGTCTGCTACCGTGCTCCAAACCGCCCGCGTGCGGGCTGTCAGCGAGCACGAGGATGGTTCGGTGGCAGCGCGGCTGGTCATGCTGGTAGTTCAGCAGGGCCTCAAGGCCAGAACCACCTCCAGAAATCAAGACCGCGATGCGAATCGGGTCCTCGGGAATGGCTGCTCGTGGCAGTACGTAACCCAAGCGCATGGCACGTTGAGGGGCAGGGCGCGCTTGAGGGTTCGGCACGAACATGTTCGCAGAGAGGGTCGCGAGGTGGTACATCTGGCCTTATACACGTGATGCGTCGGCAACCCACTGGAGGGTCCGCTGTGGATAGGCTGCAGACCGTCGATGAGATTGTCGAGCGCTACTGCGTGGCGAGTACTCCTGGCAAGGGCAGGCTGTACGTCGGCATCGGAACGCTCTTCCTCGCGTTCGCGGTTATCGGCATCTGGATTCCCGGGTGGCCTACCGTCTCCTGGGCGGTCCCGGCTGCCTTTCTGTTCTCACTCTCCAGCGAGAGGATGTTTCGCAAGACACTGACCAATCCCTACTTCGGGGCCGCGATGTTCGAGTACTACGCCTCTGGCAAAACCATTCCCCAGCACGCCAAGTACGTCACCGTCGGATTCATCGCCTTGATGACGTCCCTCTCGGCTTACTTCGTTTGGCACGTATCAACGCGAGGGGAGGGGGTGCTGACCAATCCTACGACGTGGAATGGGGCAGATCCTGGTTTCGGCGCTGGAACGATCATCCTAGTCGGGATTATTGGAGTGTGGTACGTCGGCTTCAAGGTCCCGACTCGCAAGTGATCCAACTCTACTGGATGGGGTCGTTGCACTGAAACACTTTTGCTAGATTGCTTGACGCATTGGATGAGGGATGGCATGGAATTCGACACGACAATAGTGAGAGGACGCAGTGAGCCCGACCCTACCACGGGGGCGATTATTCCCCCTCTATATCAGACTGCAACCTATGTTTTGGAAGAAGTGGGTCGGGACAAGGGCTTCGATTACACCAGATCATCCAACCCGACCCGCCAGGTGTTGGAGGAGCATCTTGCCGCCATTGAAGGGGGTAGATACGGAGTGGCCTTCTCCAGTGGGATGGCAAGTGTGGACAGTTGTCTGAAACTGCTCGGATCCGGCGACCACGTCATTTGCTCGGATGATGTCTATGGCGGCACTTCGCGCCATTTCAATCGACTGTTGGTGAATTATGACATGCATTTCTCGTATGTGGACTCCCAAGACGCGACGAACGTGGAAGCGGCCATCAGGCCCGAGACGAAGATGATCTGGATAGAGACGCCCACCAACCCGTTGCTCAGAATCACCGATCTGGATGCAGTGGGCAAAATCGCCAAGGAGCACGATCTACTGTATGTGGTTGATTCGACCTTCGCCACCCCGGTATTCATCAAACCCCTCGAGTATGGCGTTGACATAGTCCTGCACAGCACCACGAAGTATCTCAGTGGGCACAACCAACTAATCGGCGGCGCGGTCATTACCAACCGCGATGACCTCTACGAGAGGCTGAAGTTCATCCAGAAGACCGTGGGGGCCGTTCCTGGCCCGTTCGACTGCTGGCTCACAATTCTCGGTCTCAAGACGCTGCATCTGAGAATGCAGCGTCACTGGGAGAATGCTGAGAAGGTGGCTGCTTATCTAGAGGGGCACTCCAAGGTGGCGAAGGTGACGTATCCCGGCCTGGTCTCCCATCCAGGCCATCAGATTGCAGTCGAGCAGATGAGCGGGTACAGCGGAATGATTTCCTTCGAGCTGGAGGGTGGTTTGGAATCAGGAAAGGCGTTGATGAATTCCGTGGAGTTGTGTCTGCTGGCTGAGAGTCTGGGTTCGGTGGAGACGATGATCACCCACCCGGCCACCATGACCCATGCAGAGGTTCCTCAGGAAGAGAGGCTGGCTCGCGGTTTCTCCGACGGACTGGTGCGCCTGTCTGTCGGAGTCGAGGACCCGGATGACATAATCGCCGATTTGGAACAGGCCTTCAAGAGTGCCTGAAGCGATTCACTCCCAGTCCTTCGGGTCCCATCCGTTCTCCAACAGCCACTCATCGTCGTAGAATTTGGAGAGGTATGGATTGCCCGCATCCGGGAGGATGGCCACAATCATCGCTGCCTCGCCGGCCGCATCGGCTCGCTCGGCGATATCGAGGGCCACCTTGATCGCCCCGCCGCACGAGCCCCCGCAGAACATTCCCTCGCGCTTAGCCAAAGCTCTAGCCCAGCGGAAGCACGTGCCGTCGTCGACCTGGTGTATCTCGTCGATTAGTGAGAAATCGGTGGCCGCGGGGATAAAATCCTCCCCGAAGCCTTCTACCTTGTAGGCGTGGGCCATACCCACGGTGCCTTCCTCAAACCATTGTTTCAGAATGGAGCCGGTTGCGTCGACACCTACGATCATCGGTGGATTTCGACCGTTGGATTCGGCCAGATCCCTCAGTGCACGTGCGGTTCCCGTAATCGTGCCACCCGTTCCCATCGTCGCCACGAAGTGGGTCAATCTGCCCCCAGTCTGCTCCCAAATCTCAGGACCGGTGGAGAGCAGGTGGGCCAGCGGGTTGGCCTGATGCGAATACTGGTCAGGATACCAGGCACCAGGAATCTCCCTGGCCAAGCGAGCCGCGACCTCGTAGTAGGAGCGAGGGTCCTCCTTCTCGACCGCGGCGGGACAAACGTGCACCTCGGCGCCTATCGCCCGCAGCAATGTGATCTTCTCGTCGCTCATCTTGTCGGGGATGGTGAAGATGCAGCGGTACCCTCGCTGTGCTGCCACGATTGCCAACCCCATTCCTGTATTGCCAGAGGTCGCTTCGACGATCACTCCCCCTGGTTTCAGCAACCCCTTGGACTCGGCGTCTAGGACCATCTGCAAGCCAATCCTGTCCTTGATGGAACCGCCTGGATTGCAGCGTTCCAACTTGACCCAGACGGATGAGGTCTGCAACCCTTCAGTGAGGCGGTTGAGCCTGATTAGTGGGGTGTTTCCGATAGCGGAGACGACATCGTCGTAAGCATTCGGCGGACCCGGGGAGTCAGGGGTCATGCATCGCCATATGAGTCTGGGGTATGATGGTGCCGCCGCTCGTGGTGAATGACGAGATGGGGGCAGGGCTGACTCAGTGGAGGAACAGTCTGGTTCCAGTGAGGAGCATGGCCATGCCGTGCTCGTTGGCTGCGTCTATCGATTCCTGGTCACGCACCGAGCCGCCTGGTTGTACCACGACGGCCACACCGGCCTCGTGAGCCGCATCGATGCCATCCCTGAACGGGAAGAAGGCATCCGAGACCATCATGGATCCCTGTGCTCGCCCGCTCGCCCTATGGGCAGCGATCCTCACCGCCTCGACCCTGCTGGTCTGGCCCGGGCCAACGCCTACCGTCGCGCAGCCTGTCTCTGTCCTCGCAACCAGAATGATCGCGTTAGACTTGACCTCTGCTAGAACCGCTGAGCCAAAACGGGCCAGAGTGACCTCAGGGGTGCCGACCTGTCGCTCGGTTACACAACTCACCTCGTCCCAGTCAATCTTTGGTGGACCCTGCATCTGGGACAGCCAGCCTCCATCGATCTGTCGCAGCCTGACCTCATCTACCCTCGGCTTGAACGGGTCTAGAGTGAGAATCCTGCGGTTCTTCTTGGCGGAGAGGATGTCCAGTGCCCCCGGTTCGTAGCCCGGCGCGATCATGCACTCGAAGAAATGGCCCCCTATCGCCTCAGCAGTCCCCTTTTCTACCGGTTTAGTGAAGGCGATGACGCAGCCGAACGCACTCTCGGAATCACTTGCCAGTGCGTTTCGCCACGCGTCGATCTGAGTGACGTCGACAGCTGCGCCACAGGGATTGGTGTGCTTGACGAGGATGCAGCAATGGGACTCGCCAGAGTAGGTGGCATAGAGGGAACGTCCGAGGCGCAGGGCACCGTCGAGGTCGAGGTAGTTGTTGTACGATAGTTCCTTCCCGCAGTGCTGGGCAGCTGCTGCGAGGCCCGATGGTCCGGATACTGAGGATTCGGGGTAGAACGCGGCGGGCTGGTGGGGGTTCTCGCCGTAGCGCAGTCTGGTTCCCAAACCGGATGCGAGGAGGATGCGAGAGGGCACGTCCGAGTCTGCGAACCTGCCCTCAAGTTCGTTGGAGACCGCCGCATCGTAGGCCGTAGTCCTCTGGTAGGCGGCGAGCGCCAACTCCTCTCGGGCCTCGTCGTCGACTCCCGATGGGCTGCCGTCAGCGGTGGCGAGAGCGTCCAGCACTCCGGGATACTGGTCGGGATGGGTGAGCACCAGCACGTCGCGGTGGTTCTTGGCGGCTGAACGAATCATGGTCGGCCCGCCGATATCGATCATCTCGATGAGTTCGTCAATGGGCGCGGGGGGATCGCGCGCGGCGACCGCTTCAAAGGGATACAGATTGACGCACACAAGGTCGATTGTTCCGTATCCTAGATCTGAGAGGGTGTCCATGTCTTCCTTGTGATCACGACGTGCGAGGATTCCGCCGTGGACGGCGGGGTGAAGCGTCTTGACGCGGCCATCGAAGGCCTCCGGGTGGCCGGTGTCTTCGCTCACTTCTTTGACTTCCAGTCCCGATTCACTGAGTGCGCGTGCAGTTCCACCTGTGGACAGCAACTCCCAGCCCATGCCTGCGAGAGCCACTCCGAGGTCCTCGATTCCTGACTTATCCCAGACGCTCAGCAGGGCGCGCGGCGAGACCATGATTTCGCGTGAGTGCGGCGGTCTTGAATGGTTCGCGTCCACAGCCCTAGTCGCCTCGTGCCGAGATGACCTGATCGATTCGGAGCATGCTCATCGCGGTCCCGGTAGCGGAGACGAGAGAGTTCTCTATGACCGAACGAGGGTGCAAGACGCCATTGACCTCCCAAGTCTTGCCTTCTGGGGAAATTCCCACCGGGGCGGTTCCCTCCCTCGCAGCGGCTCGGAGCTCCAGCACGCGGTCTAGGGGATCGTCGCCTCCGTTTTCCGATAGGGTTGCGGGTATCGTCTCAAGTGCTCTGGCAAACGCCTCCATGGCGAGCCTCTCCCGGCCTCCCTGAGACTCCAATGCCCTTCTAACCGCGTGGGCCATCCTAGCGTGGATGGAACCTGCTCCGGGCAGCAGTTCCTCATCGAATGCCAGCGAGGTTGCTCGTAAGGAGTCGTGCAGCCCGCGAATGACCTCCTCAGTTCCAGTCTCGCCGGCCCCTCCCACTTCTATGGTAACGATGGCGGGGCTTGGGCAGTTCTCGATACGAATCACGTCCTCTACGCTGTCTGATTCCTCTCGCCTCTCCCACGAGAGTCGGCCGCAGTGACCCAAATCCGAGGCCTCAAGATCCAAGGGCGAGTCGACCAACCTCGCACCCAGAGCCTCGGATGCGTTGCGTATCTCACTTGAGTCCAACTCGCCGACGGCGAGGACGCCCGAATCTGCAAGACGGTGTAGGATGTCCCTGTCGATCTCACCGGAGCATAACACGGCGCTCGCTCCGCTGCCGATGACGCTCGCGGCAATCGCATCCCTGCGCTCGTGCTCGGCTTCGACGAAAGAGTCCAGTTCGCCTGCATTGGTGATCTTGATCTCGATGTCCCTAGTCAGCTCCCTCATCTTGAGGTCCCCGTCTAGGCAGGCGACTTTGGCGTCACTCAAGTCGTTGGGAAGTCCATCCATTATCACCCGCCTGTTGACGATGATACCGCTGACCAAGCGAGAGTCTCTCAGTCCACCGGTGCCTGTCTTGTGCATTGTGACGTGCTCAGCGCCCGCGCCCTCGCGATTTTTTGAGACAATGGAGAGCGCCTCGACGATCATCGGGGCGAAGAGGTCCAGAGCGGACTCGGCGACCTTGCCGCGAAGGGCTGTCTCGGCCACGGCCACTAGACCGGGCTTGTCTGACTCTCGTTCATCGGCACTCATCTGCTCACGAGCCGCCTCGAGGGCGAGGGCGTAGCCGTCAACGAGGGTAAGCGGGTGGAGCCCTTTGCGCAGCAGGGTGTTAGCCTCAATCAGCAGTGAGCCGCAGATTAGCATCGTGGTGGTAACGCCATCGCCGCAATCCTCCTCCTGAGAGTTGGCCATCGAGACCATCATCTTCGCCGCTGGGTGCCTGACGAGGAGCTCGGCGACGATCTTAGCGCCGTCGTTCGTGACCGCGGTTGCGCCGTCGGTCTTGTAGAGCATCTTGTCGAGTCCCCTTGGGCCGAATGTCGGCTTGAGCAGGTCGGAGAATACACGGGCGGCGATGATTAGCTTCTCCTGAACCTCGGTGCCGCTTGTGACTTTGGTGTGCTCAGGGACGATGACGACCTTGGGCCGGTCTGCACCCTCGCTCATGGTCTATTCGCGGAGAGGGGGCGACATGAATGCTTTGAGCAGCGAATTCGCTTGGTTGCCGAGCCGGAGGTGCGAATATCTATGGCAGAGCGGAGTGGCGAATCAGACATGGAGGGGTGGCTATCGAGAGCTCTCTGGGTCGCAGTTCTGCTTGCGGCGAGTCTGGCTGCCCCGGTCGCTTCGGCCCAGGATCAGGTCTTCCCCTCCATCAACCTCGATTGCGTCGAGTCGCAGATTGAGTTCGAGTTCTCTTCCACTACGGATAGCGCTCAGGTTCACTGCACGGTGGAGAATCCGACCGCGTATTCCGAAGACGTCACGATTGGCTACGATACTGCTTCTATAGATGCTGACGGGCCGAATTCTATCACTGTGGAATCGGGTGCCACGGTGAGTTTCGAAGTCACCATGCTCGTCGACAAAAGCGTCGAAGTCGGTACTTACGAGTTGACCGTCTCTGCGCAGGTCACGAGTGCTGTGGGAGGAATACCAGTGGGATTCATCACCGAGAACGAAACCTACTCTCTAGACGCCATCGTACCTGAGTTCATCGACTGTGGAGTTGCTTATGGCCAAAGCTCGTTGACGGTTGAGGCCGGGGAGGACGTCTCAGTCAGCGCCTCATACTCCTGTGAGAGCAACAGAGACCAGGGCCTCAAGGTGGAGTTGCACATAGTTAGCGATGGATCGAGCCAGGAGGAGATGTGGCCCTCTGGCTTCAATGACGTGAGCGAGCAGGATTGCGAGGTTCAAATCTCAAACGGTAACGGCATGAGCAATTGCCAGTTCCTAGTAACGACCCCTGTGAACCTAGCTGATCCGTGGAATGGGTGCCTCGTAATCGTCGATGAGAGGACAGTTACTGCACAATCGTGCCAGCAGGAGGATTCACTGACTTTGACGGTGAATGCCAAGGAGTCGGGCGTGACTGACATCGGGTTTGGTCAGAATGGCACCCTTCTCGAGGACCTCGGCATCTCCGAGGACGAGGAGCCTTACGTGATTGGTGGATCCGTAATCCTAGTCATTCTGATCGTGGCTTTGGTAATCGTTCTGAGGAGGCGTTAGTGCCTATCCCAAGACGTTAACGAGCCAGCGAATAGTGAAGCTCGATAGTACCGCCAGTGCTAACGAAGCCAAGGGGTCGAATCCGAACGTCGAAGTGAATACTTGGTACTGCACCAAGGTCAGTCCGACGACCAACGAGGCGTCCCTAATGGTGCTGCGGTCGAACCCGGACTGATTGAGGATGTGATCCCTCTCACGTATTGCCACGACTGCCATAGCGAGGGCACCAAGTAAGATTAGGTGACCAATCAGCCAACCGACGGTGTCACCGAATACCAAGACTATGTCGTCTTGGAAACCCATCAGAACCATCGACGCGAGGTCTATCACGACGCGTGGGTGTCATCGCCGATTCTTGAACTGTACGCGAGACTAATTACGATGCTCGCCCTCGAGCCGCTGTGGATTCTGAAGTCGATGTTGTCATTCCCACCTTCAGGAGGCCGGTTGCCCTAGCTGCGTGCTTGGAGTCTCTGGGGCGGCAGACCCTGCCCGCTCGTTCGATAGAGGTGGTTGACGATTCCGAAACCGATCAAGGTCCGGGAAAAACCCGAAACATAGGTTGGAGGCGTGGCTCGGGAAAGTTTGTCGCCTTCATCGATGACGACTGCATCGCTCAAGAGAATTGGATTGAGGTCATACAGTCAATCATGGAAACCGAGAGTGTGGGTGGAATAGAGGGCGGCATGACAACCACTAACCTGGCTGGAGAGAAGGTGGACTTCAACCCCCCGAATCGGTTCAAGTGGGATCGGTTCAAGACGGCAAACATGGTTGTGAGGAGGGACATACTCGAGCAGGTTGGAGGCTTCGATGAGAGGTACTACCTCCACAGGGAGGACACGGATCTGGCTTGGAGGGTAATCGATTCTGGGCAAAGAATGGTATGGGCGCCAAACTGCAAAGTGCATCATCCAGAGCCCATTGGAATTCACGGGGGGGTCTATGGTGCCTACCCTCGATCCGAACAGTTGCTGTACCATTGCAACCCGAAGAAATTCGTGGAGTGTGCTGCAGGCATGATCTCTCGGAAGAGCGTGATGAATGGAGATCTGCGAAAACTGAGGCGTGAGATGAGGAGGGTGCACGAACCAGGCGATGTTGAGGCGCTGACGAGAATCCAGTCCTTTTCCTTGTGGGCCAGGGCCTGGTCCCTAGCTGCGTTCTGGAGGTTGAGGAAGGCTACTCTGGGAGAGCCGAAAAAGGCCTTCCATTTCATCCTCAGCCCAATCGAATAGAGCGAGCGATGCATGTCAAATTGCAGGGTTTTCTCAGCCCGCCTTCCTAATGATGAATTGAGTGCCGAACAACTTGAGTGACTCCACGGGATATTCTCGCACGAATTCCGATACGGCCTCTTTCACGGGGAGGAACTTCGAATTGTCGGGAGATGGCTGCAAGTAGTCGTCTCCTGTAATGAAGCCGCCGTCCTTCACCTTGGGCAAGAATGCCTCTAGATCCTGCTTGACGAACTCGTAGTCGTGATTGCCGTCGATATAGACCCAGTCGAAGTACTCATCTGGGAATTCCGACGCGGCCTTGTCGGAGTAGTCCCTGTGAAACTTCACCTCAATGCGGCTGCTGAATCTCTCTCGGACGCCTTCGAACACCGCATCCATTTCCTCTTGGCTTCTCGCTCTGGTGCCCCCATACCAGCGGTGTGGGAAATCTGGTTGGAAGTCCCAGGGGTCGATGAGATGGAGTTTCCTTGGTTTCGCGATATCCAGTATCCTATGCGAGAAGTCGCCTTTCCAAACCCCTATCTCCGCGCATATTGAGTTCTTTGGCATAAACCTCAAGAGATTCTTGCGGTGATCTCTGGAAAAGAAGGAAAAGATGCCATTGCCCCCTGATTGCTGTTGTAATTTATTGGGAATTGAGAGGGTGAATGCGACCACGAATTTGCAGGTCGTTCACCCTACTGTACAGTTCCAACTCTAGGCTCGATTTCTCTTCGAAATCTCTCCTGTCTCCTTCTGTGACTTGGCGTTTCACCCTCAAAAGGTATCTCACAGCCGATAGCAGTCTGAGTTGGCGTATCAACGTTGAGAGCGTCCAGAGGTTGCCGAAAGTGGAGTGGCTATCCACTATTTTAGCCTCCCAACCCAGCGCCTCGAAGAGATGGTTTCCCAGATCGCCCTCTCTTTCAGTAATTAGAACCAAATCGAATAATTGCAGGTTTGTTATCGATGAATTTACCGATTCTAGTCCGAGGGTTTTTCCCTCGTGGTCGGAATCTCCGGAGAAGACCCTCACTAGGTAATTGTCCAACTTAATCCTATGTTCCCCGATCATGTATTCAGAAAGAGCGCGCGCGCTGGAGAATCCCAAGTAGTAGTCATAGTTGTAGTTGGAAACCAGTCTGCTCCATGGTTCCCTGATACAAGTTACCAGCACTACTCTGGAATCTGAATTCAGGATTCGGAATGTTGGCGAGCCCCACTCTGTTGCAACGAAAGTAACACCCTTAGACTGGCAGTCATCGATGAATTCCAATAACTCGTTATCTTCGTAATCCCAGATTGGGAGCAATTCCCGGGTTGAGGAGCACGGATTTCCGTTCTCGTGGACTGGGTAGAGGGTCTCACCGTTGGCTATCGCTTGGTTGATCACCGCGCTGCCTGCAGCCTTGTGAACGTGCTGAAACCAAATCAGCCTATACATCTGCCTCAATGGGGGTGCAAAGCCGAATGTATTTCACTATCTTGATGAAAGGGGCGTCCGATTGAGTCATAAGGCCCTGTGGACGTTTGCAACCGTGGAAGAAAGGCCCATGGTGGATGGTTTTCTGCTAGGGATGCCCAAGTGTGGGACAACTTGGCTGGCGGGGGTCCTTACGCAGAACCCCGGCATTGACTTCTCCGAACCCAAGGAGCCGAATATCTTGGCCAGCCATCGTGGGACATTTGGAAGGGACGCATCCGACCCGGATCTAGATGAATATCGGCGGGCTTTCTCAGGCAATGGTTTCAGAGTCGATGGTTCGGTACATGCATTCTCCTGCCCTCTGGCCCCAAACAGGGTGCTCCAAATCAATCCTGAAGCCCGCTTTGTGGTTTGCCTAAGGGAGCCGGTTGAGAGGGCTTTCAGTCACTGGAAGATGGTCAGGGACAACATGGCAGACCGTAGGCATGGAGCAGATTGGTCCGACTTCGAGACCGCATGGGGAGACCAGAGGCTGAAGGACGACTCAATATGGTCAGCTTCGATGGCACGCTGGTTAGAGATATTCGAAAGAGGGCGTTTTCTGATTATCGATAGCAAGAGGATGAGGGTTGCGCCCGATGTTGTTCTAGGGGAAATCAATGCTCATTTCGGTTTAGGAGAATTCGAATACGATTTCCTGTCTGAGAAGAGTGCGAACGCCTCACTAGGTAGGAGGGGAGTCACTCCTCTGGGAAGGGCCTTCAAAGCCGCAGTACGCATTATTCCGAATTCGGTAAGGGGTGTGCTTGCGAAGCCCCTGCAGAAACGATCACTGAACATCTATGGCCTCCCCCTCATAAGTAGGAAAGGCGAGGATTCATCGCTGACTAAGGGTCACTACCAAACCTGTGAAGGAGAGGTTGTGCCGGACTTAGAGAGGTTTGAGAAGCTAACCGGATTCCAGACCGGCCATTGGTTAGAAGCGTTCGAACGCTAGCCGATCGTCGTGCCGCTGGGTAAAAGCGAATCGAGGGCCTCGAAGAACTCGGTATCCTCCTTCAGCCTCGCTCTGATTTCCCTCTCCATTTCTGGTGGGACCACGGGTTTGTCCGCTGGAACGTGCTTCCATCCCCTCCTCCTTATGGGATCTAGAAGCGCCTTCCTAGCAGATCTGCTAGGTAACAACAGCCTGGCAGAGGAAAACACCCATTTGGGAGGTTCCCTCAGGAACTTCCTGATCGGGGTGTTGGATAGTTTGCCCCTAGTGTTCCTCACCGGGGGATTGGTGGGCATCTTGCTAGGGCTAATTTCTAGCCACTCAGAAATTTCCCGCAGCACACCCGTTGCATTACCTGCGATTGAGGCCAGCGTCACCACCCTCACCCTTTCGGAGCCAAGTTCGGATACCCAGGCACGAACAAATTCGGAATACCGGGGATATGTGAGAAAGGCCCAGGTCTCTGCAATCTCGGTATCGGCCTCCCATCCTTGGGTCTGCATCATATCGTATAGCTCCTCGAATGGGATGTCGAAATTCATGCCCTTCCACATTTGCATATATTGGCTGATTAGAAGATCGTAGGGATCCCTGAGGGTTATGATGACCTTTGCGTCGGGCATCAAATCGCGTACTGTCTCCAACGCCCGGCTTGAGTATAGGTGCTGCGGGGACTTGTCAATTATCCAAGGCTCCCCTTTGTAGCGATCTACATCGGTATCGTGTGGTAACAGGAGCGTTCCCCTTGGTCTAGATGGTGAAATGGGGATTTCGGTAGGTCCTGCTATTAGGAATCCGCTCTCGACTGCCTCCGACCCGGCTCCGAGCCACGGGTGGTAGACCTCTGGGTGGCTTCTGAGCCACATCAAAAGTGACGTCGTTCCGGACTTCGGGGCCCCGACCATGAGCAGGTTTGGCTGCGGCAGGATGGCTCGCATGCGGGTTGCGTGGCTGTGGATATGTTAAGTCCTAACTGGAGAGAAGAAGCAATATGAGGCAGTGTTAGCGTTATGCCGTGGCCATTGAGGTTGACGAAGGGGATGCAGCGTGGCTGCTCTCTCTGTCGGGCATGCCAGAAGTTTCGTCAATGACGCCAATGCAGGGGGGTTGGGACAATACCAACTTCCTTCTTTCACTCACCGACGGGACTAGTGTCGTACTGAAGGCTTGGGATGCGAACACTGTGGATGAGGTGGCCCGGGTAATCCTGCGGCACTCACACCTAGACGACCACGGGATACCGACACCGGTACCCCTCAGGCTGGAAGGCGGTGAGAGGCTCGTCGAGCGGGATGGGGTAGCTTGGACCCTCCTGCCTCATTATGAGGGTGGGCTGCTCGGCTCGGATGCTGATTCCCTCAGAAGCCTCGGCGAGGTACAGGCTAGAATGCATCTCGTGCCAATCGGAGATTGCTTTCCCGAAGTCTATACGATGGGGTTCGAGTTCTTCGAGGAGGTGTTTGCTCTAGCTGAGGAGCGGAATTCATGGTCGCCTTTCTTGGATGTTCTGCGCAAGGAGTCTGCGGGCCTGCGGCAACGAATTCCCAAAGACCTGCCTAGTGGAATCCTCCACGGCGACCTCTTTCCGGACAATGTCATCGGTAGTGGGGGGGACGTCGTTGCAATCCTAGACCTTGAAGAGGCGTGGATTGGACCGCTCGTGTTCGATCTGGCGATGTCGTTCGTAGGCTTCGGATGGCATGACAATGCTCCTATCGGGGAGCGTTGGGGGGCTCTGGTCGAAGGCTACGAATCAGTGCGCGAGTTGAATGCCGCCGAACTGGCCGCGCTGCCGGACATGCATAGGTATGCAACTCTGGCAATCGCGGGCTGGCGCTACTGGAAGCATAATCTGGAGTCCCCAGACCCGGGCTTGGGAGGCCGCTACAGGGAGATGGTCGAGAGGCTTGATGTGCCGCTCCCATTCTTGGAGGGACGCTCATGACCGGTTGCGTGCACTCAGTCTGCGTTCGCGAGGGAGGGGGAGTCCCCAAGCTGCCTCTCAGTGCGGCGAGGCTGGGCACAGAGGGCATAGAGGGCGACAAGCGGAGGAGCACGCGCAGGGCCGTCATCATCTACTCGCTCGAGAGGATAGAGGGTCTGCGCGAGGAGGGGCACCCCGTCGCCGCACCCGGCAGCCTAGGCGAGAACATAACCATCGAGGGGCTCGACTGGGGCTCACTCGCAGTGGGCGACAGGCTGCAAGTCGGCGAGACCCTGCTTGAGCTGACGGGGCCCACCGCGCCGTGTCACGTGATCGAGGACCAGTTCTCCGATGGAGACTCTGGGAGGATCGAGGAAGGGCGCTTCCCCGGCTGGTCCAGATGGTGCGCAGCAGTGCTCGAGGAGGGCGTAGTTAGGCCAGGGGATGCTGTGAAGACCGGTGCGTCGGGTCAATCTTGAAGACTGGTGGAGCGTGGGATTGAATCATGATGATGAGTACGTCTAGGAACAGGATCGGCTTCGCTGAGAGAATCTCGAGAGGATGGAAGATGACCAGGCTTGGCATGGCTGTGGTGAGGGCTGATCCGGAGCTGATGGTCTACACCTTCCTGTCGGCCGTATTCTCGCTAGTGGCCATCGGTGCTGCTCTTGCCGGGTCGATCGGACTGGATGCGATTGACCCTAACTCCGACTGCGTTGGAGAAGGATGTGAAGGTGGGGGGGAGTTCGTGGCGGGCCACTTGGTTATTTGGTTCGTTTTCTATCTGACCGTCTCGGTGATCACAGTCTTCTGGAACGCAGCCATCATCGCTAGCGCTTACGAGCGCCTCACCGCTGGGACGAACCCTAGCTTCTCCTACGGCATAGGCCAGGCTATGAAGTGCCTTCCACAGATCCTGGTTTGGGGGGTCATAGCAGGAACGGTCGGGTTGTTCCTGCAGATTCTCGAGGGGATCTCAAAGAGCGAGGACGCTGCTCCTCCCGTGAGGATTGTGGCCGGTTTGGCGTCGTTCATCTTCGGAATTGCCTGGTGGATAGTGACCTTCTTCGTGATTCCAGTAATTGTGCTGGAGAGGGCAGGGGTGTTTGAAGGGATGAGTCGGAGTCCTAAGATGTTCAAGAAGACCTGGGGGGAGGACGTCTCCTCGCACGTCGGGACTGGCCTGCTGATGACTATCGTGATACTCCTGATCTTCGCTATTTGCTTCCCGTTCATGATGATCAATGACGCGGGGGCCGTTCTGGGTGGTGTGATAATGGTCGTCGCGCTCCTCCTTGCCGTACTGTTCTTCTCCACCGTCGAAGCGGTGAACAGGGCCTCGCTCTTCTACTACGCCAAGACGGGCCGGGCCCCTCCGATGGCAGCGAAGCACGGAATCCACTTCTAGCCCAAAGTTCGCCACCGTGAAATACGACCGGCGTTCCAGTCCGGACCCGAGCAGAGGTACCCGAGCGGTCAAAGGGGCTGGGATGAGGTCCCAGTGCGTAGTGCTTCGCAGGTTCGAATCCTGTCCTCTGCACCATCAATCGCGACTCGGCTCATGCATCAAACCCCCTGCCATCTCTGCCGCCTCGTGCGCGTCAATCTCGTGCTCGACTATCAAGTGGCGAGTAAGCAGATGGCGGGGGAGCCTGCCCTCGCACACCGGGCAATCGGTGATCGGGTTGGTCTTATGTCCAACGAATCTTTCCCCCTGATCCCCCACTGAATACCTGCGAACCGTACGAATGAGAATCAGAATGAAAGCGACTGAAAAGACGAGCGTCGAGCAACCAAGGCCAGTGAAAATCGGCCCTGCTGGGGAGTTTTGGACTAGGATGATATCCTGCTCTATCACATAGCCTTCGGAGGTTTGGTCAGCTGCTGAGAGGTTGATTACGTGGCCGAACGATTCGCCGCGGATGGTAAGCAGCAACTCGGCGCCGTCGTAGCTCTCGTCCACCTCGATGGTGAGGTCGTACGCCCCACTGAGATCGGTCGGCGCCGATTGACCCTCGAAGGCGTGGCAGTCGTACTCGTACGTCGCGCAGTCGACCTCGACCTCCTCGTACTGCACGGGAGTGTCGTTTTGGTATGCCACAGAGCCGGAGATGGTGTATGGTTCAGCGATGGCCGAGCCTGACATGCATAGCAGGGTCATCGCGACCAAGACCGCCCTGATAAGTAGCCTCACGATGCGTGATATCCCGACTTGGCTATGAATGCCAACACCTCATCAATGCTGATCGGGCTAGTGAGGGAGGACAAGCCACACTGCGACCGCGAACAGGGACAGCCCCATCGCGCGGTTGAGCTTGGTGGCTGACTGCGGGGAGCTGAAGGCCCTCCTCAGCAAGGTCCCGAATGAGGCCCAGGTGATTACTGCGGGAAGCCCGAAGACCAGATTTAGCAGTACTAGCATCGCCTTGGCGGCAAACCCGGGCCCGAATAGGCTCCCGAAGGTAGTCATCAGAACTAGGAAGTGAATCCAGGCTTTGCCGTTGACAACCTGAAGGGCAAGTCCCGTCATGGTGCCAAGTCGTTCGTCGTCCTGATTATCGTCGGCCAGCGGGATCGCGGTCGCCACCTTGTATGACAAATAGGCGTTGTATGCAGCTCCGATGTAGGTCAGTAATTCGAAGAACGACTCGTTCTCCTCAATGAAGACGGTCGCTCCTCCGACGAAGAGGCCCAGAGTAGACCAGCCTATCGCCATTCCAGCAATCAATGGCAGGGTCCCTCGCAGACCGTGCTGCGATCCATGTGCGGCGCACAGGACGTTGTTGGGTCCCGGAGTGAAACACATCGGGATGATGAAGGCTAGAGTCGCGATGAGGAGGCCCGTGTCCATGCCTAATCCTCAAGGTCCGTTACCCAAAGAGGAGTTAGCAGCGGAGAGGGCCTGATCCATGTCGGCCCACAGGTCCTCAACATCCTCTATCCCAACGCTCATCCTGACGAATCCGGGCACTACACCAGCCTCCATGCGCACGTCCTCTGGCACGAACATGTGGCTAGTGTTGAACGGGCACTCGACAAGGCTCTCCACCCCGCCCAGGCTTGTGGCTTCGAACACCACTTCCAAGGCTCTGACGTATGCCATTGCGGCATCGTCGCCCCCCTTGACCACATAGGATAGCATTCCAGTTCCCCTTGGAACGATCCTCTGGGCAACCTCGTAGTCGGCGAAGCCGGGCAGCGAGGGGTGGTTAACGCTCTCAATCATCGGGTGGTCCTCGAGCCTCCTCGCCAGTTCCGCGGCGTTGGCGACGTGAATTGGCATCCTGGCGTGGAGGGTACGCATGCCGCGCTCGAGGAGGTAGCACATGTGTGGATCGGCCGCCCCTCCGAAGCGGGTCTTGAAGTGGAAGGCCTGCTTGACCAGATCCGCCCTTCCCACCACGAATCCAGCTATCAGGTCCGAATGGCCGTTCAGGAACTTGGTCCCTGAGTTGATGACCAGGTCGAAGCCCATGGATATCGGCTTGCATGCCCATGGGGTGGCGAAGGTGTTGTCCACAATGGAAATCAGGTCGTGCTTCTTCGCCAGCGCCGCAATAGCCTCCAAGTCGCACACCTTCAGAACCGGGTTGGTTATCGTCTCGACGTAGAGGGCCTTGGTGCTCTCCTTGATCGCGGCCTCGTAGGAAGAGGGGTCCCGAATGTCAGCCATCGTCACCTCGATCCCGTAGCGCGGTAGCTCGGAGGTCATCAAGCCGTAAGTTCCGCCATATACGTCAGCGGAGCTGACCACGTGGTCGCCTTGGGACAGGATGGAGAACAGGGTGGAGGAGATCGCGGCCATCCCGCTGGCAAAGGTCTCGCCGTCCTCCGCTCCCTCGAGGGAGGCCACCTTGGCCGAAACGGCCTCGGAGTTCACGCTCGAGTAGCGGCTGTAAAGGAGGGTGTGATGGCCGCCCCGGGCCGCCCACTCCCTGTATCTGTCATCAGTGAGCCTGTAGGTGGACGCGAGGAAAGCCGGCGTGTTGACCGAGCCCTCGATATTCTGTGTGCCGGACCAGACTGCCCTCGTGTCGAAGCGCCTATCGCCGTATTTGTCATCCATGGGCTCGGATTGATGGGTTGGCCATAACCATGCTCATTGCAGCTCGATTGCAGCCAATACTGACTCCATATTGGCGTCGACCACCAGGGATTGGGCCTTCGCGTTGTCAATGGCAATCTCCGGATCCTTCAGGCCGTGACCGGTTACGGTGGCTACCACGGTCGATCCCTCGACGATGTCGCCTCCGGCGTGGCTCTTGACGATCCCGGCAATACCCGCAGCAGATGCCGGTTCTACGAAGATGCCCTCCGAGCGAGCGAGCATCCGGTGCGCATCGAGGATCTCGTCGTCGCTCACAGTGTCAATTGCACCGGAGGATTCCTCGGCAGCCCCGACAGCCTGCTTCCAGCTAGCTGGATTGCCGATTCGAATGGCCGTGGCGACGGTCTCTGGCACTTGTACCACCTCGCCCCTCACTATGGGGGCGGCTCCCTCTGCCTGCCAACCCATCATACGTGGTAGATTGGAAGACTCTCCCGCCTCATGGTACTCTTTGTAACCCATCCAGTACGAGGCGATGTTGCCGGCGTTGCCGACGGGTAGGAAGTGCATGTCCGGCGCGTTCCCGAGTGAGTCGCAGACCTCGAAAGCGGCCGTCTTCTGGCCTTGGATCCTGAACGGGTTGATGCTGTTGACCACCTCAATGCCTTCTCGCTTGCCCAATTCCCTTACAATTTCCAGAGCGTCATCGAAGTTGCCCCTTACCTCGATAGTCCTTGCACCGTGAATCAGTGCCTGGGCCATTTTTCCGTAGGCGATCTTCCCCTCTGGAATGAGCACCACGCAAGTCATCCCCGCCCTAGCTGCGTAAGCCGCGGCCGATGCGCTGGTGTTCCCGGTGCTGGCGCAGACGATTGCGCGGACGCCTCTTTCGGCGGCCTTGGAGACCGCCAGAGTCATGCCCCTATCCTTGAACGACCCAGTGGGATTCAGGCCCTCGTACTTCACGAACAGGCGAAAGCCCCCGCCTAAGACTTGGACGATGTTTTGGGCCTCGATTAGCGGGGTACTGCCTTCGTTCAACGAGATGATGGGCATCGTATCCGTGATGGGGAGGAAGTCTCGGTAGCGTCGAATTACGCCACTACCTTCCATGGCATGCCCTGACCGCATCCCGCCAAGAACCTGCCCGATTTAATGTGTGCAGTTAAGGCCGGACGCTGGCCCGAAGGCCGTTGTGGATCCTCAGTTGTACTACGCCGCAGGCATGGGAGCCTACGTCATGGTCATACTCTTCGTGACCAAGATTCCCTATGACAGGATGGTCGCTAGCGGTATGGAGAACATTCGCGCAGTCTACTACAACAGGAAGGTGGTTCACATGCTTGGCGGTGGGGTCGGCTCATTCTGCGTGCCGATCCTGTTCACGGACTACTGGTACCCCCTCGTGTGCGGGATACTGCTGACCATTTTCACGTTCGCTGCCCACCATAGCGGTAGGAGGATGTTCTGGTTCCAGACCGACCAGAACCAGAACGACGTCAAGTTCACCTTCATGTGGTGGGCTTCGATTACCCTGATCTGGGTGCTGGTTGGCGACCCCTGGCTCGCTATCATCCCATCCCTGTTCATGGCCTTCGGCGACGGTGTCACCGGAATAGTGCGGAACTTGGTGATTCGCGAGCGCTCGAAGAGCCCGATTGGCAACGTGTTCATGCTCATAGTCAGCGCTCCGATGGGGTGGTTCGTCGCCCAGATGGGCGACCCAGCGATTCCGGTCTGGGGCCTGATAGCAGCCGTTGTGGCCACATTCGTCGAGCGTTATGAGTTCGGGGCGATTGATGACAACATACTCATCACGGTGTTCGCCACGATCGTACTACTGATCGGCATTGAGGTCGGACCCATCCTGTGAGCCCAAACTGCCTGCGATTGACAAGCAGATAGCGACCACAGGACCGATAGTAATCGCGAAGAGTATCGTGCCAGGACCGAAGGTACCGCCGAGTATGACTCCGATCACTAGTACGGAAATCTCAATCGTGATTCGGACCCTGCCAATGGGGATGCCCGTCACCCTCTGAATGCCAGTCATCCAGCCGTCCCTTGGTCCGGGTCCCAGATTCGCAGTGAGGTACATGGCACTCCCAATGCCAATGAAGATGATACCCAAGGATACCTGAAGGTATGCCACTGCCACGCTATCAGGCGGGGGAATCAACGGAACCATGATGTGGATAGTCCCTGCAATTATGATGGCATTCAGGATGGTGCCGATTCCGGGTATCTCCTTGATTGGGATCCATAGAAAGAGCACTGCGACGCTGACCAGGAAGGTGGCCTCTCCGATGGTCCAATTGATCACTTCTGCAATACCCTCCGCCAGAACCGTCCACGGAGTGTTGCCAATTCCCGCCTTAATCAGGATGGCGTCTCCCAAGCCGAAGATGAATTCCCCCAGAATCAGAATGGTGAGCGTTGACATCCGCGGCTTGATGCTCATGGGGTCCTCAGCGCTCCACCGCGTGGTGGGGACCTTCTTCGCGAGGCGCAGGAACGACAGTGCGCCCATCGGGCGACGCTGGGGCACTCAGCCTTCAACCCAACCGGCGTAATCGGTGGTCGTTTCGGCTTCCCATGAAGCAATCTGTGGCGTCTCGTAGGGATGGCCGTTGAGAATGGCCTCGACAAGTGCGTCCTTCTTCGTCCCTGAGGTCTTAATCTGGACGCGCCACTCCTCGGAGCTCTCCATAGCGCCATCCCAAAGGAAGACTGAGGTCACACGATTCCTCTGCACACAAGCAGCCAGCCCCGCTTGGACCAGGGAGGAAGACCACTCTCCGACGTGAGGCTCGAGCCAATCGCCGGGAAGCGTTGTCTGGACGATCCATATGCCCCCGACCATGTGGCATCGAGGAGCACGTCACGAATCAACTAGATGCATAATTTGAATGCGGAGGCTGCTACGGCCCACTTGGTTACAACATGGAATCATGGGAAGGGCCCATCGACACCGGCGAGGTGCCGCCTGACGGGGCGAGCTTCGATGTGATCGTGGTCGGTGGTGGGCCGTGCGGCTCCGCCGCAGCGGCGTACAACGCCATGAACGGTTGCAAGGTCCTGCTCATAGAGAAGGAAACCTGGCCCAGAGACAAGCCATGCGGGGATGCAGTGGGAGGAAAGTCGCTATCACACGTCGAGGAGCTCGGAGTGAAGGCGATGATCGAGGGCACGCCTCACTTCCGAGTGGACTCGATCATCTTCGGCAGCGCCAACGGCAGCGCGGTCAGGGTGATGCTGCCCAAGGAGGAGTTTGAGAAGAAGATGGCAGGATACTCGCTACCGAGAGTGCAGTTCGACTACATGATGTTCAAGCGCGCCACCGAATTGGTCCTTGAGGCAGGTGGCGCGGTAATCCAAGGTTTCAGCGTGATGGACGTGTCGACTGAGTACATGCGCGTCACAGGCATCGCCGGACGATTGGGGGGTAGGCACTCCACCAATCCGTCGCTCTCGTTCAAGGCGCCTCTGACCGTGGGCGCTGGCGGCTACAACTGCCCGGTGGCGAAGACTGTCACCGAGGTCATTCACGGCGAGACCATGCGCGATGACGAGCACTACTGCGGCGCCTATCGAGAGTACTGGGAGAACGTCGAGGGCTTCGAGGGCAGCGAGGGTCCGATCGAGATCCACTTCGTGGACGCGGTGAATCCCGGATACTTCTGGCTCTTCCCGGTGAAGGAGGGAGTGGTCAACGTAGGCATTGGCATGGTCATCTCCGAACAGCGCAAGCAGACGGGCATGAAGAAATCGCTCAAGAAGATGCAGAAGTGGGTCATTGAAGAGCATCCTCGGTTCAAGGAGCGCTTCGCCAACTCGAGCCTCGTCCCCGGTTCCCAAAAGGGCTGGCAACTGCCATTCGGCTCACCGAGGAAGGAGTCGCCGTCCTACCAACCCAGACGCGCGGCGACTGCGGGGGCGATGTGCGTCGGGGACGCTGCCAGCCTCGTCGACCCCTTCACCGGGGAGGGGATAGGCAATGGCCTCGTTTCCGCGAAGCTGGCCTCCAAGCACTTCGACAAGGACGCTCACGCCGGGGGCTTCCCCGAAGAGGTTGCCGTCGCCTACATGGAGGAGCTGTGGGGCACCCTGGGCAAGGAGTTGAGCAACTCCTACAGGCTACAGCGCCTTGCCAAGCGGAAGTGGCTGATGAACTGGTTCTTCGGAAAGGCCTCGCGCAAGGAGGAGCTGGCAGACATGTTAACGGGCATGATCGCCGACAAGGAGGCGTCCAAGGTGCTATGGAGCCCGTGGTTCCTCGCCAAGACGCTGCTCCTTCCATGAGGTGAACTGATGACCGAGGCGCTCGACGAATCTCTCGATGGGATTGAAGCCGCCTTCCTCGACCTCGATGGGACCCTCTACCTAGGTGGGAGCCTCGTCGATGGGGCGCTGGAGTTCCTATCCAGATTGGAGGCGCGGGGCATCCGCAGGTACTTCCTCTCCAACAACTCCAGCAGATCGGTCTCCCAGTACCTCGAGAAGCTGCATGGGCTCGGCATCACGGCCTCCGAGGACGAGGTGCTCCTCTCGACTCACGACCTACTGTCCTGGCTATCCTCCGAGGGCATCACAGAAGGCTATCTCGTAGGAACGGAGGGGATGCGAGAGATGCTTGAGGAAGCTGGCATCGGGACACGTTCTGAAACCCCTCAGTACGTCATTCTAGGGTATGATACCGAGATCACCTACGAGAAGATAGCGACCGCTTCGGTACACCTGCACAACGGAGTGCCCCTAGTGGCCAGCCACCCTGATCTGGTGTGCCCCTCCCCCGATGGCGGACTCCCCGACTCGGGGGCATACATGGCTCTGTTCGAGGCTACAACGGGTGTCAGCCCAACTCATGTCTGCGGCAAGCCGAACGCGGGAATGATACTGCACAAGATAGAGGAGCTCGGGCTCGCTGCCAATCAGTGCGCGATGGTCGGTGATCGGTTGTACACAGACATGGAGATGGCAGAGAGGTCGGGGGTCCACGGTATACTGGTACTGAGTGGCGAAGCGACTGCGCAGGACGCCGCTTCGGCCAACCAGAGGCCGTCACTAACAGTGAGCTCGGTGGCTGAGCTTTGTAGAGGCGACTGAAATCGAATTAAATGGGGTTAGTCGGCCGGGCGCCCATGGGTGATGATTCCGCACTACACCGCTTCGGTGAGGCTCTGTATGACCACCAGCGAGCGGTGCTCTCCCTGGGAATCCTGTCAGTGCTGCTGTCTGGCATCCTAATATCAGGCGGCAGCTCATTCATCGACGGTAACAACCCACCACCAAAATCTGAGTCCGGACGGGCTCTGGAACTGGTGTCTGAGGAGCTTCCTGTGGTTGACTCCAACGTCGTCACCTACCTGTTCTCGCACGAGACCATGGCTTGGAGTGCTCCAGAGTACGAGCGGGCGGTTGAAGCAGCACTGCAACCCCTACTAGACAGCTCGATCGGTATAATGGGCGTCAGCTCTGTCTACCAGAATCCACAGGATCCCCACGCCATAGCGCAGCACGTCTCCAATGACGGGCTCTCCACCGCAGTGTTCGTCACCATCGACGGGTCTGAAGACGAGGTGAGGGGTCACGTCGACCAGCTGAGAGTAATAGTTGACAGTGGCGACCTCGAAATTTGGGTCACTGGGAGTCTGATCATCAACGACGACTTCGACAAGTTGCTCAAGGATGACACTGTGAGGGCTGAGATCTTCGGAATTCCCCTTTCACTAGTCATCCTCGTCTTCGTGTTCGCCACCCTAGTGGCAGCCTCGCTACCGATGCTGACTGCTGGTCTGATGTTCGTGTCCTCTCTAGGTTTCACCTACTGGTTCTCGGACAAGGGGGTCTTGGACCTCACCCAGTGGACGGTTAGCATGGTCTCGCTTATTGGCATCGCCGTGACTATCGACTACAGCCTGTTCATTGTAAGTCGCTTCAAGGAGGAGCTGTCCAATGGCTCGAGCGAACGAGATGCCGTTGCGAAGATGATGGATACCGCAGGGAGGGCGGTGCTCTACTCGGGCGCCACAGTCGCCGTCGGGCTGTGCAGCCTGTTCTACTTCAACGCCACTCACATGCCCTCGATGGGCTTCGGTGGGGCCGTAGCCGTCGCGTTCGCCCTAATTTACTCGCTCACGGTGCTACCTGCTATACTCTGCATGCTCGGAGATCGTGTAAACGACCTGAGGGTACCGGTGCCCGAAACATGGAGTAGGGAGGGCTTCTGGAGAGACTTCGCGACAAAGGTCATGGACAGGCCGTGGAGCTGGCTCGCTCCCTCCGTCTTGCTCCTCCTCCTCCTGGGCGCGCCGAGCCTCAGCGCGGAGTTCAACGCGGGCGGCATCGGGACCCTCCCTCCTGATCTGGAGTCGAGGATGGCCTATGAGGAGCTGGAGCGGGAGTTCCCGGCCTTTCAGGCAAGCAGCATGCCGGTCGTGGTGGTCCTTGGGGATGGGCAGGACCCGTTTGATGCCGGACTCGTGTCTAGCATATCGGAGTTCTGCGTCGAGGTCGAGTTTCTAGATGGGGTCATCTCAGCCAACTCCCCCTACTGCACGCCAGAGCTGTTCGTAGCACCACTCAGCGACTGGCCGGCAGAGGCGCAGGAGGCATGGGCGAGCACCAGATCGGACACTCTGGTCATGATCTCCGTGGCTACTCAGTACAATTCCAGCTCGGACGGCTCGGAAAGGCTTGTCCGGTCAATAAGGAGCGTCGCCAGCGACAGCAATCAGGAGATTCTCGTCGGTGGCTGGTCCGGATACGAGGTCGATATGCGGGACCACCTCGTGGAGAGAGTCCCGACCGTGGTGGCACTGGTCCTCACGCTGACAATGCTGCTTATCTGGTTCCAGGTCCGCTCGGTACTGGTCCCAATCAAGGCCGTCGTGATGAACATCTTCTCAATAGCGGCCTCCTACGGGCTAGTCGTCCTAGTCTTCCAGGAGGGATTCATGGGCCTAGATGAGGTCATGAACTTCACAGCGCAGCCGATAGACTACATGGTGCCACCCCTGTTGTTCGGGATCGCCTTCGGCCTGTCGATGGACTACGAGGTTCTGATGCTTTCGAGGATACACGAGGCTTGGATCGAGACGGGGGACAACACAAGGGCAGTCTCTGAGGGTCTGCAGGCTAGCGGGGGGCTGATCACCGGCGCTGCGGCAATCATGGTAGCTGTGTTCTCCGGCTTCATCCTAGCCGATGTCATGATCATCAAGTCTCTCGGGTTCGCCCTAGCGGTAGCCGTGCTGATCGACGCTACCATAGTCAGAGCGATAGTGGTCCCATCGGCGATGAGGCTGATGGGCGAGGCGAACTGGTGGTCACCAAGCCTTCCTTTCACCGGTAAAGACAAAGGGGGCGCGGAGACAGCCCGGTAGGCATGAATGGGGTTAGAGCGTGACCTCAAGGGCCGTTGTGGTTACCGGGGCCAGCGGCTACATCGGCAGCCACGTTGTGGCTAACCTTCTGACCAGAGGCAGGAACGTGAGGGCCACCGTGAGGGATGCCTCCGACCCGAGCCAGATAGAGCACCTAGGAGCCATGGAGGTGACCGATGGAGGCAGCCTCGAGATAGTCGAGATGGACCTGCTGGACGCCGACTCCGTGAGCAAGGCCGTAGAGGGATGCTCCGAGGTGATACACACGGCGGCGGCCGTCAGAATCTCTGCGAAGAAGCCGCAGAGCCAAATCGTCGACCCTAGCGTGATCGGCACGCAGAACGTGCTAGATTCGATCGATGGGTCGGGGAGCGTCGAGAGCCTCATCCATACCTCCTCAACGGCCGCGATTAGGCCGATGCATTGGCAGGACGGTCAGACCCTGACCACCGAGACGTGGGCAGACGATGCTACCCTAGAAGGCAATCCGTACGGGCTCGCCAAGTTCTCCGCAGAGCGGCTGGTAAGAGACTGGCACTCTGCTAAGGACCCGGCATCCAGACCACGCATGGTCACAATCAATCCCTGCATTGTGTTCGGGCCACCACTGAGCAAGAGGCATCTGAGGGGCAGCGTGTCGTTCATCATGACCCTGCTGAGGAGGGAGATTCCGTTCGTCATCCCGATGCACGTCAGCATCGTGGACGTGCGAGACGTGGCAGAGGCGCACGTTAGGGCGCTGACCATGGGCGAGGACGCCGGTCGCTACCTGACGGTCTCGGGGCAGATGTGGTTCAAGGAGATCGCAAGGGCGCTGAAGTCCTCGCACCCGGACCTCAGGATCCCCACCCTCCAAATCCCCTACTCGCTGTCCCTAGTGGTCTCGCTGTTCCATCCGAGGATCACCCTCTCGTGGGCCAGAGCGCATCTGAACAAGCGGCTGTTCTGGGACGCTTCTCCCGCAGAGAGGGACCTGGGCATGAGGTGGAGGACGCCGGAGGAGGCGGTCCTGGGGAGCGTGCCCCCAGTCATCGAGAACGGTTGGATTTAGAACGAAGGCGGTTACGGGAACCCGTGGCCAAGACCGCTCAACTGCTCTCCCTGCTGATGCTGAGCTCGATGGCGACGGGGTGCATGTGGTGGGAGGACGAGGAGGTCACCGAGGAGGAAAGGGGGGCCTTCGAATTCGACCAGCAGGTCCCAATCACCACGTGGTACCACTATCCTGGGACGGTCGCCGAGCCCTGGCCGGTGGACGCCACCAGCGCAGGGGCGGTCTCTGCGGCCAACATCACTGCCGACCTGACTGGCAACAGCACGCCGTACTTCGCCAACGCCACTTACTACGGGACAGGGTACGACACTTTCGAGCCGACCATCGGCGTCACCTCTTCTGGTGCCATATTCTTCACCCAGTGGAACGGCCTCGGGGACGGCACGCACATAATCCGCTCGAGGGACAATGGCCAGACCTGGGAGGACGTAGGCCCCTTCGGACAGATCGACGAGGACTCGGGGCAGACGCCCAACTCGAACGACCCGTACATCTACGTCGACAAGTTCACGGACAGGCTGGTCAAGTTCGACATGCACGCGCTGGCCGCCATGTTCGTCGAGTACTCCGACAACGACGGCGACAGCTGGAGCATCCCCTACCCCGTCGAGGGCTACTACGTCACGCAGGACCACCAGAGCATAGCCTCGATGCCCCCGCCTCCGGGGGTCACGGCGTTCCACGACGTCATCTACGTGTACTGCATCAACACCGGGTCCCCAGCCCTCGGCGCCCAGTGCTCGCGCTCTCTCAACGGCGGGCTGTCGTGGGACGTCCAGAGGCTGGGCTACCCGAGCAGCAGCTTCCCGCAGTGCTCGGGCCTGCACGGCCACGTGGCAGGGGGGATAGACGGGGCAGTCTACCGGGGCAACCCGTCGTGCGAGGGCCCGGCGGTCTACCGCTCTCTGGACGGCGGGTACTCCTGGAGCGAGCACACGATCACCACCGAGGTCGGCATGCAGGACGGGTGGCACTCGCACGAGGTCGCGACGGCGGTGGACGACGGGGGCAACGTCCACGCGACCTGGATCGGGGACGACCTGATGCCGTGGTACGCCAACTCCCGTGACCAGGGCGAGACCTGGAGCCCGCCGATGATGGTGGCAGCCCCAGGGGTCAACGAGACGGGTTTTCCGACGGTCTTCGCCGGGGCCGAGGGCAGGGTCGTCCTGGGCTACATAGGCGAGTCGAGCAACTACGACGAGAACACCAGCACGGGCGGCTGGTCCGGCTACATGGCGATCATGACCGACGCCTTCGCCGAGCGCCCGCTGATCACGAGCGTGGCGGTCAACCACCCCGACGACCCCCTGGACACCGGCCCGGACTGCGGCAACATACGGTGCGGCGGCTTCGGGGACTTCATCGACGTCGAGCTCGATGACGGGGGCAGGCCCTGGATCGCGCTCGCGCACAACGCCGCTGGCTTCGAGGAGGCGGTGATAGGGACCCTGACGGAGGGGCCGGCGCTGTACGGGGACTTGGGCTACCTGGAGCCCCTCCCACCCGGGGGGAACTCGACGCTGCTCCTGAGTTGACGCGGCTCCGTTGGACTGATGTAGGCAGGGCTCAGCCGGGATTACATGCGCGTCGCAGCCTGCGGCATGGTCTCCCTGTTCATACTGGCCTCCCTCTCGGGCTGCTTCGGGGAGGACGAGGAGGTCGTCGAGGAGGTCAACGTCTTCGACACCCTGTGCGAGGCGTCGGGGGGCCTCATCAGCAACACGACCTGGTACCACTACTCCAACGCGACCGACGCCACGAAGGCCTCCAACGTGCTCAACGGGAGCTCGGTGCTGGTGGGTAACAACGCGCCCGTCTGCGCCGTCGGCACATACTACGGGATCGGAATGACCACGTTCGAGCCGACCATCGGCGTCACCTCCTCCGACAACCTCTACATGACCAGCTGGGGCAACGGGGCGGCGGGCTCCACGGCGATCGTGCGGTGCTCGGGCATGGTCGGGATGACCAACCTGAGCGAGTACGCGTGCGAGGACGTCTACAGCGCGTTCCTGCCGGTGGCGAACTCCAACGACCCGTACGTGTACGTCGACCCGTGGACGGACCGCGTCATGAAGTTCGACATGCACGCCCTGCTGGGGATGACCGTCGAGTGGTCGGACAACGAAGGGCAGAGCTGGACCGGCCCCTCGGTGGCCACCGGCTGGTCGGTGCAGGACCACCAGACCATCGCCTCCGCCCCCTACCCCGCCGCATTCCACCAGACCACGTGGGTGTTCTGCGTCAACGGCAACTACCCCTACCCGGTCTGCGCTGCCAGCCAGGACGGCGGGCTGACCTGGGGCCCCGAGCTCCCCGGGGCGCCCACGGATTGCAACAGCGGGGGGCTGACCGGGCACATCATGGGCAGCGAGAACGGCAACTTCTACCGCGGCAACAGGGGCTGCGACGGGGGCGAGGGCTACTCGATCTACCGCAGCACGAACGGCGGGATAACCTGGACCGAGCACCCGCTTCCAACCGAGACCACGGGAACCGCGGAGACCTGGAACTTCGAGGAGGCGCAGGTCTACCCGGACTCCGAGGACAACGTCCACGCGATGTGGATCGGCTTCGACAACATGCCCTACTACGCGTACTCGAGGGACGAGGGCGACACCTGGAGCGACCCGCTGATGGTCGCCCCGCCAATCGGCCTGAATGGCACCGGCTTCCCGGTGCTGACCGCCGGCGGGGCAGGCAAGGTGGCCCTCGGTTACCTCGGGGACTCGGGCGGGGACACCTGGAACGGGTACCTGACCGTCATCACCGACGCCTTCGGCCCGATGCCGCTGATGACCACGGTGCAGGTGAACGCGTGGGGCGACCCCCTCGACACCACCGCCGACTGCGGGTTCAACAGGTGCGGGGGCTTCGGCGACTTCAACGACGTCATCATCGACCAGCACGGCAGGGCCTGGTTCGGCCTCGCGCACAACGTCGGCGGCGAGATAGGCATCTTCGGCACCCTGGCCATCGGGCCGACGCTGCGAGACCTGCCGCTGGCCCCGCTGCCAATGGGCGGGCCCAGCACTCTGTAGCGTAGCAGACCCACCTAGTGGGCCTAGACTCTCGTGAGTCTGAACTCACGAAAGATGCTCCCTGAGGATCTCGGCGACGCGCCAGAGCTCGTGGAAGCGGTTGTAGAGGGGGGCTGGCGCCAATCGGATCACGTCCGGGTTGCGGAGGTCGCAGGCCACGCCGGCCGCCACCAGGGCCCGATGGAGGCCGGGGGCGTCGCCGTGAATCCTCAGGCTGACCTGGGAGCCCCGGCGATCGGCCTGCCGGGGGCTGATGACGGTGATGAGGCCCTCCGGGAGCTCGTCCAGCTGGGCCAGAAGGAAGTCGGTCATGGCCAGGCTCTTCTCCCGCAGCGCGGGCATGCCCGCCTCGTCGTGGATGGCCAGGGCCGCCCGGTGGCAGGCCATGGACATCACCGGGGCGTTGGAGACCTGCCAGGCGGCGGCGCCCCTCTGTGCCTCGAACTCCCCCATCTGGAAGCGGGTCTCGGGGTCCGTGCCCCACCAGCCGTTGAAGCGGGGCAGGTCGCTGCCGGAATGCCGGTCGTGGACGAATAGGCCGGCGACGCCCCCGGGCCCCGAGTTGAGGTACTTGTAGGAGCACCAGGCGGCGAAGTCGGCGCCCCAGTCGTGGAGCCGCAGGGGAACGTTGCCGATGGCGTGGGCCAGGTCGAAGCCCACGGTCGCGCCCGCCCGGTGCGCGGCCCTGGCGATGCGCTCCATGTCGAACAGCTGCCCGGTGTAGTAGTGGACGCCGCCGACCATAACCAGGGCGATGCTCGGGCCCTCCGCCTCCAGGTAGGCCTCGATCTCGGCCTCGTCGAGCAGGACCCCCTCCTCACCGAGTGAGACCACGGCCTCGGAGGGGTCGAGTCCGTGGAAGCGGGCCTGGCTCTCGACGGCGTAGCGGTCCGAGGGGAACGCGCCGGCCTCGATGAGGATCCGGGGGCGCTCCCGGGTCGGGCGGTAGAAGGACACCATGGCCAGGTGCAGGTTGCTGGTGAGCGCTCCCATGGGCACCACCTCGTGGGCCTGGGAGCCGACGAGCCGCCCCAGGGGACCGCAGAGGTCCTCGTGGTAGCTGTACCAGGGGTGCTTGGCCCCGAAGTGGCCCCCCACGCCCAGCCGGGCCCAGTCCCCCATCTCCTGGTCCAGTGCCTCCCGGATGCTGCGGGGCTGGAGGCCCAGAGAGTTGCCGCTGAGGTAGATCTCCTCCTCGCCCGATTCGGCCCGGGGGATGTGGAAGCGCTCCCGGTATGCGGCCAGTGGGTCCTGGCGGTCCATCTCCAGGGCCCGGGACTCGCTCATCGCCTAACGCCTCGCGGCCAGCTTCGCTAGGAGCTTGAGGATCTCGAGGTAGAGCCATACCAGCGTGACCATGAGCCCGAAGGCGGCCCGCCACTCGAGCTGCTTGGGCGCGCCCCTCTCCACCCCCTTCTCGATGAAGTCGAAGTCCGCGACGAGGCACAGCGCTCCGATCCCGACGACGAACAGGGAGAACGCGATGCCGATCGGCCCCGAGCCGTGGATGTGCGGGACCTCGAAGCCGACGAACAGCCCGATGATGGAGATGAGGTAGACCAGCACGATCGCCCCCAGGGCGGAGTAGACCGCGATGGCCATGTTCCTGTCCCACTGAATCAGCCCGGCCCTGTATATCGCGATCATCACCCCCAGGATGAGGAATGTCAGGAGGGCAGCGAGGATGCCGATCCCCGGGAGCCCGAGGCCCACTTCGAAGATCCACGTGATGCCCCCGAGGGCGAGGCCCTCCAAGGCGGCGTAGGAGCAGATGAGCATCGGGTTCATCGAGCCGGAGAAGATCACCATCATCGCGACGATGAAGCCGCCAAGGGCCCCGACCAGGATCAGGGGAAGAGAGTCCGGCATCGAGAATGCGGTTGCGAGCGCGGTCGTCGCGGTGATCAGGAGCAGGATCCCGGTCTTCTCCGCGGTGCCCTCGATGGTCATCAGGTTGGATTCGTAGTCGTCCCACCAGTTGACGCCCTGGTAGGAGCCCTTCTCGAACGTCGAGTCGTTGAGCGCCGGGTTGCCGGAGCGGTACATCGGGCACCCTCATGCGGTGCGCCTTCTCAAGGCTTGGCCCGGCACCCGCTCACACGAAGCCCGCCAGGTGCTGGCCGGTGTAGCTCCCCGGGGCCTTGGCGACGAGGTCGGGCGGCCCCTCGGCGACCACCAGCCCGCCGCGCTCGCCCCCCTCCGGGCCCAGGTCGATGATCCAGTCGGCGCACTTGATGACGTCCATGTGGTGCTCGATCACGATGACGGTGTGGCCGTTGCGGCGCAGGCGCAGCAGCACGTCGATCAGCTGGTGGACGTCGGAGAGGGCGAGGCCGGTGGTCGGCTCGTCGAGGATGTAGACCGTGTGGTTGCGGGGCGGTCGGTGCAGCTCGGTGGCCAGCTTGACCCGTTGCGCCTCGCCGCCGGACAGCGTCGTGGCCGGCTGGCCCAGGCGGATGTAGCCCAGGCCGACGTCCTTCACGGTGGATAGGATCCTGTGGGTCGTCCGCTGGTTGGCGAAGAAGCCGCATGCCTCCTCGACGCTCATCTCCAGCACGTCGTGGATGGTCTTGCCGCGCCACTTGACCTCCAGCGTCTCCCTCGTGTACCTCTTGCCCTTGCAGACCTCACAGGTCACCCAGACGTCTGGCAGGAAGTTCATCTCGAGCTTCTTCGAGCCGGCGCCGCTGCAGGCCTCGCAGCGCCCCCCTCTGACGTTGAAGGAGAACTGCCCGGGGGGGTACCCGCGCTCCTTGGCCAGCTTGGTCTGGGCGAACAGCTCGCGGATCGGGGTGAAGGCTCCGGTGTAGGTGGCTGGGTTCGAGCGCGGGGTCCGGCCGATCGGGGACTGGTCGATGACGATGGCCTTGTCGACCATATCGACGCCCGAGATCGAGTCCATCCTGCCGGGGGTCGCATCGGAGCCGTGCAGCCCCCGGAGCAGCGAGGGGGCCAGGGTCTCGGTCACCAGCGAGGACTTGCCCGAGCCGGACACGCCGGTCACCGCGATCATGCATCCGAGGGGGATTCGGACCTCGATGTCCTGCAGGTTGTTCTGGCGCGCCCCCCTGATGGTGATCCAACGCTCCTCCTCGGGCGTCTCGCGGTCCTCGGGGATCGGGATCCGCTCCCTGCCGGTGAGGTACGCGGCGGTGACGCTGGCCTCGCTGGCCATCATTTCCTCGAAGGTTCCGTTGACGACGATGTGCCCGCCCTCCTTGCCCGCGCCAGGGCCAAGGTCGACCAGCCAGTCGGCCTGCCTGAGAGTGGCCTCGTCGTGCTCGACGACGAGGAGGGTGTTGCCGAGCTCGGTGAGCTCGCGGAGCGTCTCGAGCAGGCGTCCGTTGTCCCTCGGGTGGAGCCCGATGCTGGGCTCGTCGAGGACGTACATGACCCCAGTCAGCCTCGACCCGATCTGGGTGGCCAGGCGGATCCTCTGGGACTCTCCCCCGGATAGCGTGTTGGCCCGGCGGTCGAGCGTGAGGTAGTCCAGCCCGACGAGGGCGAGGAAGCGGAGCCTGGACTCGATCTCCTTGATGATCTCCTTTGCTATGTACAGCGAGCGCTCGTCGAGCTGCGCGGTGGCGCGCACGGACCCGCTGTCCGGGACGTCCCTGTCCAGCTTGTCCCAGGTGTCGTCCAACCCCCCCAAGCGCCAGTGCTGGACCGCGGCGAGCGCCTCGAGCACGCTGCAGCGGGAGATGTCGGGAAGGGATATGCCTCCGACCGTGACCTGGCTGACCGCTTCGTTGAGCTTGTCGCCGTCGCACTGGGTGGACGGCTCGTCGGTCATGTAAGAGGACAGCCTGGAGCGTGTCCGATCGGAGCTGGAGTCGGTGTAGGAGCGGCGCAGGCGAGCGAACACGCCCTCCCACGGCCTGGCCATCCGGTACGATGACCCCTTCTCGGAGTTGAACTCGAAGTTGATGACCGTGCTGCCCGTGCCGTGCAGGAGGATGTCGCTGTCGTCCTCGTCCATCTCGCCGAACGGTACGTCGGTGGGGATGCCGTAGTGGTCGCAGGTCTGGGTCATCTGCCTGCGGTACCAGCTGGACATCATCGAGCGTCGGAACGGCTTGATGCAGCCCTCCCCAACGGTCGCGGTCCTGTCGATCACGAGGTCGGGGGAGAAGGTGCGCTGGACCCCCAGTCCCTGGCACGAGGGGCAGGCGCCCAGCGGGTTGTTGAACGAGAAGACCCGTGGGCTCATCTCCGGCATGAAGGCGCCGTGCTCGGGGCAGGCGAACTCCTCCGAGTAGGCTATCACCTCACCCTGCTGGGTCCTGAACCGCTGCTCGTCCGAGTTGTCGTCGCCGGGATGGGGGGCGCTCAGGCTCTCGACTGCCACTGAGCCGGCACCGAGCCTCAGGCCGGACTCGGCCGCCTCTGTCAGGCGCTGGCGGTTGGAGACGTGGAGCAGCATCCGGTCTACCCGCACATCGATGTCGTGACGCAGGTTCTTCTCGAGGTCGGGGGGCTCCTCGAAGCCGGCCTCCCTCCCGTTGACCTTGCCATGGAGGAACCCCTGCTCCACGAGGGCGGCGAACAGGTCGGCGTGAGTACCTTTGCGGTTCCTGACCGCGGGGCTCCAGATCGCGATGCCGTGGCCCTCGAAGCGCCAGAGGACGTCATCGACGATCTCCTGGACGGTCCTCCTGGTTACCTCGCGTTCGCACACCGGGCAGTGCGGCAGCCCGATGCGGGCCCAGAGAAGCCTGAGGTAGTCCATCATCTCGGTGACCGTGGCCACCGTGGAGCGCGGGTTGTGGCTGCCCTGCTTCTGGTCGATGCTGATGGCTGGGGAGAGGCCCTCGATAGAGTCGCAGTCAGGCTTCTTCATCTGGCCGAGGAACTGCCTCGCGTAGGAGCTGAGGCTCTCCACGTAACGGCGCTGCCCCTCGGCGTACAGGGTATCGAAAGCGAGGCTCGACTTGCCTGAGCCGGACACCCCGGAGATGACGACGAACTTGCCTCTGGGAATGCTGACGTCGATGCCCTGGAGGTTGTGGGTCCGGGCTCCCCTGATCTCGATCCACCCGTCTCTTGCGAAGCCGTTCTTCTTCCAATCTGGCAAGGCATCACCCCGTGCTGCGGCCTATCGTGGGTGTGGGCGTCCTTGAATTCATTCACTCCACAAAGGGGCGAGTGCGTCAGAACGCGTCCAGCCTGGTCTGCTTGCCCCTCCTGGCGAACCACGAGTCGCGCAGGTCGTTGGGGGCAGAGACCCTGGGAGCGACGTGGCCTATGGCCTGCTCCAGGGAGTCGAACGACCTCGGTGTGGACCTCATCGCCTGCCTCATGGTCTCTCGGATCAGCCAGACGCCGACCGGGGCCCAGTATCCGGGCCCGATGTCCCTCCACACTAGGCACGCTCCCGAACGACGGATGGAGTCCATGTGCTCCAGCACGGCCAGTCGAGCCGAGTAGTACGCCCCGGTGATCCTGTGAGCGTACTCCGAACGGGGCTCGAGGTCCTCCCAGTCACCCAGCACCTTGCCGGATTCGGTCCACACAGAGCCGCGCGTCCAAGCCTCGAGCATGTGGAATGCCCAGAGGCCGGGGGTTAGGATGACGTGGAACCTGTTGTCGAGGTAGGTCGCCTCGAACACCAGGACCTTGTCGAGCGGCGGGTGGTCCCTGACAGCGCTCCAGAGCCGCTTCGAGAGCATGTCGTCGGTGGCGGTGATTCCCCATCTGGTGGGAACGAGCTTCCTCATCCCCTCCCTCCCTAGCATCCCCGAGGAGAGCAGTCGTGAGATCTGCGCCTCGCCTATGCCTGAGCTGGTCAGCTCGCCTGCGGCCTCGGTCGCTGGCAAGTCGGTCTCCCCGGCCACGGAATCCACCTTGCGGGGAATGCTGGCATGTCCGACTACCTCGGCCCTCAGAACGTCTCCCGACGGGCCCAGCGGCGTGCTCATGCTGTCGAAAGTCGGGCTCCCCCCTATCGGTATGGGGCGCTCGAAGTCCATCTCAACGTCCACGCTCCCGGAGGACATCGCAATGACCTGGGTGGCTTCGAGGACGTCGTCTGGCGAGGCTGTGCTGCTCACCGTCATCCTCCGGCCTCCGGTGATGAGGTTGGCGTGCCGGGCTGCGACCTCCTCCAGTGGCCTTCCGAAGAGCTCAGCGGGGTCGCCGCTTGCCGTTGCGTCGTCGCTCTGGGAGGCCTCGGGTACCCAAGAGGCGCTAGGTCCGGCCCTTACATCCGGGTAGCCGTATCGGCCTACGAAGAGGGCGGGGGGGCTCGGACCGGACAGCTCCCCCACCGAGGTGGGCTCCAGTTGGGGGAGCCTGCCCCTAACCTCCGCCAGCAGGGGGCATGGGTCGATCCCGCACATCCCCTTGGTCCCCCTGCACTCGATGCATTCGGGAAACATCGACGTTGAATCGGAATCGGACGCTCTTAGCGATACTCCCTCATCTGAGCCACAGCGCGTCGATCGCCTCGCCCTCGTCGGCATCGGTGTCGGGGGCGAGCAGGGACAGCCCGTTGTGCGCGACCATGCTGTGGATGTTGCCGCTGCCCTGGTGGGTGTGAGTGGAGGCGAGGAGGGCATCCCCTTCGGTTCGGATCGATATCCGGCGGAGGCAGAGTTTGCCGGGTGCTCCCTTGAGCGAGCTCTCCAAGACCACCCGCACACGGGAGGCGAGCCTTGGGCCCAGCTCCTCGTGAGCACCCATGCAGATTGACATCCAAGGGGCGACGAGGACGGTGAACACCACGTGGCTGCTCACCGGATTCCCAGGGAGGCCGAACAGAGGCGTCCCCTTCCACAGCCCGAAAAGTGGAGGGCCGCCCGGTCTCATCCTGACTCTCCAGAAGAGGACTTCCCCCTCCTCCTCCATGATTCGGCGAACGAAGTCCCACTGCCCCATGCTGACCCCCCCGCTGGTGAGGATGGCATCGCAGTTTGCCGCTGCCTCGTCCAAGGCCGCGCGCAGGTCGTCCATGCTGTCCTGGATGGCTTCGAATCGGTGTGCCCGGCCACCCATGCGCTCGACCAAGGAGGCGACGCCGAAGGTGTTGGACTCGTATATCGCCCCCTCCCCCAAGGGCTCGCCTGGAGGGACTAGCTCGTCGCCGACGCTGATGACCGCGACGTTCGGCTTGGAAACGACTTCGATCTCGCCGTATCCCATGGTGGCGGCGAGGGAAAGCGCTGCGGGGGTGAGCTGCGTTCCCGACAGGAGTGCGGTGTCCCCCTCTCGTAGGTTCTCACCCCTCCTTCGGATGTAGCCTGGCCTAGCCGGGCCGTTGACGATGGCGTTTACATCATCTGAGGACGAGTCCTCAATCATCACGATCGCGTCTGCTCCCTCCGGAACCGGCGCGCCCGTCATTATCCGGCACGCCTCCCCCTCACCGACTCTGAGGGATTGGTCGGTTCCTGCTTGGCTGGTTCCGACGATGCGCAGAGATGCTCCGGGGCTCGCGCAATCGCCCGCCCTGACCGCCCAGCCGTCCATGGCGGAGTTGTCAAAGCGAGGATCGTCGACCTTGGAGGCCAGGTCCGTGGCCAAGACCCTGTCAGCGGCATCGGCCAGACTCACCCTCTCGGTGCCCCTAGTGAGGGGGGCACCACAAGCCAGTTCGATGGCTCGCTCGAGGGTGACGCTGGTCTCCATGGCACCTGAGCGCCGGTTGAGTTGAAGTGTTCTTCCTTCTGGGCAAGACGTGGTTTCCACGGAATTGGCGCTGATTCTCGTCGGCTTGTTCCTAGTCGCGATACTGTATTCCTCGGTGGGTCATGGGGGTGGCTCTGGCTACCTCGCGGTCCTGTCGCTGACCTCCTACGGGACGATGGAGGCGGGGTGGTTGAAGCAGCACGCGTGGACGCTCAACCTCGTTGTCGCGGGTATCGCCTTCTGGCACTACCACCGAGCCGGGCACCACGATGCTAAGCTGACCCTGCCGTTCGTGGCCGCCAGCGTGCCATTCGCCGTGGTCGGCGGTTACATGCGCGTCGAGGGGGGAGTCTACGATGTCCTCCTGTCCATCGCGCTGCTCTGGGCGGCATGGAGGCTGCTCGCGGTGAAGGAGTGGGGCGAGGCTGAGAACGAGTCGCCCGGGTTCAGCGGGGCGGCACCGGTGGGAGGTGCGATCGGTCTGGCCAGTGGGGTCGTGGGCGTGGGGGGAGGGATCTTCCTGTCACCTGTAATCATGCTCAAGAAGTGGGCACCCCCTAAGGCGACGGCTGCAACGGCGGCGCTTTTCATCTGGTTCAACTCATTGGCAGGGCTTGTCGGTGCCGGCCTGTCGGGTCAGCTCGACTTGGAGGTCGGGGTGCTCGGTCCATTCGCGGCCGTGGTCTTGCTCGGGGGGCTAGTGGGTTCGAGATATGGCTCGGAAGTGGCCTCACAGACCGGTGTTCGCAGGTTGCTGGTGGTGGTTCTGTGTGTTGCAGCGGCGAGACGTGTCCTCGGAATAATGGGATTCTGGGCATAGAGAAAAAGATATACCTCAATACTGACTATGGCATGCATGAGTAGAGTATTTGCCATCA
>JAYZFV010000055.1:0-33940 GCA_036336595.1 Thermoplasmatota archaeon | reverse complement strand
ACGATGCAGGGGTTGGGATCGAGCAGTATGGACTCTCTGAGCTCCCTGGAGTCGACCTGTTTGAACCAAGATGAGTTGAAGGGATTGTCCTCGCCACCCTTGAGCATCTTCTTCCTGAGATTGCGGTTCAGGAAGTCGGCATGGCTGGTGTGAATGGCGGTGGCTTCGGTAATCATGCCATCCAACCATACTGTCACTGGAGAAACCCGTCCCGACTTGAAAAGCTCGTCTAAGGCGAGCATGACCTCTTGGGAGCGACCAACTGCGAAGACGGGACAGAATATCTTGCCATTACGATTCAGTGTGTCGATGACAAGGTCTTGGAGCTCTTGGCTCGCTTGTTGTCGAGTGGGTTGGATGCTCTGCGGGCCCCCGTAAGTGGACTCTATGACGAGGGTGTCCACCTTGGGAAATCTAACGGTAGCCGCATCGAAGAGCCACGACTTCTCGTACTTGATGTCGCCAGAGAACAACAGCCTATGCTCGGACTTGCCCTCACCAATCTGCATGTAGACGCTGGATGAGCCCAGAATGTGCCCTGCGTTCTCCAACGTCATCTTGACGTCGGGGGCTATGTCGGTTTTGTCCCCCCAATTGACGTCGACGACGTGCTTGATGCACTCTTGGATATCTGCCTTCGAATAGGGTGGCTCCCTGCCCTCGGCCTGAGAGACCTTGAGGTAGTCAATTTGCAGTAGCGTCATCAGGTCCCTGGTTGGTGGTGTGCAGTATACGGGTCCCCTGTATCCGTACCTAAACAGCACAGGCAGCATTCCGATGTGGTCAACGTGCGCATGGGTGATTACCACGGCATCGAGGTTGTCGAGTGGAAGGAGCTCGGGAGCAGCGAAGAACGGCTGCACCTCGTTCTGGTTGTTAGTGGGCTTAGCGCCGACATCGACGAGGACCTTGGACTCGTTGGTGGTTACTAGGTGCATGGCCCTCCCAACTTCCCTGTAGGAGCCGAGCGCTGAGACCCTCACCCAAGGCTCGCCCGGTCGCTGAGGACGGTAAATCCTGGTTCCGAACTTCCTCATCAATGACCTGCGCTCGTCTGCCATCTCCTTCCTGTAGCGACGAATGTCATGTTGGGTTCGGCTCTCACGCGCAGGTGCTCTCACTACCTTGACCAACCAACCGATCTCCTCACGCAGAGAAATCACGTTGCTTCCCTTCGGACCGACAGCGGAAGCTGGGTCGTCGCATTCTAGGATGACCTCTGAGAGGGCTGGGTCGAGCCATATATTCCTGATCTCTGCTTCAGGGGGCATAATTCGGTTTACTGCATCGTGTACCTCGGTTTCAGAAGAGAGCATGCCAGGATGGGGACGTACCACTATTCGTCTCTTAATCGACTTGGCTATGCGTACTGTGAGACTGTCGCTGCGGCCTGCAAAGGCATTAGGCTGATCGGTGATAATAGCAATCGAACCGGCTTCCAAGTCGACTTCGTAGTCGATGCCCTTCGGTACCAGTCCCGCGACCTTCTTCTTGATTTCTGGCAGTGTCAAACGCAATCTTGCACTTCCTATTGTCATCCGCGGTAGGCACTCCACTTCAAGGAGGCACTAAGCCCGGGATTCTGTTCAGAGGTTAGAGAGGAGTTCGATGACTTCCTCTTCGGAGAGCAGGCTGAAGCCTGCCTCCAGAGTGATGTATGCGAGGTCCATGCCATTGCCGCTTGCCGCATCGCGCTGAGCCGATGCTAGCAACGACTTGGCTGCTAGAGCAAGTGCCTCATCCCGCGACATTCCAGACTTGTACTGGTCCTCAAGCACACCGTACATGAAGGGGCTGCCTGATCCGGTGGCACAGTAAACATCAGGAATCGAGCCCCCAGCAGAGTCGATGCTGTAGACGCTTGGACCTGAGTCGTCGACGCCAACTATGAGGAGTTGCACATAATGAGGGCGTCCCGAGAGGATGTTAGCAGTGAGGGTTGCTGCGCCCTTGACCGTCATTGTCTGGTCGCGTTTGAGCTCGTAAAGTCTCAGCTCCGCAGCGAGGACCCGTGACAGGGACTGCGCATGGCCAACTAAGCCTGCGGTAGTCAAAGCGACGTTCTCGGAGATTCGAAACAGCTTCTGAACTGACTTGTTGGCAATGAAGTGACCCATGGTCGCCCTGTGGTCAGCTCCAACTACCACACCGCCGTTGTAGGTGATACCGACCGTACTAGTGCCTGTCTTGATGACGTCAGTGGTAGCGTCCATGAGAATCACCGGAGAGGAGGCCGAACGGTAATTACTCAAAATCGACCCCTTATCAATGCGACGGGAGGGAGTCCTGTGTCGGTGATGAATAGTCAATGTGGCCCGTCCCCCGACATACAGCAGAAGGTATCAAGGGAGAAGCGAAGCTCCCTGAGTCATGAACTCCAGTGAAGAAGAGCCGAAGTGGGTCGAAATGCCCAGCGTGTCCAAGATGTCTCTAGGCGGCATCGAAGCGGGAGAGGACTACCATGACCTCGGGATGATATATCCCGATGCACCCGTTCCGAGGGGAATTGGAGACGTTGTTGTCCACAGAGCCATCCTTGACGACATCACCGGCGTGAGCACGCTGATGGATTGGATCTCAGAAGGCGCGCTAGTGGTTGTGGAGATGACGGGCCTTCTTGATAGGGACATGGAACTGCACTTAGCTGTGAACAAGATTCAGGATTTTGTGGAACGAGACCTCAATGGCCAAGTGGTCAGACTGGGCCAATCACGGCTTCTCTTGCTCCCTCCAGTGTTCGAAAGCGCTAGGGTCGATTAAACGAACGAGTGATCGCATGGAGCGTCGAGTTGAACATCCATGCCCGACGTGCCATTTGGAAGACGGGTTGACGATGTTAACCCTAACCACAGAAATTCCATACTTCGGGGAGCACACCCAAATCACCCTAATCTGCGACTCATGCGGATGGAAGCACACCGACTTTATTCCATCGGAGGGCCTTAAGCCCGGTGCCTGGGCACTCGCTCTGGATTCGGAGGAGAATATGACTGCGAGGGTGGTCAGGTCCTCCTCTTGCACCATCAGAATTTCGGGCTTGGACCTGGAGGTCTCTCCAGGAAACGCATCGAGCGGCTTCATCTCCAACGTCGAGGGCGTGATCAAACGATTCGAGGATGCCATCGTCATTATACTGAAAAGCCCTGATGGTGAGATTGACGACGTTAAGGATGTTGCAAACGATCTTTTGGAGAAGCTGGAGAGAGTGAAGAGCGGTGTCACGACCTCTGAGATAGAACTTCTCGATCCCCGTGGTAGGAGCCAGATCCTCCACGAAAATGCTGTTTCTCGGGACCTCACGGAAGATGAGGTCGCCACGCTTCAGGTCGGCTACGACCTGTCATACGTGGAGTAGTGTCCTATCTCGCATCCGGAGCGAGGAACTCATCAAGTCGCCCGGCCCATTGATCCCGTTTCTCATTCAAATCCAATAGCCACTCTGTAGCCCTGTCCACGCAGATCTGCTTAACGTCACCAGCAAGGAGCCGGCCACTCTCATATTCATTGCGGATGTCGTCGAGTACGGAGTCGTCGCGCTCGAAGAAGAACTGGAGGTACTGGAAGGCGACGTCCTTCGAACAGTCCCCACCCAGCCTCCGATGCTCCTCAACGGTAGGTTGGCCACCGCTGTGAGCACGCATGACCTTCTTGCTCATCTCTTCTATCTCATCATCCATGAAGATGGTCGTCTCAGGTTTGGAAGAGGACATCTTGTCGCCTGTCATGCCAACGGCAAAGCGATGGTAAGTGGAGCATGGTGGCATGAGCCCCAAACCCCCCATCTCACGTTCGAGTGCGAGTAGGACCATTCGAATAGACGACCTGTCTGAGAGCGTGGCCCCTGGGATATCTATTGTACCGTGCCTGTGATTGAGTAACAAGTCAGAGAATCCCAAGTCAGACAAAACAGGCTCAATCCTATCAAAGACGTTAGCTCTGACTCCCACATCCAGCTTGCCATCAGGAAGGATGCCCAGATTGGATGCGTTGTCCTCTTGGACGGAAAGGGCAACGGTAATGCCACCACCCTTGCGTGCATTAACATTGAACCAATTAGTCTTCTGCGTAATGCCCCTAGTGAGTCTGAGATGGGGGTCTTGGTCGATTCCAACAGGCACGACGATAGGACGCAATCCCCCGAACTCATCAAGCTGGGGATGGATAATGTCACCCGCTTGAACCAGCGGTGCCTGAACGTGTGCTAGGTTGGTCTCTCCGCTGAATCCGTAAATCGCCTCGAACTCGGAGAGGTTGGTTCTGCGACCCATGGTGAAAGCGAGTCTCTGGACTTCAGGTCGGGAACTCTGGAAATACACATTCGTGGTATCTGGATTCAGACCCAGTGCCGCGTAGTTGTGTACGTATTCGCTAATAGCAGTCTGGCGACCCTCCGAGAGCGACGTACCCCTCGTGGCAAGGGCCTCGAGGTCGGCGACAGTCACGGTGATGTCCGCACCCTGCTCCTGGAACCAGCGGACTTGGTCGATGACCATGCTATGACCTAGATGCATTCTACCACTAGGCATCAAGCCCGTGAGCACGCCAAAGGGGTCAGACCTCTGGATGCATCCAACCACCACATCAAGGTCCCTATGCGCAAACACGATGCCTCGTCTATGCAACATCCCGGGGTTGGGCAACGACAAGGGGTCTACGGTATCTAGACCGAACTGCTCGATTATCCGGGCGTAGTCCGTAGATTGGTCAGATGACCAAGGGTCTATGCGATCCCCATTGACCATGTTCTTCCGCCAGCGCAGCACGCAATCAAGGCATCGCTAGATTTCTGCACCAGAGTATTGGACCGTTAGACCGAATAGCAAGGCCTACTTCGCCAAGACGTGGCCGTCATTCACTGCTTCGGTGTTGGACTGGTAGGATCTTACGTCGCGAAGCGCCTAGTTGAGTTCGGTCATGAAGTACATGCATACGACCCGCAACCGCATCGGGTTATGGGCATACCCGGCATCGAAATCCACCACCTAGAGCCTGATGAGGATCCTATCGACATCTTGGTCGAGCGTCACATACACGAGGACGACGGCTCCGTAGATCCAGGTCGAGACCTCATTGTCAACATGCTGCCAGGGTCTATCGGGCACGCCAGCACGACCATCCTCGCCGAATACCCATGGAGGACGGTGGACCTCAGCTTCAGCCGATTCACCCCCGACCGAGATGACGAAAAGGCTAGGGAATACGGGGCATCGATATTGTGGGATGTAGGTATTGCGCCCGGGCTTTCGAACATGCTACTCTCCGAGGCGTACAGGGAGATGGGCCCGCTACACAAGGGGGAGGTTCGAGTAGGCGGAAACCCCACTGGTCCGACGCAGGGGTGGAATTACATGGCCCCATTCTCTCCAATGGACGTTATTGCTGAATACACACGCCCTGCTAGGGTGATTAGGGACTCTGAGCAAGTAACGCTTCCAGCGCTTTCTGAAAGACACATGATCCAAGTTCCAGAAAAGGGGGGGATGGAGGCATTTCTTACAGACGGGTTACGAAGCGTATTGAACTCAATTCCAGCTGTTGAGATGTCAGAGTACACAATCAGGTGGCCTGGTCACATTCAGAGATTCATCGATGAAAGAGACGCTGGAGGATTGAATGAGGAGGCCTTAGCAGTTGCATGGCAGTACGACCACAAGATACCAGAGTTCACTTGGATGGAAGTTTGGGCGGAAAGTCAGGATGGAATCACGATGACATGGAGGGTGCAGGATCACGGAGGGGACGACGGTCACTCGATGGCTAGGTGCACCGGTCTGGTCACCCTGTTCTGCATTGAAGAGTGGTTGAACGATCCAGAAATGCTGCCTCCCGGCGTGCATGCCCCGGAAACAATGTCATCGGAGGCGATTTCCAGGATCCTGGCGAAATTGGTAGATGAGGGAGTCGAGATAGAGGGGCCGATCATCACTGGATCTGTGGCGTGATGGGATCCACCTCGTCCTTGTTCACCAAATACCGAACTGCTATCGGCACTGCTATCACAACGCCGATGGCCAAGACAGGGATTAGCCACCCAACCTCCTCAGAACTAGGGCGTTCTACGAGCCACGTGAATCGCAAGTCAGAATTCTGGAAGTCAGAAGACCAGTAGAACAGATTGGTGGTATGGTGCCCAACCACTGTAACCGAGTGATGGAGCCCGTTGAAGGTAGACTGCGGAGTTTCAATGAGCGCACCAATCCCATCTGACAACTCAATTGTGACAATCTGCCCCGGTGATAGAGTCAGAAGGATCCCTCCCGGGAGTGGCCTCCATCCGACTTGTAGGTGACGCATACCGGGGTCGAGATTGGGAAATGGGGTGGAACCAGCCATCACGCTAAGAGGCGTTTCATCGAAACCGAGCATAATCGAGCCTGGAACTGACCAACTGCCAGAGTCATCCAGACTGGCACTGATGGATGAGCCATTCATCGAGACGTCGATTCTTTGACCTGCCAGAGAGTGGTGATGCCACTCCCCCCATGTGGTGAACCAAACATCCTGTTGCTCTAGCCACAAGATCAGGTCTTTGTCCTCCCTTACCTTTAGATCGTGAATTCTCGCCATCCATTGGATGCTGACCATACTGTTCTGTTCAGCAGACTCCAACAAAGACCTATCAGACAAGGTCTTCTCGAGAGTACCCCCGTTGCTCTCGAAGAACGCTAGCCCATCAGCATCACCGTTCGAGCCATCACCGACTATCTCGAACCCGGCCTCGATAAGGGCAGCCGACGTGTAGGGTTCCAAATCTATGCCGCTCAGACCAAACGATATGGGGCTCGGTCCCCAGCGGGACGCCTCTGTTTTGTTAGTCAGATAGTCGCGGCAAGCCCCTATGGTCCACGGTTCCTCGTCGATGCCAAGTCCCTCGTAGCCATGGCAACCGAACTCATCCCCAAGGGATAGGCGCTCGGGCCCGATCACATTGGAAAGCCAATTGTCGGTTTCCCATTCGCCGACAACCGGTGAAGATAGCAGAGGGAGCAGCAGCGTCACAACTAAGATGGATCCAATGGGCTTTCTAGCCACGGCCTGCCGTGTTAACGGTGGCATTTCACTACTTGCCATGAATCGACAAACTATGAAATGGGGGGCCACGAGCCACGTCCATGGTGAAGCTGTCAGGGTCTTCATTAGAGGTGATCTCCGGGTGTGTGGGGCTAGAAGGGACTGGGGAGCCTTTCAAGACCCCGATATTATACAAGTTCTGCGAGGCCTTCGTCCCGGTCCTACTAAGGAGCGTCACGAACGTCCACTTCAGGGGATTGGAGAAGATCCCCCGAGAGGGAGCGGCCATCTTCTCGGGCAACCACCTCTCAAACCTCGATCCCTTCATCAAGATCATAGCAGCCCAGAGGCCAATACACTATCTCGCAAAGGAAGCCCACTTCCAAAGGCAGCCCCACCGCTTCGTGATGATCAGTACTGGGCAGATTGAGACTTTCAGGAAAACTGGGGCCAAGGATGCATTGGCCAGGGCCGTGGACGTTCTGGGTTCGGGCGGCTGCTTGGGGATCTTTCCAGAAGGCACGCGATCTAGGAAGCCTAATCCCCCGTTCTTGCAAGAGGGCAAGACCGGAGTGGCGCGCCTTGCTGCTAGGTTCCCAAATATCCCAGTCGTTCCCATGACTATCATAGGATCTAGGGGCTTCATGCCACCTGGTTCCAAGTTACCGAGGCCGTGGAAGAAGGTAGAGGTGATCATAGATGACCCCATCACCTTCGCTGATTGGGCTGCTCATTCAGACGGTGGGGGATTGAGCGACGATGACGTTGCTTCCTTGGTCGGGATGTCGAACGAGGCGAGAAATGATTCCATGAAGCGACTCTATCGTGGATTCACTGACCAGATTATAGAGACCATGAGGCAAAGGGGCGCTCCCTAGCGCATCGCATCTTTGATGGACTACCGACGCACAGGTCGGTAGACATATGCAGCAGTATCTGGATTTCCTGCGTCGAATCCTCGCAGAGGGCGAGGAGAAGGGCGACCGCACTGGCACCGGAACCATCTCGGTGTTCGGACACCAAATGCGCTTCGATCTATCTGATGGACTTCCCGCCGTGACCACGAAGAGGGTGCACTGGCCCAGCGTCATCCACGAACTGCTGTGGTTCCTCTCGGGAGACACCAACGTGGGCTATCTCCAAGACAACAAGGTCAGGATCTGGGACGAGTGGGCCGATGAAGGGGGCAACCTAGGACCCGTCTACGGCAAGCAGTGGCGAAAGTGGGAGGCCGATGACGGACTGGTGATTGACCAGATAGAAGACGCGATCAACCAGATTCGCGACAACCCCAACAGTCGTAGGATCATCGTGTCTGCATGGAACGTTGGCGAACTGGAGGAGATGGCGCTGATGCCGTGCCACGCCTTCTTCCAGTTCTACGTCAACGACGGGAGGCTCTCGTGCCAGTTGTACCAGCGTAGCGCCGATGCCTTCCTCGGTGTGCCATTCAACATCTCCTCCTACAGCCTGCTTACCTGTATGATGGCGCATATCTGCGACATCAAGCCAGGGGAGTTCATCTGGACCGGGGGCGACTGCCACCTCTACCTCAACCACCTCGAGCAGGCGAGACTGCAAATCTCCCGGGTACCCCTCGAGCTTCCCACCCTAAGGCTCGACCCCTCCGTAAGATCCATCGACGACTTCAGATACGAGCACATCGAAATCGGAGAGTACAACCACCACCCCCATATTTCCGCGCCCATTTCCGTCTGAGGCGATTCGATGAAGATGGCAATGATAGTGGCGATGGACGAAGATGGCTGCATCGGCAAGGGCAATGGCCTTCCATGGCGGCTTTCCGCCGACATGGCCCGATTTAAGCGCTTGACCGAAGGAGACGGGTTCAATGCGGTGATAATGGGGAGGAAGACATGGGACTCTTTGCCTGACGGGTTTCGTCCCTTGCCAGAACGACTGAACATCGTGATGTCACGCCACACTGACTGGGCCAACGAAGATGCCGAGACTGCCCTCTACCCGGGACGAGCTATCGAGATTGCTTATGCGGATGGGTGCGAGGAATGCTGGATCATTGGCGGGGCGCAGATATACAGTATGTACCTAGATAGGGTGGATGAGATCCACGTCACCACCGTGCATACCACCGGCAGCGGCGAAGTCAGCTTCCCCGAATGGGACAGGAGCGGTTGGACCGAGGAAGCCATAGAAAGCCTCGTTACAGATGAAAACAACGAGTACCCGACTAAGTACTCGGTTTGGACCAAGTGATGTAGGCCAGTGAGTCGCCTTGAGTCACTCGTCTGAGTACTCAGTCACACGAATGCCCAGCTTGCCCCAGCGGGCCTTCCTCTGCATTATGCGATCCATCTTCCGATGGAACTCGGCCTCCAGATCGACCTTCATGGCCAAAGAGTGTCCTAGTATCAGAATCAGCAGGTCGGCCAGCTCCTCGGCTGCCTCCTCGTCTGGCTTACCCTTTGTGATTGCAGATGCGAACTCCCCCAATTCCTCGACGGTGAGAGCCACCCTGTAACCCATGTCGTGACCATGGTTCTCCTCTGAAGCGAAGGCGTGTTTGTGGTGGAACGCCGCCACTCGCGACATCATGGTCAACCAGGATCCGTCCGGGCTGTCCTGTGCCTCTACCTCTATCCAGTCATTCACACTCACGGGTCGTGCCATGGTGCTGGCTGTGTAAGGAGACCCATCAACGTAGTTCTCGGCCCGGCGGGGGCTGCTTGGGGTCTCTGTCATCATATGGCAGCACCATGACCATTCCACCCACTCCCGAAACCACGAACATGCCCAGCGAACCTAGGAAGTACGTCGTCTTGCGCGCCTTTTCTCCCTCCAACTCTTCGCACAGAACTGGATCGGGTGACTCAATGGTATCAAGGACTAGTAGTCGGTACTCCATGTCACACTCACGTTCGTGCTCCCTGACTGCGTCATCGTGTTCCTGCATCAAATTCATCGTCAGAGGGAAAAGGAGCAAGGCGCTCCCAATCAAGACAAAGCCAATCATTAGATCCCGGTCCAGCTAATCACCCAACTCAGCTAGAAGCGCCATCAGGCAATCGCCGACACGCTCCCTCATGGTGCCAGACATTGCATCGACCGCTTCATGGTCAATGGCAGCATCAGAAGAGCCAGGGGTTCGTCCCGCCGCCCAGTTAGACGAGCAAACGATAGCTAGGTGGGGCAGGCCCGTCTCGGCCACCAGCCTAGACTCAGGACCCAACGTCATACCAACAACATCGGCCCCCATGAGCTCTAAGGCATCGATCTCGGAGGGGCTCTCGAACTGGGGGCCCACACACTGTGCAACAATCAGCCCGGACAAGATCCCCCCTTGGCGATCCACTAGCTCATTGCTACACACAGAAATCGCACGAGAATCGAAGGGGGAGCTCCTGTCTGCGTGGGTGGCGTCATCATCATGGAAGGTCCAAGGGCGCTCAGCCAAGTCTAGGATGTCCCCTGCGAACCCGATTGTTCCCGGGCTCAGGTCCTCACGCAAGGTTCCCACTGAATTGACGCTGACCACGAGGTCAGGGAGGCAGCTTGCGGCTGCGTGGACGTTGGCGCGGTGCTCGATTACATGAGGTGGAGTCCTCTTCGCACCTTCAGAGTGGTGACGGTCGATTACCACGACCTCTCCGCTTGACACAGATGTGATGGTTATGGGGATCTCGCCCCACGCGGACTCGACTATCACAGACTCCGAGGTCGCCCCTGGTATCGATGACATCAGGCTCGTAAGATCGCTCATCCCAGTTCCGCACAGCACCGCGATGCGGGCCATGTACTCACTCCGCTAGGCGAGCAACGAGGTCGGCCTTCTTCCCCGAGACCGGCTTCTCGGCCTCCTTGAGCAGGGCCTTTAGCTCAGGAACGGTCAATGATTCGTAAATCCTGACTACGATCTCCTGCTTCGTGCCATTGGGATCCAGAACCCTAGACTTGGCTATCGAGACGATCTCGGCCTTGAGTCTCTTGGACAGTCCCGAGAGGTCGCTTTCGCCCTCAATAGGACTGTCCTCCACCCCCTCGGCAGGCTCGGTTTCTATCTCCACGTCAAGGGTGACGGAGTCCGGTTTATCATCGCTGATCGGCGTTGAATCCGATTCCACCAAAGCGTCGGTATCTTCGTCTCCGGATTCTTCCTCGGCCTTCTCATCTGCTATGATTTCCTCGAGAGTCGGTCCCTCGTCGATGACGACGCCCGACTGGATCAGTTGGCTGCGACGGAAGAAGACCGCCCTGACTGGCTGTATCTTTGAAACGGCCTTCCTGACCTCCTCCTCCAGAGAGCCGTCTAGCAGGGCCTTCTGAACGGATATCCACGTTGACCTCGCACAGAATTTGATGACCTCGTTCCTCGCTATGGTCCTGGATTCCTGCTTCTGGCTGCCCTTTATACGGGAACGGGTCACGATGAATGGCTTGAGCCTGATGAAGTAACCATCCTCCGTGACTAGGTCGATGGTATCGTCAATCTTGCCGCGCTCACGGCGAATCTGGCGCCTCACGTAGTCCTTCATGACGTCGTGGCCAACGAACTCTGTGAGGGCATCGCTACCGATGACGTCGGAGACCTTGAAACGAATCTTGACGTGCATCTTGGAGAAATCGCCATCGAGTTCACTCTGCATGACCTCGTAATGCCGACCGAGCAGAGTCTTCTCCTCCTCGGCGATGGTTTCCCCTATGACCTTGAACGACCACGGGTTCCTGGGGGCTCGGATGGAGTACCAACGCTTTGCCTTCCACTTGTCCTTCTGCCTGCGAGCAGCCGCTCTTGCCGATGCGCCTTTGGCCATAGAAACGACTCCTTCTTTCGGGGGCTGCCCCGTTTGCGGGCCGTCCGAACTGGAACCAGTATTTGAACGGAATGCCGAGGGCATCGCCGCGGGACAAAACGGCGGTTTGAATACAACACAGCGTCCCGAAGCTACATGGGACTGCATGGTGGCATATGGAGGGTTCACTCCAGTGCTGTTGACGACATAGAGCTGATTACCGAGGCGTTGACTTGGTTAGCTGGGGAAAATTCGGTGATTGATGTCAAGAGTGGGAAATCCACTCTCGGAGCTCCACAGACGACCCTGATTGCTCGCCTTTCTAGGAAGGACGCTCTGAAATCCCTCGGAAGGCTCAGCATTGATTCCTTGGGAAAATTGCTCGAGGATGGCTTAGACTCTCGCATCGACGACGAGAGGGTTCTGCATCTCAGGATCAGCATCTCGGAGTTGGTAAGAGGAAACGCTAAGCTATGCGAAATCGATGGTGGCCCTGTGGTCAAGGGGAGATTCAAGTTAGAAGCATATCCAGGAGACGACGTCGTGGTCCTCGCTACCAATCTGATATCCGAACTCCGAGGATAACACGGCCTGCAACCAAGTGTTCATATGCTCAATGCCTACCCCTCAAATGGGGTTTTGCATGACTCATGTGGTAACCAGTGCGTGTGTGCGCTGCAAGTACCAGGATTGTGTAGCAGTCTGCCCCGTGGAATGCTTCAGGGAGGCTGACGAGTACCTAGTAATTGACCCGGACGAATGCATCGATTGCGCCGCCTGCGTACCCGAATGCCCTGTCGATGCAATCTACGCTGATACCGACCTGCCCGACGAAGAAATGAGCTGGTTGGACAGGAACGAGGAAGAGGCGCCCGACCTCCCCCTAGCAGAGGGTGACTCACCAGTCTTGGCCGAATCGTGAGCACTCGCAACAACTTCTACGATGAAATAGGTTCTTCAGTGCGCGCCTAGAGGGAGCGATGTGTCACAAAGAATCGACTTGGAAAGTCTGCGCTATGGAACCGAACTCCTGAAGCGTGGCTTTGCCAAGATGCAGCAGGGCGGCGTAATCATGGATGTCGTGACGCCAGAGCAAGCCCACATCGCAGAGGACGCGGGGGCTGTCTCGGTGATGGCTCTCGAAAGGGTCCCCGCCGACATCAGGTCAACTGGAGGAGTCGCCCGCATGAGTCACCCGAGCTTGATCAAGGGCATAATCGAGACGACCAGCATCCCCGTGATGGCAAAAACCAGAATCGGTCATGACGAAGAGGCCCGTGTTTTGGAAGCCCTTGGAGTTGACATGATTGACGAGTCCGAGGTGCTAACTCCGGCCGATCCATTCTTTCACATCGCCAAGAACAGATTCACCATACCTTTCGTATGCGGTTGCACGAGTCTGGGAGAGGCAGTCAGGAGAATCTCTGAGGGGGCTGCCATGATTCGCACCAAGGGCGAGGCGGGGACTGGCAACGTGGTTAGCGCTGTGAAGCACGCTCGATTGCTGAGCGCCGAGATCGAATCCGCGAGGACCGGTGACGCAAACACCAGGGAGGAGATGATTGACACCATAATGGGCGGCTTCCACCGGCTTGAGTCGGCATCCGAGCTCGACATCTCGCTATTGAGCACGCCGTTCGGTGACGTGAAGTCCCTGAGAAGCGAGGTCTCTTCAGTCTTCAGCGATGTGATTGACCACAACAGACTGCCCGTAGTCACCTTCTCCGCAGGGGGAATCGCAACCCCAGCCGATGCGTCTCTGATGATGCAGCACGGGATGGATGGGATATTCGTGGGCTCGGGAATTTTCAAGAGTTCTGATCCGACAAGGACCGCTGAGGCCATAGTGCTCGCTACTCACCATTACGACGAGCCAAAGGTAGTTGCCGAGGCTAGCGCGATGGTTGGGGAAGCTATGGCTGGCCTTGAGATCGAATCGCTAGAATTACGTCTTGATGAGCGCGGCTGGTGAATCAACTCTTCCTGCCCCTGGTGGTTCGCAAACGTCGTGTTTGGCGCTTTCCCTTCTGGTGGCTTGACTCGCTGCTCCCCTCGGAACCGGCCACTGTGCCACCAAATGTGATGGAGCCGCTTTCCATGAGCTCCTGGGACAATGAGTCGACCAGTCCCTCGTCCTGATCAGGTGTCTTGAGAGCGTCTCTGACAGATTGGTTGTGGTCGCGGACAAGCCTCTCCCTCTCTTCATGCTGAGACTTGATTTCATCTCTGATTGTATTGGCCTGAGCAATCATCTCCACGATGTTGGAATGGATGTCGTCGGCCTTTGTCCTCTCGCTAAGGAACGCTTCATGGAGGCGATCACCCTCCCCCCTTAGGAAGTCTCGTTCCTCGAACATGGGCTTGATGTCCGTCCAAATTCCATCTGCAAGCTTGTTCTGGTCGATCATGAGTTGATGCTCATTGTCCGCTTCGGCCCTGAGGCGTTGTATTGACTCCTCCATGTCCCCTAGGTCTATGGTAATGATCTGATGCTCCTTGACGACAGGAAGGAGCTCGTCCCTCCTGGAAATCAACGACCGCAGTTGCTTAATCAATTCGTTCTCCTTGTCGAGAGACAGCCGTCCGTCGGTCATGATTTGGTTCTCTAGTTTCTCAATCTCGCTAACCGTCTCCGAGAGTTGGATGACCACCGACTTACTGGGGCTATCCCCTCTTCTTCCCCGCTTCCTAGAGATGAGTTCCCTGAGGTGCTTCTGAATCTCGTCTCGACGGGCCTGATGCACCTTGGCCTGCGAACGTACCTCCTTCTGCTCGTCCATCCGAGCCTTGATTCCATCTCTCAGCTCAGACCCCTGCTGCTGGACGGAATTCCTTGAGTCGGCGGCCCTCCGAGCAGCCTCACTGTGGCCGTTTCGCTGCTCCCTCATCCTCTTGAGCTTGGCCTCCATGGCGTGGAGCCGGTTTCTGAGATCGTTGCTGATGGAATCCTCCGCCTCCATGTGTCCGCGAGGGACGGTTCCTTATTGAATCGAACTAAAGCCCTAGGAGGGACGCTATGAACGGGACTAGAGGGGATAATACGGCTAGTACGGCGCCGAACATGAAAAGGGCCCCGGTGGTCATCCTCAATCGGGTGAACAGGTCAGACCGGACCTGCGCAGTCAGGACCTTGCCCGAAATCAGGTTTCCAGAGGAGTCCTCGAGCCTGACGGTCACTGTTGCCTCGCCCATGGAAGATGGGATTAGGCTCTGCCAGACAATGCGAGATGAGAGCATGGCGTCTGTGAGGGACTCAAACAGGGGCTTGCCCTGCTGGGATGATTCATTGTCCTGTGGCTTGGTACGGAGGCGGTACACGCATTCGTTGGGCCGGAAGTCCGGTGTTTGCACCCTGAGAATCAGGTCCTGGCTCTCACCGGTCTGATTGAGCACGAAAGCGAACAAGTTTGCGTGGCCAAGAGTGAGGTTCTCCATATCCACATCGAACCAAACGCCAGAGGCTGCAGGGTTGTTAAGGTGCATTCGCAACCGATCGTGCAGTCTGAAGAAGGGGGCGCAACGCCGTCGAGCATGCATGAGGAGTCGGTCAAGGGTCTCCTCGCCAAGGTCTGGGTGGTTGATAATCTGGTCGATCGTTTTCGAGGGTATCACTGATTCCAGTGCGAAGTGGAACTCTTGCTCGTCAATCAACCCCGATCGATACATGTGAAGCAGTTGCAGAAGGTACTCCTGCAACTCCGAGAGCCTGACGCCTCTACTCAGGTCGCCTGAGAAGGATGACACGTACTTGGATACGCGAACAGCAAGGAGGGGGTCGACATGCGCCCTGATGACATCGCTGAACGGCTTGTTTAGGAGGGCAGGGTGAATAGGGGGGGAGAATGCTTCTAACAGCCCCCACGGCTTCACTGTATTGAATCGCGGGCGATTGGAAACCATGTACACACTGTGACCGGAGAGCAACGCACCTGTGGATAGGGCAATCAAGACTGGGACGCCTTGGGTGCCGCTGGAGAAGTAAAAGGCCAACCCAAGAAGCACGGTAGCGATTACCATCAGGGTGGTAGTGAGATTCAGTTGCTTGGAGGCGCCATCGATGACGGCTCTCATTTCAGTGTAGCCATGGACGCTGCGGAAGGTCATGCCAGTTTTCGTAATCTCATCGGTCTCTATCTGAAAGATGCGCTGAGTGACCCATAGAAGATAGTGCAGGATGAAGAGAAGGACGAGGTCGGCGACCATGATGGCCAGTGAAAGTGCATATATCGCAGTGGATAATCTGAGGTTGAAGAAAATCTCCTCCACACTTCCTGTCCACCACGCAGGATCGGACCCGCGATAAGACTGAGCAAGACCAAATAGCACTACAACTATGATTGGCAGGAACAGAATCAGCCTGATGCCCCCGCTGATCAGGAAGTCATCAATGCCCTTCAGGGCAAGTTCCTTGGCCTTAAGTGACCTTTTCATAATACGCAGTGCGTCCACAGAATCGTCTCCGACTTTCGGTGACCTGAGATTGGGGGCGGGCGGCGCCTCTGGAGCGAGAGTCGCCACCATGGAATCGAGTTCCGAATCGATATGAGGCGTGGTCCGGGGGTCGTCTTTCGAATCCATGGGGTTCAACCACCAACATCACTGGTGAGTCTAGCGAGTATCCTCATGGACATCGGCCTAGACACCTCGAGCTCACTGCCGTCACAAGTGAGCACGCCCCCGGAGTTAGTGATTGTGGAGCCAACCATTAACCCGGCGGCTCCTATGGTAACCCCCTCTACACCGCTAACCAGAATGAAATCCACCACAGCGGTGGCACCTTCTGGAAGTGCGCCTATGGGTAACAGAGTGCCTTTGCCGAAGGGCTCCACAGAACGTTCGACCGCGGGAATGCGAGTACCATCGGGAGCATTCTCCGGATATCCCAGAAGCCTGTCCAAGGCAGCTTCCAGATCGTCCCCAATTGCATGTTCCATCCTGCATGCGACTGCAGAGACGTCTCCGGAGAAGCCTATAACCTCTGAGAGGAGAATTTGAAGCAATCCCTCGCGGCGCTTTATTCGTGCTGCGTACTGGAACCCCATGGGAGAGAGCCTGCATCCCTTGTATGGAACGTGAGTCACCATACCCCTATCGGTGAGGCGATGAATCATCTCAGTGGCCGAGGCTGGGCTTACGTCCATGAGGTTCGCTAGCTGGGTGGTCCTAACAATCGCGTCAGGAGTGGCGACGTGAACCTCAAAGATGCGCTTTAGGTACATCTCCTCAATTTCACTGTAGTCTGACATCCCTACTCCTCGGAAGCCTCGGCTAAGAACTCCAACTTGCACACTGGGCAACGCGAACGAACCGGCCGGCGTTCGATTGGGACCTTAAGGGTCTGGTTGCAGTCAGGGCATTGGAGAAAATCGTCCGATGACCTAGAGACTGGATCTGCGAGGTCCGACGAATCTGAGATTTGGGGGTCCTCTGTTTCGGTTTCCGAGGTGATGTCTGAATGAGTTGGCTGGATAATCTCGTCTTCGACTTCAAACTGCATGGTGCAAGCAGGGCACTTGACCCCTCCCAAGTGGTTAACAGGTACATTGAGGCGTTGCTCGCAATGAGGGCATGACACTTCCCTCTTCGCTTGTTCACCTCGGCCGGACCTCGGCTCTCTAGGGGCTCTCAGGCCCCCTTGCACAGTGGAAGGGGTCCTTGATGAGACCGTACGCCAAGTCACTCTTGCTGCTAGGATGGATGCTATGCCAGCAAGGGCACCGTAGAAAACAGAGACAGCGTCGAATGGCAACTCGAAGCCGCCGTCCTCGACTTTTGACTCGATAGAGACGAAACTAGTAGTAGACTCTGCACCCATCTTCCAGACGAGATTGAACTCGACGACAGTTGCATCGGGCCATGAGGGGATTTCCATGACGCTAGAGAAACTACCTTGAGGAGGGACCGAGGGAACCGAGGTCTCTGAGAGAATGGTATATTCTGGAAAGAGCACCAACCTTGCCTTTCCTGCAGGGGTGGCGGAATTGCCGTCATTGGACAGGGTGAATTCAACGAGTACCGACTCTCCCTCCTTCGGAAATTCAGGTGAGGCGCCCACGAAAGAAGCAGAGGGGGCGGGATTGGGCACAACGAGGGATATGGTAGTGGAATTGATGGACGTCGCCGCGGTTACCCACGAAATCGGAATCAACTCGATGGAAAGAAAGTCGGCCTCGGGATGGCCGAGTTCGATGGTCACGCTTCTTCTCCCAGGGTCCAACTCAACTGTGAAGCTCTGCATCAGTGAGCTATCACCATGATGCTCCCTAGAGATCTCGAGCAGCAGGGTACGAGAACGGCCATGTGAGAGAGTCATAGAAACGTCCACGGAGAGACCCCCGTCCAACGTCCAATCGTATGACTCCACGGATACTTCCATTGCTTGGGACCGGAAAACCTCCAAGTCAAAATCCCCGTTCAACGAAGCGTCGACTTCGGCACCAATACTAGTGAGCCACCAGTGATACGCCAATGACCCATTGGATTCTGGGGTGAAGGCGACGCTGACCTCCCTACTGGAGCCAGAAGAAATCTCCACCTCGCTTCCTGAGACAGTAACTCCATTGATTGTGTCTTCTAGGTTGAGGACGACAGAACCGGTCTCCGAACCATGATTACTCACGAGGATGGACGCTAGCAGATTGTCGCCCACGTGCGCAGGCTCGCCAACTATGGCCACGCCTGAACCACCTGCTGAGGTGAAGTTCGCGGAAGTTGAGCCGGAGGTCAATGACGGGTTCGAAGATTCTGCAGAAAGCCCTTCGTTGCCCTGGCTGGATGCGAGAAAGACGGGGGCCAGCGTCAAGAGCATGGTTATGCACAAGGCTCTAACAACTGTTCTTGACATAGTTTCACCCCCTGTATGACATCGTATCAATCAAACCCAAAAAGTTCGGTCACAGAGGCCTTTAATGCATGGATTGCTCCGCGCCAGTTGGCCATGGACAACGATGCACTGCTCAAGGTCGAACCTGATGAACTCGCCCAATCTCTGCTAAATCGGAGGAGGATGCTGAAGGAAAGCCTACCAGGTGTAATCAGAAACCTAGAAGCTGAGGAGGATTCGCTCACGCCCAAGCTAGAGAGGCAGACTAAGGCTCACCAGCAAGCTAACGAACGAGTCGCAGAATTGAAGCGAATCCGGGATGAGAGCCAACGAGATGCGGGACTGGCATTCGTCGATGTGAAATCTGCCAGAGAGAACCTTATGCAAAGCGGTGGCATGGTCAATCTAGATCCGAAGTGGAAGAAGGAGAGGCTCTTTGAGAAACTAGAGGAAATAGAGCATAAGATTCAGACGTCGGCCCTTGACCACATATCAGAGAAGAAAATGTTGGATCAGAGAAGGAAGCTGCTCAAAGATAACGAACGCTGGATTGAAGACAGGAGAGAGACCAACCAGGAGATGGCGGATTTCGTCGATAAGAGTAGGGAGATGTCCACGTTCTACAAAGCCGCTGACAAGGCGCATATGGGGATGCTGGCAGCAGTGGAAAAGGCACAACCGCTTTATGACAAGAAGGCAATGCTCTCTGCAGAACTGAGAGATGTAAAGAGCCAACTCGATAGGGCCAAGGAGTTGCTCTCCCAGTCGGACACGGCAATCAAGCATTGGGAGAGGAGGCTAGTGGAAGGCTACGGCGACCTCGGGCCTGGATTCCCTGACTTGCTCAATGACATGAGGAAAGTATCGGACGGGGAGGCCTCGTCATTTGCGAGGAAATCCAGTTCTATCGATGCACACAATACAACTGAGCGCTCGGGGGGTAAAGAAAAATGAGCGATTCGGCGCAAATCGGTTTATGGGACGACCTAGAAGAAGCGGACCAAACCGATATCGAGGATCTAAGGGGGGATCAGAAACGTTTGCTAGCTACATTTGAGAACGAACTTAGGGAACTCAGAGCTGAGAGGAAGGAGCAAGTCGAGATTGTGAAATCCCTCCGGTCAGCGATTGGTAAGGTGGAAGTCGCTGATTCTGGACGAAAGTCACTACTGAGGGAGTTTCATCGCTCAAGGAAATCCGCTCAGAAGGAAAAGGAAAAGAGGGATGCAATCAACAAGTGCATCCCACCCCCAACGAACATTCTGTTCGAATGGCTATCCGTTACCCACACGAGGCTCACCACCATCGACAATGACCTGACTGCGGTTCCAATGCTCAATAGGGAGCTCGGTTCATTCAGTAGGTTCTTCGAGTTGCAATCCTCTATAGAAAGGAAGAAAGTGGCTGAATCCGCCCATGCTAGATATGCAGCGCGCATCAGCGAAATGAGAAGGATAACGACGAAGCTCGATAAAAACAAGGCTGACAAAGGGAGAAGTGTGTCTGAAATCGCTGGAGACCTGAGAATAGAAGACGGGAGAATCTCCAGGAAGGAAATTAGGGATGTTAGCAATCGAATCTCTGCCATCGACAAGAGGCTGGACGTACTTGGGGGGCAGCGTAAGACCGCCCGCAAAGAGCTGAGTCGTATCGAAGCATACTCTAGGATCACCCAACAAGGTAGGATGGGGCGAGTCAAAATCTCCGACATCAAGGATATCGCACGTAGTGGGGGTAGTTTAAGCACGGCCGAGATGGGTGCCTTTCTCGACATAGGTGGGCTCTCTTCATTAGGAGAAGAGCCCGATACGGAACCGGAGCCTGCTGTAGAGAAGAGGCAAAAGAAGAAAGGTAGGAAACTAGGTGTGGCCAGAAGTGGCAGCAGGAAAGGAAACCTAGCTACTCGTAAGGAGGAGTAAATGGGATAACCTGCATGTTGGTATGGCTTAAATGGAAAGTCAAATTCGAACGTAACGGGACTAGCATTGGAACTCAATCACACGAATCTTAGAGAGATCTTCGAACCTCTGTCCACAAAGGTCAGCGAGAAGCTCTCTGATAGAAAGGTCAAGCGCGATGATTTGAACATGGCAGGGAGGGTTCATCGCGACAAGAGAAACGAGATTAACAGGCAAGTGAAAGAGCTGATTCATGAGGTTCAGGGTCAGAAGTCAATACGAAACGAAGCGAATGCAAAAGTCAAGGAGCTGAAGAAGGTCAGACTGGATAGGTCTAATGAACTTAAGGAACTGCGTGAAATACTTAGGAGCGGCAACAATCGACAAACGGTCGAGGGAAGCGAGAATAGGAAGCCGAAAGGGCGTTCCGCTCGCATAATTAGGACTGCTAGGGAAAGTCTCGAGAAGAAGTACGAAAAAGGCGGGTTTCCAGGAAACAAAGAGAAGGATTTTCACAATATGATGAAGAAGTTACAAAAGGAGCTCAAGGAGGCCACAGATAGGGAAGAAGCGAGCAATTCCCATGCCTTGATGAAAGTGCGGGCAGCCGAAATCCTTCAGACAGAAGCCCACAAATCTGTAGAGAAGGCAGTCAATTCTGCCCAAGATGCACACGATTTGATGATAGAGCTCTCAGAAGAGGTAGACAGGTTAAGGGAGCTCGCTAACAGTGAGCACGGTATCCTCACTTCCACTAAGCGTGAGGCGGATCACCTCCATAACCAATACATAGTCTCACTTCGTTGCATTCACTCAATGCAAGACATAATGAAATTATCAGAATCCAGACAGAAGATGCACGATGAAGACGGTAAGGTCCAGATTTCCGACTTGATGTCCCGCCTGATGTCCGGTGACACCCTGTCTACCGAAGAGCTCATGTTGTTGCAGAGGAACTAGCCACCATATCATAGGTTCGACCGTTCCTGCCATGCAATATCTTCTCCTCGGTAGTGTGGATAATCCAGCCCGGGATTAGGAGTGCGGACTCCTGGTAATTAGCCGACTCGTAACTGAACGACCAGGTCTCCAGAAGCATGCTCCTGACGGGTCCGGATAAATTGGCGTTCTCCACACTGCCCTTTTTCCTCACTTCAAGCAAATTTTGAATCTCCGTGGAGAGCCTAGTCTCACTCAGCCAAGATTCCTCAATGGGCAGGATGACTCTGAGGTTGGGGATATGGTCGATTCTGTCGAGGGGGTCTAGAAGATTCAAGCTAGCCGACCATGGATCCTCGATGACGAACCAACGTCCCCGTTCTAACTCCATGGAAGGACCCACTAGCTCGCCGTTCACTGTCCACATCCTCGCCTTGAGGAAGACTGGGGTGGCAACAGCCCCCTCCATGCCCCTCTGTGCAAGCCAGTTAGCAGGGTCAATCAACGGCCTCAACGAAGTGGTAGGCTCCTCCTTGCTCAAGTCCTCCAGCTCAGTAGCGAGAAAATCTATTCTTGGAGCAACGTCGGGAATTCGAGCGACCAGATCGCCGGAAAGCACCGCCCCACCGATCCAGGTTGAAATGGTATCTGGGCCCCACAACACGACATCGTGCATGCCGATTAGGTTTGCATCCGATGGTAACGACCTCTCGCTCAGTATCCAATGCCTCCCCACAGGAGCATCCACCCGCCAACGCTCCAAGTCCTGCTCCGTGAGAGGAAGCAAGCCCGAAGGAACGTGCCAAACGTAGACCTCACGGTCGTCTGAAGATTCCAAGTCAGGTATTCTCTCCGCGATGCCGATGCACACGAAATCGTGTGAGGAATCAACACCCGAGGAGGGTCGGAGCCTGACGGCTCTGTTCTCAAGCAAATCTCTCACCGCCACCTCCATGTTGTCAGGGAGGAAGGGGTGATATTGAAACGAACCCAAGATGGGGGTGACTCGATGTCGATTTCAAGCATCATATATTTGGGCCGAAATGGAGGAGTTCGCTCTGGCCTGCATCCAAAATGCAAAGAGCACTGACAGGGAAGGGCTTTCCGCAAGCAGCTCCTAGTTGACGGTTGACCATGAGAACCTGATGAATCGGAACGTCAGGATGAGAGGTGCGTATTTCGTCGATGAAAGACTCGGGACAGTTTGCCGCTACGAGTACAAGTTGAGCTTCGCCCTTGGCGCAAGCAGAGGAAGTCTGACGTTGTCCGAATACGAGGCTCCCGGTGTTAATGCCTTGCTTCAATTGCCTTGCCATATCCATTCGCTCACCTCAGAGGTGTTCCTCGGGTATGTAGAACAACTCAACGCTGCCCGTTCCTAATGCCACTGGCTGACCGACGATGATGTTCTCCGTAACCCCGGACAGGGCGTCCCTCTCACCGATGATGCCCGCCTTGAGGAGATGAGTCACCGTGACCTCGAAAGCCGAACGAGCAAGGATCGAGTGCTTGGTGCCGCTGACGCCGTGCCTTCCTATGGCCCTAACCTCGCCCCCCGTGGTCATGACATCAGACACCATGAGCAGGTGTCGGACGTCAACATCGAGCCCTGCTCCCTCCAAGGTATCCCACATCTCGTTGATGATGGCTTGGCGGGCGGCTTCGATGCCTAGGAAATCGTTGATCTCGTTGATGTTATTGGTGTAAGTACGAGTCGTGTCTACTCCCGCGAACTCGCTCACTTTTGCTAGGTTGGAGCCGATGGTGGAGATGTAATACTCCCCGGTTTCTGCGATGGGTCCCTGGACGTTCGCCCTCGAAATTCCAGGAAGGCCTTTCAGTCTAAGCTTCTTGATCTTGTCTTCGAGCTGCAGTAAAGCGGTGTAGGTAGGCGGGTCGGTGGAAATATTCGCAAGATCCTGCTCCTTTACGATTCCGGGAACAATCCGTAGGGATTTGGGCCTGTCTTCGTTGTCGGCTTGGACGTATAGTCGGAGGGCCCTCGATAGCTTGTCCCGAATCTCTGCGCCGGTCATCTTCTTTAGCCTCATGTTGCTAGCATTCAACTGGAGGCTGATGTTCCTCTGTGCCACGTCCACATCGATAGTTGCGATGTCTGTGGCTGTAGTCGTCTCGATTCCAGCAGCGATGTCACGAATGAGCTTCTCGTTAGTTCTCAGAGGCTTGCCCTTAGCATTGAGCTCATCCAGATAGATAATCATGGTAGGGGTCTTTGGAACCTTGCGAGCATCGACGATCTCTATGATTCGAGGCAGTCCTTGAGTGACGTTTACGGTAGCGACGCCAGCATAGTGGAAGGTCCTCATAGTCATCTGGGTACCCGGTTCTCCGATCGACTGAGCGGTGGTAATCCCGACGGCTTCGTATGGAACCGCCTTGGCCTCGCCGGCGAAGCTCCTCGCTGATTTGACTATCTTCTTGGCTTTGGCGGCAGACAACTTCTTCTCGCCGCGCTTCTGTAGCCCCTTGACTAGATCGTTTATCATCCTCGGTGTCATTATTGTGCCACTGCCCTGTGAGGCCTCGGAAAGTTGGATGTACATCTCGTCGTCCGAATCGACGTCACGGATGAGTTGCTTCTCCTTGGCATCTTGATCGTATGAGTCGAGGGGAAGGGAACGCTTCATCCTCCTTGTTCTCGACGCAGTTCTCCTGCGAACTATGGTCTTCTGCGAGGAAGCGGAAGCCGCCCTAGTGGACTTCGCGGAACTGGACATGATTTCGTGAATCCTCTGGGATGTGCCAGAGTCGATACCGCAGATCTGAGCTATCTGGCCCGGAGAGAGGCCCTTGACATCGTCCCACTTTCTGTCATCTGCTAGCTTGTGAGCATACTCTTCCTCGATTCCGAGGTCCATCAGCTTCTTCTTTGTCGCGCTCTTGACGACCATCAGTTAGCACCCCCCAATGCATCGTCTAGCACTTGATCGACATCGAACGGGTGTCCCTTGCGACTGCGGGCGGGGTCTACGCCATCCTCTCCGTACTCGAACTGGACGATGCGGTTGGCGGTGTTCCTTACAGATGCCCTGTCGTCGTTTGAAACCTTGAGGTCATCCATCGCGTTGATCAGCCTGCGTTGCATGTAACCAGACTTGCTCGTTCTGACCGCGGTGTCTACGAGGGACTCCCTTCCTGAGACAGAGAGCATGAAGAACTCAGTGGGCTCGAGGCCCCTCTTGAACGATGAAGAGACGAATCCCTTCTCCTTTGCTCCCTTGACCTTACGAGGGAAGTGCGAAAGCACGCGGTCCTGATAGCCACGCTCTAGCCTCTTGCCACGGACCTTGGGCTGTCCGATTGACCCGGCCATCATCGCCAGGTTGTCCATGGAGCCTCGGGCTCCCGAGGTGGCCATCAACACGGCTGAATTGCCCTCAGCCAACAGTGACTTGGCAACTTTGCCCGTCTCGGCCTTGCCTTCGTCGAGAATGGTCAGGATGTTCTCCTCTAGCGTCTCTAGGGGGGTCCTTCCCGGCCTCGATCCGTACCTCTTCCCGTCCTTGCCAAACTTCTCCAACTCGGAATCGACCTTTTCGCTGGCAGCGCGATTGATTTCATCAATTTCCTTCTTCGCCTCGGGTGGAAGGTCCTCATCGTCTATCCCCGTAGTGAATCCCATGGCCGTGCACATAGCGATGGTCATCTTGGTCATATTATTGATGAAGTCGGCTCCTATGTCGGTGCCGTGAGTCTGAACTACGGCATCGAGGAGCCTACCGTCCTCAGCACCTATTCCGCGCTTGTCTATCGAGCCGATCACATCGCCCTTTGAGACATCCACAACCTCGCCAGCGCGGTTTTTGAAATTGAGTCGGAACCCTTCACGTACGAGGAGGCTGAAGATTTCGTTCCCCCTGTAGCCAATCTGGCCATTCTCCTCGACTTCCTCGGGAAGGATGCCGTCCCAACCCACTGAGCCTAGGACGTCCATCACCACGTGCTTTGGTAGGAGGGCATCACCGTGAGTCAATAGGTATGCACCGGAGATATGGTCATGGATCCCGCCGATGACGCTGCCTCCGTAGCGCGGGGAGATGATGTGCTCCTGCACGCGCATCAGGATTCTGGCCTCTGCCCGTGCCTCCTCGCTCTGAATCACGTGGAGGTTCATCTCGTCGCCATCGAAATCCGCGTTGTAGGGAGTGCAATCAGCGAGGTTGAATCTGAACGTCTTTCCCTGCATCACGCGTATCTCGTGGACCAGCATGGACATCCTGTGCAGTGATGGCTGGCGGTTGAATATCGCAACGTCGCCATCGATAAGGTGCCGTTCGACGACTACCCCCGGGCGCGGATTGCCGTCCCTGTCGTAAGTACTGAGGCGATCCTCCACCTCAGTTGGATACACGTTTCCGTGCTCGTCCTCTATCTCTGGGCTTCCACAGTGGGGGCACTTTACCTCTAGATGCTCAGGCAAGTACTCCGAGGGGTGCTCGACCTCCCACCTCCATCGGTGGTGAATTACTGCATTGTGGTCACCCTCATCCAAGGGATTGCCGACCTTGTCCTCCCCCCTGAGGTTAGAAAGCGTTTGCTCGAGGTCGACAGTCCACTCCTCAATCAAGTCGTCGGTGATATGGTCCCTACGCATCTGACGCATCAGGGCCAATCCGGGCAGGAAGTTTGGAGCGGGCAGAACCTCGTTCAACTCGGGCTTGTAACCCGTGTAGGGCTCGTCCTCGCTGCCAGCATCGCACTCGGGGTTCAGGCACCTGAAACCGGACCAGATAAACTTCGTACGATCGGTGATTCTGACGCGAAATCGATCGCCTCTGATGATGTAGTTCACTCCTGGGTGCACATCTGGGCCACGCAAAATCATCTGTCGGAGCTGCTCCCTGTTCCTGCTGGTGACGCGAATGGGCACGGTGAGTTCCTTGGCTGTCGCAACGGGGACCCCGACTTCGTTGATGCCGAGGTTAGGATCGGGGCTGATTACCGTCCTAGCGCAGAAGTTGACGCGCTTGCCCGAGAGGTTGCTGCGGAACCTGCCCTCTTTGCCCTTGAGGCGCTGGGAGAGCGTCTTCAGGGGCCGGCCCGATCTGTGCCTCGCTGGGGGGATGCCACTGGTCTGATTGTCGAAATACGTCGTGCAGTGATACTGCAGTAACTCCCACAAATCCTCGACGATGAGTTGGGGGGCGCCCGAGTCTCGATTCTCCCTGAGCCTCTGGTTAATCCGTAGTACATCAACGAGTTTGTGAGTCAAGTCGTCCTCTGACCTGTCGCCGCTCTCGAGGGTTATGGATGGGCGGACGGTGATTGGGGGCACTGGAAGTACCTTCATGATGGTCCACTCCGGCCTGCTGACGTCCCTCTCCATTCCGACGAAAATCAAGTGTTCGTCGGGAATCTTCTCTAGCCATTCCCTGATGTCCCTGGCATTCAGCTTGTGCTCCCCCTTGTCGGCCTTCTTCTCCTTGAAGGTAGTGGGCTTGTCGAGGATGATCTTGCCCTGCTCCGACCCGCAGTGCATGCAAATGGCCCTCTTCGGACCAGCGCATATATTCTCTATGTCCTTGGTGATCTTCTTGAACTCCCTGCCACCGACGCCGTGCTTCAGGATGACGTCGTTCACCTTGTCGCGGTAGTAGTCCTGTTCGGACTTCTCAGGGTCGAGGGGGTGCGTCTCGGGAGCGTCTAGGAGAAGGACCTGGCTGCATTTGTTGCACGTTGCCTTTAGGCACGTCTTGATGAGCATTGAGAAGCCGATGTGCATCACAGGCAGCTCCAGTGCGATGTGGCCGAAGTGACTGGGGCACTCCTCATGCTTGTTGCCGCAGGTCTCGCACCTGATGCCCGGGTCAATGACGCCCATCTTGGGATCCATCAAGCCCTGCTTGAAGGCATGCCCATCGTCCTTGTAGGTATCAGCGGTCTTGACCTCGACCGAGGACATCTTTCTGATTTCGTTGGGATCCATCAAGGTGAACCTGATTGAGTCAATTCTCTTCGGAATTTTTGCTGCGTCACGGGCGCTCATCTTCGGTCCTCCAATTCCAGTCTCATGGCCACACCAAGGCTCTTCATCTCATCCAAAAGGAGCTTGAACGCATACGAAGTCTGCACAGAATGAACATCTGCCCGGTCACCACAGACCGGGCAGACGCTGGTTCTTCTCTTCCAGTCATAATAGGCTATGTGCCCACACCTGGGAGTGTTGCATACCATGAGGTTCCACCCATCAGACTCGTCGAGGAGTCTATCCTTGATTACCATGGAAGCCCCATGGGAAATCAGGCAATCCCTCTCCATCTCACCGAACCTCAAACCACCTTGGCGGGCCCTGCCTTCAGTCGGCTGCCTAGTAAGAATCTGGACACGTCCGCGACTTCTGGCGTGAAGCTTGCTGCTAACCAAGTGATGCAGTCTCTGGTAGTAGATGACTCCAACGAAGGTGTCCACCGGGAATGACTCCCCGGTCTCACCGTTGACCATGGTCTGACGCCCGGTGTGATTGAGGCCGTTCCTGAGGAGGCCTGCGCGCAGAGACTCCTCCTTCTCGCCAGTGAAGGCGGTCCCATCGATTCGGCGCCCCTCCATCGAGCCGACCTTTCCCCCAATCATCTCGAGGACGTGGGCAACGGTCATCCTAGAGGGAATAGCATGGGGGTTAATCAGGAGGTCGGGGATGATGCCGTCCTCAGTGAACGGCATGTCCTCCTGGTTCACCAGTCTGCCGATGATGCCCTTCTGACCGTGCCTGCTAGCAAACTTGTCCCCCAACTCCGGGATCTTGTTTGTTCGCAGTGTGATCCTGACTAGCCTACCTGAGTCTAGGGACTCGGTAACATACACGTTGTCGACCCAACCCTTCTCGCCATGGCGGACGAGCATTGACGACTCTCGACGCTCTTGCGCCTGCAGGAAGGCCCCATGGGCTTCTTCGAGGAAACGCGGTGGGCTTGTCTTTCCCACTAAGATCGACCTGTCACCATCCGCGCTCGTGAGTTCTTCCTCTGGGACAGGTAGTCCATCGCGTTCTAGGTGAGAATAGGCGCTCCAAGACTTCAGGCCTTTGATCTCGTCGAGTCCGGTGCCGGGAATCTCGATCTTCTCCTCCTGGCCCCCTGGAAATCTCTTGTTCTCAGCGTTGTAGGTACGGATGAAGGCTGAGCGACCGAGCGCGCGCTCTACGGATGCCCTGTTCATGACTACGGCGTCTTGCATGTTGTAGCCGTGGTGACTAATGATGGCGACAACGAGATTCTGGCCACCGGGACGCTGGTCGAAGTTTGTTGACTTCATCGCCCTAGTGCCCACTATTGATCTCTGGGGGTAATGCATGACGTGAGCGCGGGTGTCCGGGCGAAGCCGGAAGTTGGCACTGGCGACGCCAAGGCTCTGCTTGACCATCGCGGTGCCCCCCGTGACCCTAGGGGTGGAGTTGTGCTCAGGGTATGGGACAAGCGAGGCGCAGACGCCGAGGATGAGTTGGGGGTCAATCTCGACATGGGTAAAAACTAGAACGGTATTGGCCTTCTTTTCCTTCCTCTTGAGTTGGTCGATGTTGTCCTGGTAGTAGTTTAGAGGAACTTTGAACTTCTCGACAGCGGCTTCCCCGTTGGGCAAACGCACTTGCACCGAAAGGGCCGCATGGGAGATTCCATGCTCCCCCATGTTCAACCACTCCACCTTCGAGGGATTCATCGGTCTCTTGTGCTTGGGTGAGAGGGAGGGCAAATCGAAAGGCCGCGGAGCGACGAGTAGGTCTTCTTCTTCCTCTGCGTCGACCCATTCGACCACGCCTCCGGAGACGAGGTCGGCGAAGGTAATCTCCCCTGACTTGAGGCCATCGAGGTGCATCTTGGTAACCTGCAGACTGCCATGATCGAGGATAAGCAATGGTCGAAGCATCCTGCCCCGGTCTGTGTTGATGTAAACATCACGATTCTCGAGATCGTGACGAATGCTGACCTCAGGCCTGATTCGGCCAGAGCGGCGACGTCTCTTGAACTGGCTAACCAACTTGTGTGGTCTCTTGTGCAAGCCGAATATGTCGCCATTGACATGGATTCTCGAGCCGGATGCCCAGCCATCGGGGTTGTCGTCGACGCCCGCTTCCTTGAGAAGAGCCTTGACATCGTCCTCCGGGACCTCTTCCGAGACATCGATCATCTGTGCACCATTCTTGACCAGGCCGCAATTCTGTCCCTCGGGTGTCTCGTTGGGACATAGGCGACCCCATTGAGTCGGGTGCAAGTCCCTCGCCTCGAAGTGAGGTTGACTCCTGACTAGGGGGCTTGTTACCCTCCTGAGATGGGACAGGGCAGAAAGGTAGGTTGTACGGTCGAGGAGTTGGCTGACTCCGGAGCGACCGCCCACCCAGTTCCCAGTGGCAAGTGCATGCATGATCTTGGTAGTGAGTACATCGGGTCGCAGGCAAGAGGAAATCCTCAATTCTCTCTTGCGATTGTGGTGCCTTTCGAGTTGATACTTGAGGTCCCTAGCCAATTGCTGGAGGCTGACTCGGAACAAGTCCTCCACTAGATCTCCTGCAAGCCGAACGCGCTTGTTCGCATAGTGATCCTTGTCATTGGGATCCCTGTCCTTAATCGCCATTTCGAGGACTTGCCTAGCTATCCTTCCGAGGAAGATGGCCTTCTTCTCCCTGTTATCGGGGCTCGACCCCAAGTGTGGCAGGAGTTCGTTGTCCAGCAAGTTCTGAATACGTGACTCCCTGTATTCTTTTTGCTGCCCAGCAGCGAACTTCTTCTCAAGCCACGAAAGTGCCTCTTCGCAGGTGTCAACGCCGTACTCTTCATTGTCTCTGACATCATTCAAGTTGGCGACGGTGTATTTCATGGCTTCAGGGGGTCCGGCTATGGAGGCAAAGATCTCCCTGTCGTTCTCAACCCCTAGAGCCCTCATCAAAAGGACGAGGGGGACAGGGGTGGTGCCTGCACTGGGAATCTTGACCATCAACATGCCATCTCTGCGCTTCTCGACGTTGAGGGGTTTCCTGACGCCGTCCTTCTGTGAGAATATCTTCGCGACCTGTGTCTCGTGCGCGTACTTCTTGTTCTTCTCTACGGTTACCCTGTTGGGAGCAAGGTCTTCCATCGAAATGAGTACGCGTTCTGTCCCGTTGATAATGAAGTAGCCGCCCGGGTCGAGAGGATCTTCCCCCGACTTTCTCAGGAGCTGGTTATATCTCTCAGAGTCCTCGGTAGATGTACCCGGGGAGAGCCTCCTGTTCTCATCTAAGTGATTTGGATGCAGGTTACATCGGGCTGCTCGGACCATTATAGGGAGATTACCGATGTGGACACCCGTCTCTTCGATTGACCCGAGATCGGAATCGGGTAATGGAGGGAGGTCATCACGGAAGATCTTGAAGTCTAGGTATACGGGGGAGAAATAAGTCAACTTCCTGAGGCGGCACTCTAGTGGAGTCGCGGGGTGCTCGGCACCGTTGGCCTCCTTGATTGTGGGCCTCCCTAGTCTGAGGTTCTTCAGCCTCACGATAATCTCCTTGTCTAGCAAGTCGAGCTTGACCATCCCGCCTTCGTCGTCATCGATTTGCTCGTCGCTGCCAATCTTGATGTTCCTGACGATGCGCTCCATCCTGCTCTCCTTGCCGTCGCCTACTGGAATGCAATCGTTATAGGAAGCAAGCTGGTGGTTGACCAGGCTTCTATGCTTGAAGTAACTATCAACTATCTCTTTCATTCTTCCAACTCCGAATCTAAGTCCTTTCCACTATGAGTCGGTACGCGACAGAGCTGCCAGCAGACCGACTGTACCTAATGATCTTAACAACACGATTTGTTAGCCAACCAGCAGGGAGTTCATCGTTCTCAGACTCCTCCATCTCCTTGATGGCTTGGATGGCCGGGTCGGTTATCAATATCTTAGGGAGCAGCTCTTTGGCTAGGCGATCGTTGCCTTGAACATCGTTTTGAAGCAAGTCCCAAGGCTCAAGCTCATCGGCCTCGTGGTCAATGGGGACCAGTTCGTGATGAGGCACGAGGAGGTGATTCAAGACGTTGAATCGGTACTCGCCCATGGGTATGTCCTCGTCCAGTAGCGCCTTCCTCGAAATGGTAATCCGATTGCTCTTGCTGCGCTTTCGGGAGCCTACATGCTCACTGATCACGGTCATGATGTTCTCCAAGGAAGAATCGCCAGTCTCAAGACCGACCTTTTTAGCCACCTGATCGATGGTCATCCTCTTGATAGCGTCCAGGTTAGCATCGTCTGCTAGTTTGTGCGCGTGCTCTTGGGATATACCGAGTTCGACGAGCCTTTTTTTCGTCGAACTCTTTACCGCCAAGCGCTTCCCCCCTATCCAGAAAAGCGAGGGCCTGAGGCGCTATCAGGTGGGCCTGAGGGGATTCGAACCCCCGGCCACCGGGTTAAAAGCCCGGCGCTCTACCTGACTAAGCTACAGGCCCAAGGCTAATGCTGGGCCATCCTCCGAACTGGGGGGGGTTGAAGAACCCTCCGGCACAGCGCTCGCTGTGCATGGGGGGCTGCGCTCCTAGGGGGGCGCGGAGCGTATGCTTCTTCCGGGCATTTCCGCATAAATGTTTTCAGCATCCCCAGGTTGCAAGCACAAGATATCTTGTCACAATACGATAACATGGCGAATCAAGGGGTTAGGGGCCATTTCCATGACTTTGTCCTAGACGGGATCGGATCGTGGGAGATACTGGTTCCGGACACAGTCTACCCCCCTAGGGAGGACACTGAATTGATGTGCAAAGCTATTGGGGAACTCAGGCGTTCAGATGGGTTGGCGCTTGAGATTGGTTGTGGCTCAGGCGCTGTCACCCTAGTTCTAGCCAACTTAGGTTGGGACGTCCTAGCCTGCGATGTCAACCCCTTCGCCGTAGCTGCTACAAGAGGGAATTTGGAGAAACACGGACTGCAGGAAAATGTGGAGGTCGTGGAGGCAGGAATCAATGATGGGTTGGAAATTCCAGAAAACACCTCGCTGATAGTCTGGAATCTGCCGTATTTAGAGCCAGAGGTGACACAGGGTAGATTGGGTTCTATCGAAGAAGCTGCCTTCACTGACATAGAAGATGGCGGGTGGAGTGAGCTCCTGATGGAGTTATTGACTAAAGATTACGGCGTGATGAACGACGACTGCCTAGTCCTGCTGCTGTTTCGAACCGATCCCAAGAGCCCTAGCTCTCCCTTAAGTTGGAAGAAGAGTGGGTGGGCTGCGCGCTCGGTAGCTTCGCTGAGATTGGGGGAGGAACGATTGCAGGTCTTCGCATTGTGGAAGCCAGGTCAAGGCATAGAGCCCAAAGAACTAGAGCGATGCGATTCGACCATGGATGAAGCAATCTCGATTGGTGGAGATGGATGGGAAAGGGTCTTCACACACGAACAGGCTAGAGGCAGGGGGAGAAGGGGCTCGAAATGGAAGTCTAGGAGGGGTGATGTCTCCGCGACGTGGTCGCTATCTCCTGAAATCGCTGGGAATATCGCACCCGGACTTCTACAAACCAGCATCGGGGCCATCGTGTCCAATGCTCTCGGTGCTGAAGTCAAGTGGCCCAATGACATCATGTCGGACGATATCAAGAAAATGGGCGGGATTCTCGTTGAATCAAGCGGTTCAGAGAATATTCGAGTTGGCGTAGGGGTGAATGCACGCGACTTCAAAGAAGAAGGGATCGACGCGAGTGGGTGGTCGAAAACCATGGGGGGAACTAGCGAGTTCGAGGTATTCCGCAGGATCGATGCAGCAATTTCAAGCCACTTTGAGGATACAGGATGGTTACCGATGCCGACAGCCAATGAATTGTTGGACATCTCCTGGAGGGGCATTTCACGCCAACTTTCCAGAGGGGTCTCTATCATGCTGGGGGGCACCAACCTGAGGCCCGTGGGAATCTCAGCCAGTGGTGGGCTTGAGGCTCTGTGCCGAGAGTCATCTAGGATTGTTGACGATCTCGATGGGCTCGAGTGGTTATTCTGAGATTTCGGAGGACTGCAACCTGGACCGGACCAAGCGAATCTTGCCTGAGCTCGTAATTGTCGCGATCGGGGCAGCGGCATTCAGATTCGATAATGCAGAGGGGTGGTCTTCTAGGCTGACCTTAAGGATTGCATGAGTTGAGCCATCTGATTGCTTGACGTCGAAAAGCCTCCAGCTCAGGTCACCAAGAGCGTTTCTTATAGCGCTCTCAACTTCCTCTCTGTGGGACGGCGGGTCTATGCAAATTCCTATCCACCTGTGTTTCCCGCGAGCAGTCTTGTTCAGCCTCGCCACGGCACCGGGTAGGGGTTTACCTTAACCAATTGGTGGGTTTCCCGATACTATGGAGGGAGTATCTGAGTTCGACGAATACGATTCTCGAGGCATCCTCCAGTCATTTTCTAGCCCCTCCACCTTGCCTCACTTTCTGCTGCTACTGGTAAATTCCGGAGTCCTCTTTGCAATTATGAAAGCAGATTGGTGGGGGTCTGCCGAAAGGGGGAGCGTGATATTTCTCTCCCTCACCATCTCGTATTTCTTC
>JAYZFV010000054.1:0-2970 GCA_036336595.1 Thermoplasmatota archaeon | reverse complement strand
CGAAGACCTCGATCTCGACGTTGCGCTTGACGAGGTCGGTGAACCTCGAAGAATAACGGGTTGCCCTGACCACGTGGTTGTCTATCCAGTGGTAGTTGCCGCCCCTCGGCTTGCCCATCAGAAGGGTGTGGTAGTGGAACCCCTTGTCGGCCAGCCACACCTCGGTGACCTCGCGGTGCTCCTCTGTCCTAGCCGTGAAGAAGCAAATCCGGTGGCCCTCCTCGTGCCAGCCGTTGATTGTCTCAATGGCATCTGGGTAAGCCTCGGCAGAGGCCATCCGATGGGCCTCCTCATTGGGTATGTCCGCGCCAATTGTGCCATCGATGTCAATGAGATAATTCTTCATCCCCTCAGGCAGGCCTGGGCTGATGTGCTTGCCCGACTCGTCAGTCTTATCGACTAGGTCCATGTCTGTGAGCAGTGCGAAACCGTCCATAATGCCTCGTTCGTTCATTCCTGATTTAGGACGTGGATTCCCGGATTCCGAATCGTTCAAGTGAGGTTGGTAGGACGGCCTGCCGTGCCCGGAGCCTACGACAGAAGCCGTCGGGAAGCTGTTGTCAGGCTTGTCTCGCCAAACTTTGACAGAGCCCTTTCAAGGTATTTCGGCACGAGAACGCCCGACCCAATCGCCGCTCAGGGCTCCCACGACGCCTACGTCACAGCCCTGCGCGCGCACGGCACCGAGGTTGGGGTGCTGGATGCGCTCGACAGCCACCCGGACTGCTGCTTCGTCGAGGATTGCGCTGTGATGATTGACGGGGTTGCTCTGATCAGTAACCTCGGTGCGCCCAGCCGCGTCGGTGAGGAGATTGCGGTTGCAGAGTACCTATCCGAAGACTCCGATATTCTCCGGATGCCGAAGGGCGCTACGCTCGATGGTGGTGATGTCGTGTTCTTCGATAACCACTATCTAATCGGACTGTCAACTCGCACCAATCAGGCTGGAGCAAACTTCCTAGCCGAGCAGGTCAGGGCAGAGGGTTTTGGCGTCGAACTCATCGAAATCCCGTCCTCGACTCTGCACCTTACCACTGTATGCTCCTCCCCCCGAGAAGGCACTTTGGTTGCAGCCGAGGGGCACCTGACTCAGGGTCAGATAGGTCATTTGTCAGATGAGGTTCTGTGGATTCCTAATTCAGACACTTACGCGGCCAACACAATCGGCTACTCGGGCGACCGCATAATCATCGCAGACGGATATGCGTCCACGAGGCAGGTCATGCTGGATGCCGGCTTCTCAATCACCACTGTTGATATGGACGCCATCAGGCAAGCTGATGGTTCGCTGACCTGTCTTTCCGTGTTTAACAGATGATTTGGGATAAGTCTCATACGCATTTGGCATGAGCAGTATCTATGCACACAGCTGGAAAGATATTCCTTGGTCTAGGCGTTTTGATGCTTATTGGTGGAGGAATAATGGCAGGAATGGGTGGAGACGCCATAGAGGATGCGGGTGAAGGATTCGAAGATTTGGCTAATTTTGCTATTGAGGACAGTACCTCAGGAACCCTCCATGTGGACGATAAAGATGGGAATGGAGACTTAGGTTTCACTTTCTGGATTAAGGGTGAGTACCTGGATGAGGACGGGGATGGGAAATGGGACCATTGCGCGACTACTAACATTACAATTCTATCACATCCTGAAATCAGTGATTGGGGAGAGGAAGCTCGAGAACTGAATGGTTCGTTCTATTATGAGATTAGAGATTGGTTCGACGGATGTGAAGCGGATGAAGAGAACATGGATTTCGACAGAGCGGATCCCGAGGGCCTAATCAAAGTTGGAAGAGCCTGTCTTGCTTGCTACGCGGGGCCGATGGAATTTGAGTCAAATACTGAGGTTTGGGTTACCAACGATGACGCACTAATCGAAGAATTAGTTGATGGTGTACTCGGTGGAGTTGGCGGCCTGATGGGATTATTGGGCGGAATCGGACTTTTCGGTTGCGGAATTTGTTCATTGATTCTAGGAGGAGTCCTCGCTTTGGTGCTGAAGGAACCCGGGCAATCTGCGACTTTTGTGAGTAACCACGTTCCAGTGCAACCACCTCCACCCATTGCTTGAGAGCGGTCGTGGAAACGCTCCAGGTTCTGGTTCGGGTGCAAGGCAACTAGAACCGTGTGGTTGAACACGAAGTCGACGGTCGCATGGGCGTGCGCTCGCGAAGTGGTATCGCCCTGCTGCTGGTCTCAGTGATGGTTTCAGCCCCACTTGGAGGGTGCATATTCCCTGAAGAAGAGAGCACGGCGAACGCATCTAGTCTGAGTGTTAGTCCTGAGGTCCTCGAGGCAGGGGTATTCCAACAGGTCGAACTCAGTGCCAAGGCCGCCATGTCAGTCTATGTCCCATACTTGGTCATCGACCCGATAACAGGATACGTGCAGAACTCGACCGTGATTGACCTCTCTTCCGGATCAAGCGTCACCCTAGAGTTGCTCGCGCCGCCAAGGGTAGATAGCGTTCTGTTGATGGTTGGAGAAAAGGGGCGGGAGCATTGGCCTGCGCGTGATGCCAGCGAGTCCTGGATGAGTTGGTTGATGAGAGGAGGGGATGCTGGGAAAGATGGCAACGGTGTGATGCGCGTTGCCCATGATGAGAACTCGACACTCGACACTCTCAACCATAGTAGCGAGCGTGGTGGGCGTGTCTCACCCAAGACCGTTGGCTCCCTTCGACCAGAGGCCATAGGGCTTGACCAAGGTGGTGCGCATTCTAGTGGGCTACTGCATGGTAGGATAGTGTATGACAGACTGCACGAGATTACAGATCCAGGGCTGGCTCTCGACGTTGATGGGCGCTCTGGTTACTGGGACAGATGGGCGGGCCAAGGTAACCCGGCCTACGAGGATGCGGCTCAATACCTCATTTCTGAATTAGATTCATTTGGATTAGAAGTGATGACTCATCGCTTCGAGTTTACTGACATCTTCAACATTCAAAATCCCGAGGCATACAACGTCT
>JAYZFV010000053.1:0-5925 GCA_036336595.1 Thermoplasmatota archaeon | reverse complement strand
TCGACGCACTCCCAGCCCGTGCTCAGGTTGGAGCACTCTTCGAAGTGCCAGTAGTCTTGGCCGTCGTCCTCTCCGTCGCCGTCCCAGTCATAGCCGATCCAGCACTCGAAGTGGCCGGCCATATCGTCGCACCCGTCGAAGCCGGTCATGTTGTGGGCCGTCCGCTCGTACTCCATGCCGTCGTAGTACAGCGTGAAGGGCGAGGGCGGCTCCTCGCACGGGCCCTTGAAGTTGAAGTGGTCCCAAGCCATGAAGATCTGTCCGTCCGGATCATCGTCGGTCGAATCGTTAGCGTGGAGTTCGACTTGGATGTTCACGTTGCAGGTGAAGTTGTCGGTCTCCAAGTACCAGTCGATGAGCTCGTAGACGTCTTGGCTCTGGGTGTTGCCGGTCGCGTTGAACGCGTATTCCTCCCACGCGTATTCCCAGCCCCCCATGTTCTGGTGGCTCTGCACGCTCCACGCCACCACGTACTCGACGTCCTCCTCCAGGTCGGAGACGTTCCAAGTCATCGTGTGGTTGCCCGCACCGATGTGGGGGTCCTCGTACCAGGTCTCGCAGAGCCAGGTGCCGGTCGAGCCCTCCTCGCAGTTGCCGGAGAACCAGTCGGTCCAGTCGGGCTCGCCGTCGCCGTCGTGGTCCCAGTCGTCGTTCCAGCACTCGAAGCCGTCCTCCATCTCGTCGCACGCGTCGTACTCGTTGTAGTGGATGATCTGCTCGAACTCCGTGCCGTCGTGGTACAGGGTGAAGGGCGATGGCGGCTGCTCGCACGGCCCGTTGACATATACTGACATGCTCTCGAGCCTCACCGAGTGATCCATACCATCGACCGTCTCGTTGTGGTCGAGCGTGAGGTCGAACCCGGTGCTGCAGGTTTCGGCGCTGATGACCAGGTAGACGACCTCGGAGACTTCCTCGGTCGGGGCGGTGAAGCCCAATTCGTAGTAGTTGCTCTCGTGGTCCCAGACCCCGCTCTCCCAAAGCTCACCGTAGAGGAAGTATTCCTCGCCTACGGAGAGGCCGACTATCTCGAGGGTCACGTTGTACACGCCCTCCTCGAGGTACATTGGCTCGTAATTGATGGAGCACGCCAACATGTCCTCGTCCGCCTGCTCGTCGTAGTATTCGTGGCACTCGTCGAATTCCTCGACTTCCCCGGTGCCGGGGTCGGTGCACTCCCACCCGTGGCCCCCGTCGTCGTCCCAGAACTCCTCGCAGGTGCCGTCGTCGGGGAAATGGTGCGACCAGTAATCGGCGCTGTTCCTGTTGGCGAGCTCGACCCAGTCGCCCTCCTCGTCCAGCCAGATGTAGGCGGTCATCATGCTCTCGCACGGCAGGGATATGACCTCGCTCCACGAGCCGACCCAGTACTGGTCGATGATGGCCCATCCGGTCGTGGTGTTCTGCCACAGCAACGCCTCGGGCTGCAGGGTGCAGTCGAACTCCGTTACGGTGACGTTCCACCCTATGTTCTCCTCGGAGCCGGTGGCGTTCCAGGCGTACCCGGTGATGTTCCTGCTCATGTCCCACGTGTTCCCAGTAAGGTAGTGCCAGTAGTCGAGCTTGTACTCCCCGCCGGTCGTCAGGTTGGTCACGTCCCAGCTCATCTGGTAGGTTCCGGGCTCGAGCTCATCGGGCTCGCTGACCCAGGTGCCGTTGATCTCGGCTGACGGGGTCACGGTCCCGTACTCCATGCACTCGCCGTAGAAGTCGTACGGGGCCCACGCCTGAACGTCATGTATTCCGTCGGTCACGTTGACGATTTCTACGTCGACGTTGAACCAGCAGTCGAATTCGCTGACCTCCATCTGCCACGTTTCACTCATGTTTTCGGAAGTGACGTTCCCCGCCAGTTCTCCCGAGTCCTCGTTGATGCCCCAAAACGACCAACTCAGGGTGTAGTTGGAGCCGACGTCGAGGTTTTGATAGTAGACCTGCATTTCGTAGGTACCACTTTCCAACTCGTTCGAATGGTCTAGTGCAAGTTCCTCCCAGGAGCCATCCAGTTCTATCCAGAGTTCGATGTACGGCCAGTCGTCTGGCCACTCTTCCTCATCTTCCTCTCCGTGGTCCGCTGCCGCTGGGACCGCTATTGGGCCCAGGGCCGAGAGAACCATCAGTAGGCAGATGCTTAGGCTTCGTGTCTTGCGTACGCTGTGCATGCCCCCGTTCCCTTCGCCTTCCGTATATAACCGCTAGGCCGGAATGACAGTTTGGCTAATAAAAGCCGATTTACTTTTTACACCACTATTCGGGCGAAGCCCTCTCCCACCAAGACACCTCGTCCTCCGACACGGCCTCATTCGAGACCACCGAGAGCCCGGAGTCGGACAGCGAATGGCCGGTGAACAAGGCCCCCTCTGTCCCACCGAGCTCGATCGGGGAGACGCACAGGCGGGCCCTGTCCACAAGCCCCGCATCGAGGAACCGGCCCCATGTGTCCGCCCCGCCCTCGACCAGCAGAGACTGGACGCCCCTGTCTCCGAGCATGTCGAGTATCCTCGCCACCGGGATCTCCTGCTCCGGGATCACGACCCGCTCGACGTGGTCCGGGTCGTCCGAGCCGTCGAAGCCCGAGGACTGGACCAGCAGCGTCGGCGCCTCGCCGTCGGTCAGCAGCTTGCAGCTTGGGGGCGTGCGGTCGTTGGGGTCGATCACCACTCTGATCGGGGGATCCCTGGGCCCGATGTCCGGTCCCCTCACGGTCAGTGAGGGGTCGTCCCGGACGACCGTGTTGACCCCGACCAGTATCGCCATCGAACCCGCTCGCAGATCGTGCGCGAGGTCTAGGGACTCGGCCGTGCTGAAGCGCTCGGCTGGCTCGGACGGATCGCCGTCTATCCGGCCTCGTGAGTCCGTCGCCGCCTTGAGCGTGACTTGCGGCCTGCGGTGCCTGCACCAGTGCATGAAGGCACCCATCTGCGCCTCGCACTCCGCCTCCAGGAGCCCGACCTCGACCTCGACTCCCTCCTGCTGCAGGGCCTCGGCCCCGCCCCCCCTGACCGTTGGGTTAGGGTCCATCGTCCCGATCACGACGCGGCCGACGCCCGCCCAGAGCAGGGACTCCGTGCACGGGGGCGTCCGGCCGAAGTGGTTGCATGGCTCCAGCGTGACGTAGGCCGTCGTTCCTCGGGTTGTCACTCCCCGCGCCTCCGCGTCTGCGATCGCCATCTGCTCGGCGTGCAGCCCCCCGACGTGGTCGTGCCAGCCCTCCGCGACGATCTCACCGTCCCTGACGAGAACGCAGCCGACCATCGGGTTCGGCATCACTCGGTGACGCCCCGACTTCGCGAGCTCTAGCGCCCGTCGCATGAATCCAGCACCGTTGTCCATGCCAATCGGGCCCCTGAGCCCGCCCCTCCTCATGATTGCTTGCTTCGGCAGAATTCAAGTCCGAGGACGTACCGCCTCGGGCGTGTCTCGCATCGCTTGCATCCTCAACCCAAAGGCTCGTGACGGCCTGTCGATCAAGCAGTGGGACAGGTTCAAGCCGGCGCTCAGGGAGGCTGGCTTCAAGATCGATCTGTTCCACACCGAGGAGCCCGGGCACGCCATGGACATCGCCGAGGGCCTGTGCGAAGGCGACCACGACCTGGTGGTGGCAATCGGAGGCGATGGCACCGTCCACGAGGTCGCTTCGGGGCTCAGGGGCTCCGACAAGGTGCTCGGCATACTGCCCATAGGCAGCGGCAACGACTACGCCCGCGCCCACGGCATCCCGACCCCGAAGGGAAACAAGTTCAGGGACATGCAGGGCGCAGTCGACATCCTAGTCGACGGCACCGACCGCAGGGTCGGTGCGATCCGCGTCGAGGGCCCGCCTGCCCCCGATCACCCCTCCAAGGCGGCTCCGATACCCCGCTCGTGCAACGGCGAGCCCGAAACGGAGGGCAACCTCGTTCGCTGGAGCTTCCTCGAGTGCGACGGCGGAGTCACCTCGGTGGTCAACCGCATGAAGGACGAGGGCCAGTTCAAGCGGATTCGAGGACAGGCCAAGTACACGTTCCTGGCCATTAAGGCCATACTGAAGTGGGAGAAGCAGAGCGGCACCATCAAGATCGATCTTGGCGACCGTACCCCCGTCGACCTTTCCGGGCTGTTCTGCATGAGCATGTGCCAGACCTTCGGCGGCGGCTACAGGGTCGCTCCCGGCGCGAGGCCGACGCAGGGATACAGCTCCCTGGTGATGGCGTGGGGCCTGTCCAAGCCCCAGATGCTTGGGCTCATGGGGCCGCTCGAGAAGGGCAAGCACATCGGCAGGTGGGGCGTCACCATGCAGGATGCGATGCGGTTCGAGTTCGGTGACGTGACCGGACCGCCGATGTTCCTCAACGTCGACGGCGAGGCGGTCATAACCACCCCCGCCACCATGCAGTACCACGACGACCAGCTCACCGTCCGGGGCGCAGATTCCATACCCAACGAGGTTAGTGGCGCAGACGGAGAGATTTGAACTCCCGAGTCACTAGGACACCGGATTTCAAATCCGGCGCAATACCAGGCTATGCGACGTCTGCAGCAGGGTTTCGGAGTCGCAGTCACTCATGAACCCTACAGACCGTAGTTGCCCGGTCTGCACCAGTCGGGCAGCCCGCTGCCAGCATCGGGGTGGGTCAGGCCGATGAACAGGATCATGATGAGTATGAAGAAGGCCGGGAACAGCGCTGTCATGGTCAGGATCGCGGAGTCGCCATCCCCGTATAGGTGCATGAAGATGCCAGCGATCATCATGAACTTCGGGATCGCTATCCCGGTCAGTATCAGCAGGGTAGTCGTCTTGCTGAGGTCGATGCCGACCGCGCCTACCTCGATGACTGTCAGTATCATCAGGCCGTAGAAGTTCATCCAGTACGGGTCCTTGCCGAGGATCTTGTAGTGCGACATTTCATTTCACCTCAGTACAGATAGAAGAACGGGAATACGAGGACCCAGACCAGGTCGACGAAGTGCCAGTAGAGCCCGAAGTACTCGATCGAGACGGCGTTGTCGGGGGTGTAGCCCCCGGTGTGGGCCTTGTAGGTCATGTAGGTCAGGCCGACCACTCCCCCGAGCACGTGCGCCCCGTGGGTCCCCGTGGTCACGTAGAAGGTCGTGGCGCTGACCTGGATGTCGGCCATCATGTGGGCTTGGGTGGCCTCGTCGACGTAGGAGTGGTGCTGGTAGTGGTCGTTGTTGATCAGGTACCCCTCAGAGTACAGCGAGTCGATGGCGGCGTGGCCGTGGTTGTACTCGTGCAGGAACTCGGGTAGCGGGAAGCCCAGGAACCACTCAACCATCTTCAGCGTTATGAAGAGCGCCGCGAGGACCCAGGTAGTGCCGAGGTACCGTGTGATCCTCTTGCGGCGGACCTCCTCGTCGACGCTGCCCCGGGGCTTCTTGGCCCATCGAAGCGCCTGAACTATGGTGAAGGAGGACAGGATGAGGGCGAAGGTGTTGATCGCTCCCGGCGCGAGGTGGAACCAGCTCGAGGCGATGAGGTGGCTGGCGGGCTCGAAGCAGACCACCGGGCTGCCCTCCACCCAGTTGCCCGATGCGAAGACGTCACCGCAGTTCTCGAGGCCTATCCGATAGCGCATGTAGGTGCTGAACAGCGAGGTGAAGATCATCATCTCCGACATTAGGAAGACCCACATCGCGACCTTGCGGATGTCGATGTTCTGGAACGGCGCGCCAGTCGACTTCGGCTCGTAGCTGGCGCCGTCGAAGTCCATGTCCTGCCTCCACCAGACGACCAAGCCGAAGAAGACAATGCCAAGGCTGCCCAACACCAGGTAAACGAAGCCAGCGCTCACGAACTCGCCCCACTGGAAGACCTCTGCGAGGGCGAAGAGGAAGATTGCGAAGCCGACGCTCATGATGATCGGCGCCCACGAGTTGTGCGGCGCGCCGTGGCTCCAGTCGTGGGGGCCCCAGGCGCTGGGGTGG
>JAYZFV010000052.1:0-3316 GCA_036336595.1 Thermoplasmatota archaeon | reverse complement strand
GACGGGGTGGGGGACAACTCGGACGCCTTCCCCGAGGACCCCACCGAGACCACCGACACCGACGGGGACGGGGTGGGCGACAACTCGGACGCCTTCCCCGAGGACCCCACGGAGACCACCGACACCGACGGGGACGGGGTGGGGGACAACCTCGACGCCTTCCCCATGGACGCCAGCGAGAGCTCTGACTCGGACCTAGACGGGGTGGGTGACAACTCGGACGCGTTCCCGCATAATCCCGAGGAGTCCAGCGACACGGACGTAGACGGGGTTGGCGACAATCTAGATGCGTTCCCAGAAGACGCATCGGAGCAGCACGACTCCGACGGCGACAGCCACGGCGACAACACAGACGTCTACCCACTGGACGCTGATAGGTGGGAGGATGATCGGCCGATGGCATTCGTTCTGCTGATCGCGCTCAGTGCCCTGCTACTTGTCGCACTCACTAGGCCGAGGAGTCGCTGATTAGTCGCCTATCTCGATCAGGACGCTGCCCATGTCGACCCGTTCGCCCTGCTCATAGTGCACCTTGGTCACCTCACCAGCCTTCGGCGCCTGGATCCTGTGCTCCATCTTCATGGCCTCCATGACTAGCAGGGCCTGTCCCTCGCGGACCCGCTGTCCCTGCTTGACCAGCATCTCGAGGATGGTGCCCGGCATGGGGGCCGATAGGCTGCCCTCGCTGGTCGAGGGGCCCGAACTGCCTTGCTCGTGGCAGTGGACCACGTGAGTGTGCCCGTCCATGTGAATCCACCAGGCATCCCCTGACTTGGCCACGTGGGCGAGCCTCGGCCTGCCGTCCACCTCGACCCTGAGCCTGCCCTGCTTCTCGTCCCGAACAACCACTACGTTGGGCGGATCCATATCGACCCCATCGTGCGAGAGCGTCGAAATCCTGACCCGGCCGTCCTCCTCCCCCAGGGCAGCGCTGTACCTGCTCGAGTCATCTCCGACGCTCCACTCCATGCTATCACCTCAGGGGAAGGGTCTCCGCAGGGTCCTGAACGGGTCCCCTGGATGGCCGGTGTGCTCGTCGACGGCACCGTCCGCGGGGTCTGCTTGGGCACGGTTGAGGCCGAGCCTCTGTGCGGCTGCCGCAATCGCCACGAGGGTCCCCCTGTCTGCATCCGGTCCCGAGATCTCCTCAGGGGTCGCATTGGCTAGGAATTCGGTGTCTGCGCCGCCGCTCTGGAAGGCATGGTGCGCAGCGAGGCTGCGCAGGAAGCCGATGTTGGTCTGCACGCCTAGGGCCACGAAGTCGGCCAAGGCGGTGTCGAGCCTACGGATAGCGGCGTGACGGTCTGGGGCGTGAACGATGAGCTTGGCGAGCATCGGGTCGAAGTCGATGGTGACCTCGTCGCCCTGCCGGACCCCGGAGTCTACCCTGATTCCCGGTCCCACGGGGGCCTGCCACATCACGAGCCGCCCGGTCGATGGCAGGAACCCCCTATTCGGGTCCTCGGCATAGATTCGCGCCTCGATGGCGTGGCCGCTCTGCTTGACCTCGGGCTGGTCCATGCCCAATGGCAAGCCTGCGGCGACCTCGAACTGCTTCTGGACAAGGTCGATGCCGGTGGTCAGCTCGGTGACCGGGTGCTCGACCTGCAGGCGGGTGTTCATCTCCATGAAGTGGAACTGCCCGTTTCCCGAGAGCAGGAACTCCACCGTCCCAGCGCCGATGTAGCCGACGGATCTGGCTGCGGTGACGGCAGCCTCCCCCATGGCCTTGCGGATTTCTGGTGAGACGGCAGGTGAGGGAGCCTCCTCGATGATCTTCTGGAATCGTCGCTGGACGGAGCAGTCGCGCTCGTTGAGGTGTATGGCACCACCGTGACGGTCGCACAGCACCTGTATCTCGACGTGTCGCGCCCCAGTGAGTAGCCTCTCGATGTAGATGGTGCCGTCACCGAAGGCCGCTGCGGCCTCTCTGGCGGCCGCTTCGTACTCGGCGCGCAGAGCCCTCGGCTCTCTGACCGAGCGCATGCCCTTCCCGCCGCCGCCGGCGCTCGCCTTGAGCAGCAGGGGGTAGCCTACCCTCGCGGCAGCGGAAGCCAGCACCCCTAGGTGGTCGGCGTCCTCCTCCACGGCCATCTCCTCCCCTGGGATGACAGGAACCCCGGAGTCGATCATCAGAAGCCGGGCTGACACCTTGTCGCCCATGGTCTCTATGGCCTCCCCCGGAGGGCCGATCCAGACCAATCCAGCTGCCTCGACGGCACGTGCAAAGTCCGCCCGCTCGGAAAGGAAGCCGTAACCTGGGTGTATCGCCTCGGCCCCGCATCCCTTGGCAGCCTCGATGATGGCATCCCCGTTGAGGTATGTCTGGTCGAGCGTGTCCCCTGACAGGTGGACGGCCTGGTCTGCGACCTCGACGTGGAGCGAGTTGGCGTCAGCATCGGAGAATACGGCTATGCCGCCCAGACCCGCCTCGCGAGCTGCCTGAAGAACCCGAACGGCAATCTCGCCGCGGTTCGCCACGAGGACTGTTGCGAACGGCCGTGGTGATTCCCTCATCCAATCTGGAAGCATGCTCAGCCATCCTGATCCTCTGAAGACCAGGCGGGCTTCCTGCCCTCGAGAAACGCCGCAAGTCCCTCTTGGCCCTCGGCCGAGGCGCGCATCTCGCTGGTCTTGTCGAGCGCCCACTCGCGAAGCTCCTCGTCCGTGCCCATCCAGCGGTCGAAGGAAGCGGTCAGGCTCTTGGCCTCCACGACGGCGCCCGGGCCCGTGGTGAGCACGGTCGCGATGGCCTCGTCGACGAGTTGTGATGCCTCCTCGGCGCTGGCGGCAGTCTGGTCGACCATGCCGATCATCAGGGCCTCATCTGGCTCGAAGGTGCCTGCAAGCGTGGCGAGCCGCCGAAACTGCGCGCTGCCGACGCGTCGGTAGACGTAGGGCCCGATTACCGCTGGCAATATCCCCAGCTTCGCCTCAGAAAGGGCGATTCGGGTACCTGATGCCGCAATGGCGTGATCACAGCAGGCGACCAGCCCGGCGCCCCCCCCCAGGGCGACCCCATGCACTGAGGCGATGGTGAAGCAAGGGTGGGACCACAGCCCGTTGAACAGCTGGTCGAGCCGCTCGGCGTCTGCCCGGTTCTCCTCCGCCCCCTTGGTGCCGCCTTCCCTCATCATGTTGATGTCGGCGCCGGCGCAGAAGTGCCTGCCATCGGATTCTATGACCAGTGCACGCAGGTGATTCGCGCCCTCCGGATCCAGCAGCTCCCCAGTGGAGCCCACAGAACGTGCGGCCGTCCATGCGAGCACGTCGGTAATCTCGGAGATGAGTTGCGCGTTGAGTGCGTTGTGGACCT
>JAYZFV010000051.1:0-3090 GCA_036336595.1 Thermoplasmatota archaeon | reverse complement strand
GAGCAGCGCCAATCTGACGCAGTGACTCGCAGTAGTTCGTCATATCAGTGTAGATGACCAGAACGTGGTAGTCGTGCTCGAAGGCCAGGTACTCAGCGGCTGTCAGGGCCAGACGCGGTGTGATCAGACGCTCGACGGCTGGGTCATCGGCCAGATTGACGAATAGGGCAGCGTTCTCCAGAGCGCCGGTGCGCTCGAGGTCATGCACGAAGAAGTTGTACTCCTCAGCGGTGATGCCCATAGCGCAGAACACGACGACGAAGTCATCGTCACTGCCGACCAGCTTGGCCTGGCGGGCAATCTGCAGCGCGATATCGTTGTGTGGCAGACCTGATGCTGAGAAGATTGGCAGCTTCTGCCCGCGCACCAGAGTGGTGCAGGCGTCGATGGCCGAGATCCCGGTCTGGATGAACTGCTCGGGACTCTCGCGGCTGTACGGGTTGATGGCAGCGCCGATGATATCAGCCATTTCCTCAGCCACGATCTCCGGACCACCGTCCCTGGGCTTGCCGCCGCCATCCAGGATGCGCCCAATCAGTCCCTTGCTGACTGGCAGTCTGAAGACGTCCCCGAGGAACTTGACCCCGGTCTGCTTGTCGACGGACGCAGTCCCCTCGAATACTTGTACGATGACACGGTCGTCGCTGGTGTCTAGAACCTGTCCGTTCTTCATCGAGCCGTCAGAGAGTCGCAGTTGCACGATTTCTCCGAAGGCCACGGGCTCGGTCTTCTCGAGGAAGACTAACGGCCCCTTCACGTCAGTGATTGTCCTGTATTCCTTTCCGCCCATTCATGGCACCCCCTTAGTTGTCCTCCATAGTTCCGGCGATCTGTTTCGACATCTCCCCGAGCAATTCTCCAATGCGCTCGTTGTAACCCTGCTCGAAACGCCCTCTCATAAGGTCAGTACGCGCGGGCACGTTGACGACGTCCTCGAGGCCAGCGCCACCGGCGATTGCCTTCTCGGACTCCTCTTGGAAGGTCAGGATTGCTTTGGCCATCGTGTACTGCAGATCCAGAGAGCTGAACGTGTCGACGTCGTGGAACGCGTTCTGCTGCAGGAAGAACTCGCGGATCATTCGAGCGACCTCGAGAGTCAGTTGCTGGTCGATCGGCAGGGCATCGGAACCGACCAGCTGCACAATCTCCTGGAGCTCGGCCTCGACCTGCAGCAGGCTGCTGATCTTGGTACGCACCTCGGGATAGTCGCTGGCGATGTTGTCGCGGTACCACTGGTCGAGAGCCTGTGGGTACAGGCTATACGAATTGAGCCAGTTGATGGCAGGGAAGTGGCGCTGGCGAGCCAGTCCCGCATCCAGGCCCCAGAACACCTTGACGATTCGAAGCGTTCCTTGGCTGACCGGCTCGGATATGTCCCCGCCGGGCGGGGACACGGCCCCGATGACGGAGACGGAGCCATCGTCGCCTGCCAGAGTCTGCACGCGACCGGCTCGCTCGTAGAACTCGGCGAGTCTGCTGGATAGGTAAGCCGGATAGCCCTCCTCACCGGGCATCTCCTCCAGACGGGAGGAGATCTCCCGCATCGCCTCGGCCCACCTGCTTGTGGAGTCGGCCATCAGAGCGACGTCGTAGCCCATGTCTCGGAAGTACTCGGCGATTGTAATTCCAGTGTACACAGACGCCTCGCGAGCGGCCACTGGCATGTTCGATGTGTTGGCAATCATGGTGGTCCTGTTCATCAGAGGTTTGCCAGTGTTGGGGTCGATGAGGTGGGGGAACTCGCTGAGCACCTCGGTCATCTCGTTACCGCGCTCGCCGCATCCGATGTAGACGACTATCTGGGCGTCGGACCACTTGGCAAGTTGCTGCTGCGCCACTGTCTTTCCGGACCCGAAGGGCCCGGGGATACCGGCAGTCCCTCCTTTGGCTAGGGGGAAGAGGAAGTCCAGGATCCTCTGACCTGTTATTAGAGGGACGTCTGGAGCGTACTTCTGGACGAATGGCCGGGGTGTGCGAACCGGCCATTCCTGCATCATGGCGATCTCAGTGCCATCTTCCAGTGTGCAAATCGTGGTGGTGATGTCGAATTCGCCTGACTCGATGCTAGCGACCTTGCCACTGTTTCCCGGAGGAACCATGACCCTGTGCTCGACGGTCTCGGTCTCTTGGACGACTCCAATCACGGAGCCCCCCGAGACCTCATCGCCGACCGAGACAGTGGCATTGAAATCCCACTTCTTTGAGAGGTCGAGGCCGTCAGCGTCGACTCCGCGCGTGATGAATACGCCCATCGTCGCCTCGAGGTCCTCGAGGGGGCGCTGTATTCCGTCGTAGATCTGGGTCAGGAGACCCGGCCCTAGCTTCACGGACAGGGTCTGGCCCGTCCTGATGACCGGTTCGCCAGGCTTGATGCCGGAGGTCTCCTCATAGACCTGGATGACCGACTGGTCACCGTGCAACTCGATCACTTCTCCCATTAGTCCCTCATTGCCAACTCGCACCACTTCGTACATTCTCGGCGAGATGCCGACGGCCGTGACGACCGGTCCTGAGATTCTGTAAATCAATCCGCTTTCTTCACTCATTTTTTCACTTCCTTATCCTGTATTCGAGGAATCTACTTCCAAAGGTCGACGCCTAGCGCCGACTTGATGGACTCACGGAGGGTGTTGTCCTCCTCTGTCCCAATGCCCAACACTGTGGGCGAAATGCTGTCGGACATGCGCTGTCTAAGCTTGTCCGGCATGCGCAGGAGGTCGGTTGAATCGACTACGATGATGCCGACCTCCTTCTCCTCTAGTAACGAAATGAGCGTCTCACGCATCTCATCGTCACTGGGAGGGTTGTGCAGGCGCATTATGCCCGCTAACTGGAATCCGAGGGTGAATTCGGTAGTGCCTACTATCGCTATCTCCATCTCATCACCTCAGAACGCCATGTGCGCTTCGATTACCTCATCCGGTAGCCCGACCGCCTTGCCGCGCACCAGCAGACGGAGGTTCTGGACTTCCAGCACCTTGCTCTCGAGGTAGTAGATTATGGGGAAGGCCGAGAGGGGATTCAGATGGCTCATCCTCCTCAAATCGGCCCTCCTCTCTGATGCCAAATAGCTGACAACAGGGTCAAGGC
>JAYZFV010000050.1:0-23029 GCA_036336595.1 Thermoplasmatota archaeon | reverse complement strand
GCCGCGGGTCGTCTCGCGCTCGTATGCTAAGATACTGGACGGCTTCGTATGGGAGGAGGAGGTTCGCAACTCGCTCGTAGTCAAGGAGGCTATCGGGGTGGTCGCGATGATCACCCCATGGAATTTCCCACTCCACCAGATCATTGGCAAGGTAGCACCGGCGCTCGCTGCCGGGTGCACGATGGTTCTCAAGCCCTCCAAGGAGGCTCCGCTCAACGCCTTCATCCTGGCTGACATGCTCCATGACATCGGCCTTCCCGCAGGCGTGTTCAACCTCGTCTCCGGCCACGGCCGCCAGATCGGCGAGACGATGGCTGGCCATCCGGGCGTCGACATGGTGAGCTTCACGGGCTCCACCAGTGCAGGAGTGCGCGTCACCGAGCTCGCGGCGCCGACCGTGAAGCGCGTCACGCTTGAGCTCGGTGGCAAGAGCGCGAACATCGTGCTCGACGACGCGGATATCCAGCGGGCTGCCAGCTCGGCCATCTACGCCTGCTTCGGCAACTCCGGACAAGAGTGCTCAGCGCTGACCAGGCTGCTAATCCCTGAGGACAAGAGAGAAGAGGTCATCGAGGTCATCGCATCGAAGATCGATCGGTACTCAGTGGGGGATCCGCTCGACGAGGCTAATCGCTGCGGGCCTCTGGTGTCCAAGAGGCAGCAGGAGAGCGTGTCGGGCTACATCGCCAAGGGAATCGACGAGGGGGCGACGCTGGTCGTTGGTGGAGAGGGGATGCCCGAGGGCATGGATCGGGGATTCTACGTCAAGCCGACTGTGTTCGCGGATGTCACGCCCGAAATGACGATCTTCCGCGAGGAGATCTTCGGCCCTGTCCTCTCGATCACCACGTACTCGACGGAGGAGGAGGCGGTCTCCCTCGCCAACGATTCCGATTACGGGCTCTCTGGCGGAGTTTGGTCGGGCGACGAGTCAAGGGCTGTCCGAGTTGCACGTCGGATGCGCACCGGCCAGGTCAGCATCAATGGCGGCGCGTTCAACGTGTCTGCTCCCTTCGGGGGCTACAAGCACTCGGGGCTCGGTCGCGAGCTGGGGGTCCATGGACTCGAGGAGTACCTCGAGATCAAGTCAATTCAACGCTGAGGCGTTCGCATGGGCAAGCCCAGGCTACTGATCATAACCGGCACGAGCGGCGTAGGCAAGTCCACTCTGACCTCCAAGGTGGCGTCTTCGCTAGGATTCTGCAAGGTGGCGGCGACCGACACCGTCCGAGAGGTGCTTCGCACTCAGTTCGACGCCGATCAGGAGCCGGCGCTGCATCGCTCGTCCTTCGAGCCCGCCGGCAGCGGCGCCATCACGGACTGGCATGCCACGGTCGCGGCCCTGTTGGAGGGCGTGTCGGCGATAATCGACAGGGCACTCGGGAAGGAGGGGGATCTCCTGCTGGAAGGCGTGCACGTCATCCCCGACTCCAAAGTCATGGAGACTTGGAGGGCAGCGGGCGGCGCTGCTTGTGGGGTGGTTCTGAACGTGCCCGATGAGGAGAGGCACATGGAGATGATCCTGCGGCGCGAGCATCACAACGGCAGGGCAGCGTCCCACTACCTAGGCAACCTCGACCGGATCCGAGCCATCCAGGACGAGATGGTAAGGAACGCCGAGGCCTCTGGCTGGATCGTGATCGACGTGACCGCCGACGACGATCCGATCGGGCGGATTGAGGGCATGCTCGTCTAACGACCGACCCACTCGGCCTCGGAGCGCTCGAGGAAGGCGCTCACACCGACTTCCTTGTCCTCCGTGTCGAACAACGCCACGAACTCCGAGCGCTCCATCAGGACGCCCTCGGTGAATGGAAGGTCCAGAGCGGCGCGCACTGCTCGCTTGGCTACCCTGATGGTGTGGGGTGACTTCTGCGCCATCGACTCGGCAATCGCCATCGTGGCAGTCTCGAGGTCCTCCGTGCCAACCACCTTGTTGACCAGCCCGATGGCAAGTGCTTCCTGAGCCGAAACCATGTCCCCGGTGAGTACCATCTCCATCGCCTTGCCGTAGCCGACCAGGCGGCAAAGCCTCTGGGTCCCGCCCCCGCCCGGAATGAGCCCGAGGTTGATTTCGGGCTGCCCGAAGGTCGCCCTCTCGGAGGCGATCCTGATGTCGCACGATAGCGCGAGCTCGGTGCCGCCACCGAGTGCGAAGCCATCGACCATGGCGATGGTCGGTTTGGAGAGGCCCCATATCGCCTCCCATGCGTTGTCCTCGAAGAACGGGCGCACGTCATCAGAGGTCTTGCCAACGAACTCCGAGATGTCAGCCCCCGCAGCAAATGCAGCCGGCTTCTTGCGCTTCCCCTCGGGTGGCTCTGGGGGTGGTGCGCCTCGGACGACCACACAGCGCACGTCGTCATCGGCCTCGACACGTACACACTGGGCCTTGATTGCCTGATGGGACTGCAAATTGAGGGCGTTGAGCTTCTCCGGGCGGTTCAGGGTCCACACCGAGACCGATCCACCAGCGGGGCTCGATCCCCCTATGGGGACGTCTTCGACGAGGAGGACCTCATCGCCCATGCGATGGCGAGCGTCGCCCTTCGCTTCAACGTATCACTGGGCTATTCGCCCGGGCGGACAGGCGGTGGAAGGCCCGGCATGTCGGGTGGGGGTGGAGGGGGGGGCGGCATGCCTGAATCGGGAGGTGAGGGGGGCATGGGCGAGTCGGGAGGGGGCATGGGTGGTGTCGGCTCCGGCAACTCTGGTTCGGTCATTCCTGCGGGTCGGCGTGGCACGTCTAGGGACACCCTGACCTTGACGACCCTGTTGGCATCGATCCTGACGTAGGAGATCCCCTGCGGTATGCTGGGATCGGGCTCCTCGGGCTCCGTGAGCACGGTGAGGCCGTGATTTGGGTTCTCCAGTAGCCCAGAGATGTCCTCGCCGTCCTCGACCTCGGTCCACTTGCTCACCTCCGAAGCGACCCGGCGGGCGAGCTCGATCCGACGGTCACGGTGGATCCTATCACGGATCTCGCCCCTCTTTTCCCGCCTGTGCGCCAGGTAGTTCTCTACTTCGGATTCCATCTGGGACTCTGGGTCCGAGGTGGCGATGTACACCTTGGCCAACCCGGACGCGCTGTCGCCTGACTCGGGCCTGTCCACTTCGAGCTCATGGGCCGCTGCTGGAGTGGGCAGGGGGATTGGGGGGGGCAGGGAGGGTGCCTGCACGGGTTCAGTCTCCTGCCGGCCCCTGCTTCTCCTGAGCCTCCCCTCCGGAAGAACGGGTGCTGGAAGCTCTATGGAGCCGACCATGTCGATCTGGGGGGACTTTCCAGCACTGACTACATCGGTAAACGGGGCAGACTGTCTGCCTGTGAATAGCAACAAGGAGACCAGGAGGAGCAGAACGACGGCGCCTGCGATTTGCACCAGCAGACCCTCGCTAGCGATGAAAACGTAGTAGATCGGGATGGCGGCGATGATCAAGGCGATCAGGAGGGGACGGGAGGTCGAGGTCATGCTACCATCACGTCACGAAAGAGCGCGTCTATTCACTTTGACGGGGATTTGAGGAGCTTAGATAGCCCCTTCAGGGCCCGTCCGCGATGAGAGAGGGCGGATTTCTCCGATGCTGACATCTGGCCGCACGTGCGGCCATCCCCCTCCTCGGGGATGAAGATCGGGTCGTACCCGAAGCCTTGCTCGCCCATCCCCTCATCAGCGATCCGGCCGCGGCACACGCCGGTGGTCCGCAACGTCCTGCTACCGAGGTCGATTATGGCGACTGCGCGATATTCGGCTCCGCGATCATGGCGCCCATCGAGCAGCCTCAACACCCCATCCAGGCCAATCGAGCTCTCGATGTATGAGGAATACGCGCCCGGAAAGCCGTCGAGCGCGTCGATGAACAGGCCCGAGTCCTCGACTAGGATGGCTGAGCCAGCGAGCGGGGTGCCTTCGACCATCGAGCGGGCCTGCTCGATCTTGGCCATAGCGACGACCTCCAGACCGTCGGCCTGGGGTTCCACGAACTCGGGAGGCGCTCCGTCCACGACGAGGGGAGATACACTATGGCCGAGGGGCTCGAGCAGAGCTGCCGCTTCGGAGACCTTGTACTCGTTACCGGTCGCGAAAAGGATTCTCATCCGACCACCTACCCGTGGTACCTCACTCTGCCCGTGATCTTCTGGAAGCGTTCGATCACCTGATTGGCGGGCTCTACGTCGGGTGGTGCATTGTCACCGTCTAGGTAGCCACGCACGACGGCATCGACGGCGTCCCCCACCACCGAGTGGCTGGCAGTCAGGCACTCCTTGAGGACCTGGATATCCAACCCGAGGTGCTCGAGTTCGGGCGATTGTCGCGCTAGGCCGAAGTCGATGAGGTGCAACTGTCCGTCCTCGGAGACCATCACGTTGTGCGTAGTCAGGTCCCCGTGTGAGACCCCTGCCTCATGCAGACTCCTGATAATGGAGCCTAGACGCTCGAGACTTTCGACGTCGGACGTCCCATCCTTCAGGGAATCGTACAGGGGCCGTCCCTCAATCCTGGACATCAGGATCCACGCTGCCCCCTGATCTACGTCCATCAACGACGGGGCTGGGAAGCCAAGCCCTTGCAGCCTCCCGAGAATGCGTGCCTCGGCTGTGAGTCTCTGGCGCGTTAGCCTTCTATCGAGGTCAGGATGCCTGTAACCCCGGGGTCGTCTGACCTTCAGCACTGCCTGCTTCCCCAACCACGAGCCCGCTGTGACCGTTGCCTCGGCCCCCTCGTGCAAAACCCCCTGGGGGATCCACATGGGAATCGCCTCGACCGCCATGTAACCCCGAGGCCAGGTGACTTGAAAGCGGTTGCACATACGACTGTCCGGTCGGCATGTTCATCGATACGTCTCACGTGGCGTTGATTCTGGAAGGATATAGCCATGTCCATGACCGTGACAGATGCCGTGCTCTCGCCGATCAACATCAAGCAGTGGGTCGAGGAGCACGCTGACGAGTTCAAGCCCCCGGTAAGCAACAGGTACCTCTACCTTGGCAAGGACTTCTTCGTCATGGTCATTGGCGGGCCAAACGCCCGCAACGACTTCCACAAGTCCAACTCCGAGGAGTACTTCTACCAGTTCAAGGGCGACATCTGCGTCCAGACGATTGAGGATGGGAAGATCGTCAACCATGTCATCCGGGAGGGGGAGACTTTCTTCATTCCGCCCAACGTGCCACACGCACCGCAGCGTCCACCTGACACCATCGGTATCGTCGTGGAGCGGAATCGCCCTGCCGGGGAAACCGAGCACCAGCAGTTCTACTGCCCCAACTGCCACCAGTTGGCCTGGGACGAGGAGTTTGACTGCGAGGACATCGTCGAGCACTTCAGCGCGTCCATGGAGGCATTCTGGGCTGATGATGAACGGGCCACCTGCTCCAACTGCAATACCCGCATCATGAAGCCAGCGCCTGTTGCCAGAATCGGGACGGATCCCGAAGTACGGATCATCCGCCAGGGTGAGTGATCATGGGGTCACAGCGCATGCTCAAGATCGACATGCATACTCACATCATTCCTCGCGACTGGCCCGACCTGCATGAGCGATATGGATATGGAGAATGGATCCAGTTGCGGCACCATGAGCCGGGCAAGGCTGAGATGCATTCAGGAGGGACGGTCTTTCGTGTCATCGAGGAAAACTGCTGGGATGCACAAGCCCGCCTGCAGGACATGGAGAAGACGGGGGTCGACGTGCAGGTCATCTGTACTATTCCCGTGCTCTTCTCCTACTGGGCAGAGCCCAAGGACACGCTCGACTTCTCGCAGATCCTCAATGATGACATCGCCCGGACCGTGAACAAACATCCAGACCGCTTCATCGGCCTTGGTACAGTTCCCATGCAAGACACGGACATGGCCATCGGGGAACTTGAGCGCTGCGTTAAGGACCTGGGCTTTCCCGGTATCCAGATCGGGTCCAACATCAATGAACGCAACCTTGACGACGAGGCCTTCTACCCTATATTCGAGGCTGCGCAGGATCTCGATGCCTGCGTCTTCGTCCACCCCTGGAAGATGCTCGGACAGAATCGGACGAGGGATCACTGGCTGACTTGGTTGGTGGGAATGCCGGCCGAAACGGCCCTTGCCATCTGCTCCTTGGCTATGGGTGGCGTGCTCGAGCGACTCCCGGATCTACGCGTGAGCTTCGCCCACGGTGGGGGCAGCTTCCCCCTGACCGTAGACCGGATCGTTCACGGCTTCCAGGCCCGCCCCGACCTGTGTCAGACCAGGACGAAGACGCTCCCCAGCGAGATGCTCAAGCGCATCTATGTTGATTCTGCCCTCCATGGCGAGGAGGCGCTTCGATATGTCATCGGCCGCTTCGGTGCCGAACGCGTCTACTTGGGTTCCGACTACCCCTTCCCGCTGGGGGAGGCACCCTCGGGCTCCATCATCGAGGGCATGTATGATCTCGACGAGGCCACGCAGCAGAGGCTTCTCTCTGGAACTGCCATTGAGTTCTTGGGAATGTCCGAAGCCGACCTGGGAAGATTTTCACCCGAGCAGGCGACCAAAGCGTGACGTTGCAGGCTAGCAGGGAGTCAGCCTTCTTCCTTCCGGGAGGCGGACTGATGCGCCCAAACGAACAGCAGGGGCACCAGCGTCACGACCGACGCCTGCAGGAGCAGGGACGAGTATGGCTCTATGGCCTCGCCGAAGGAGTGAACGATTACCTCCACGGTGCCATCATCGTTGTGTGCCACCCAAGCCACGCTATCGGCCAGCACCTGGGGCTGAGTCTGATCGACGTCCTCGTCGTGAGTCAGTTGGATCAGAACCCCCTCGACCAAATCTGAGACGTAAACGTCGTTGTTCCTCGCGAACTCGTCAGGGGATGCCGAGGGGTCGTCCCTCGTGACTTGCAGGAATGCCACGCGGCCATTTGAGATGCTGGGAGAGGATGAGTCCCACCGGGGGTTCGACAGCAGGGTCTGGTTGATGGAGAGCGTGTCGACCAGCACGGTCCTGTTCACCGGGCCCACGTCGACCACAGCAACTACCCAGTGGGAATCCATTGCCAAGTCGATCACTGTGGAGTTGTTGTGGTCAATAACCAGACCCGAGTCCGCCAGCGACTGCTCGACCCTCTCTTCCGCCCTCGAATCGAGGGGGATGCTGATGGTCAGCTGCGACTCGATGGAGGTGATGTTGACCACCGGGCCCGTTCCAGTGGGCTCGGACCACGCGATCAGTAGGCCGGAGGAGGCGATGACCGTGGAGTTGATCGGGGCCGTGGGCATCTCGATCTCCTGCGGCGAGCTGTCCATCAGACGCAGGCCGTCTTCGGTGAGGATGGCGATTAGCGTCTCACCGCTCTGGCCAGTTCCCAGAGAGAGGTCGATGATGGGTAAGTCGGTGTCCTCGCTGAAGGAGGGGTGAAGCACGCCCACACCATCGTCGTGTTCGAAGTAGTCAAGCCTGTGCTCCCCATAGACGACGAAACTCGAACCAGAGGTGATGACTTGAGGTGCCTGGGCCCAATGCCCTCCCCCGACCGACCGGTTGCTCTGTGAGGTGATGTTCCATACTGTGATGGACACGGTCCCATCAGCAGCCTCTTCGACGCCGACGAGCCACTCCCCTGAGCCTGAAGCGGAGGTCGGTGACTCGGCCTCCTCGATCGTAAAGTTCTGGTGGGTGGCATCCCAGAGCAGGACGGAGCCGGTTAGCACGATCAGTGCTGTGATGAAGGCCCCGGTCTGCTCCCTGCCAGGCTCCCTGAACGGGTCGAGCAGGGAGGATGCGGAGCGCAGAGTCCGGCTAATCGAAGTCCGGGGGTCATCGAGGATTCTCGCGAGTCGTCGGGTGAACAGCCTCTCGTCTGCGATGCGCCAGATCGGCTCATGGGTCCTCGCAGTCATGTTGACTGCCATGATGCCGATCGCCATGCCGCCGATGATGTCCACGATCCAGTGGATCCCGAGGTATAGGATAGAGAACGCCGTTAGTATGATGAAGAGAACCAGGAACAGTCGATATCGGCTCCACCTCCCGTCCTCGTCCCATCGATGCATGGACAGCCAAATCGCGAAGGGCAGTCCGATGTGGAGGCTCGGCATCCCGTTGGTGAAGGGGTCAATGCGGTTGAACCAGTTGTGGATCTCAGGCGTCAGGTCGTAGGCGATGGTCTCCATCCCTGGGATGTAGTCTCCGGAGACCCTGACGTTGAGGAACAGGAAGAAGGGGATTGCGAGGATGTAGACCCAGAACATCGAGAGCGATACGCGATCGGCCATGTGCCTGTCATCGAAGTAGATCGGGTAAAGGAATGAGGCGAAGGTCGCTGTCATGAAACCCATCACGTAGAAGTGCGTCACCGCGACGTCGAGGAAGTCGTTTCTCAGGCCCTCCTGGGCCCACAGGACGATGTCCCCCTCTATCGCATAGACCAGTGCGGTCATGTCGAGTTGCGTGTTGGCCATGATCACGCGATCCAGGCCATCGAGCACGTCCTTCCAAAGATAGACTGAGAAGACAACTAGCATGTGCGCCCAGTATCGTCTGAACATGTCAATGAAGCCGTCCAAACTGACTTTGGCATATGGCGGCTTGAAAATCGGGATCATCGCGATGCTGATCAGAATAGCGCCAGTCACCCAGGTGATGTAGATCCCGGTATCTGCTGCCATTCTAGACAGCTCGGGAAGCGGCTATGACATCAAATCGACCCATGTCGGCTGCGCGGTCATGTGATTCTGAGCGATGGACCCGAACCTCTCTCTAGCTCCTCGGTGATGCGGGTCACGATGGAGTCGAAGGCATGGGCCGTCTCCCCGTCGGGCTCAGAGACGATTCTGTGAACCCCATCGTCGCCTCCCCTGACTATGCCAGGGTCGAAGGGAAGGGAGCCCAAGAAGGGGACGTCGAGCTCGTTCGCGGATGCTTCCCCCCCGCCCGACTTGAAGACGTCGAGGGTTAGGGCCCAGTTGCCCTCGCCGTCCGTCTCGCACTCGAGCGGAACACCGCTCGGCCCCATGACCGAGACGCTGGTGTTAGCCTCCGCGGTCCCTCGGATGGTGTAGCCGCTCATGTTCTCGATCACACCGAGGACAGGGACCGAGATGGTCTTGGCGAAGTTGATCGACTTGCGGCTGTCGAGCAGTGCGATCTCCTGTGGGGTCGTCACGATGACGACGCCGTCGATCCCGGGCAGGCTCTGGCTGACGGTCAGCGGCTCGTCGCTGGTGCCTGGTGGAAAGTCGATGATGAGGGCGTCTAGCTCCCCCCAAGCCACGTCGCCGATGAACTGCTGGATGGCCCCGAGCTTGATCGGCCCGCGCCAGATCACCGGCTTGTCGGGGTTCTCGATCAGGAAGGCCATCGAGATCACCTCAAGGCCGTTCGGGCCGATGGCGGGGAAGATCTGGCCGTCCTCGACGTTGAGGTCGGCATTCTCGAGCCCGAGCATCTTGGGGACGTTCGGACCGGTGATGTCGATGTCCATCAGACCCACCTTCTTGCCCTGGCGGGCGAGCGACAGCGCGAGTCCGGTGGCGACGGTGGACTTGCCGACCCCGCCCTTGCCTGAGAGCACCATCACCTTGTGCTTGATACCCTCGTCCATCTTGGTGATGCGCATCTTTCGCTGCATCTGCTGGTACGCCTGCTCCATCTGAGCGCGCTGCTCGTGCGAGGCGTCGTCCTCTGGTGGCTGCTGGCTGCCGCCCGCGGGATGGTGGGATACGGGTGAATCTGCCATCGTTCGGAGGGCGTCGTCGGACGTACTTCAAACCTGTTCTGCAGCCCGGCGGCACTCACTGTGGAATCTACCTTGGTGTGGTTCATTACGCACGGCTCTTTCCTCTGAACGTGCGACTGCTGTTTGTGTGCGTAGGAAACACCTGCCGAAGCCAGATGGCCGAGGCGCTCGCCAGGGACCTGGGCCACGAGGCCGTGTCCGCTGGAACCAATGTCAGAGGCAACGTCAATGTCGCTGAGGGTGCCCTAGAGGTACTGAGGGAGCTCGATGTCGATGCCTCGGGACAACATCCGAAGTCCGTCGACTCGATTGACACCTCAGGGTTCGACAAGATCGTCAGCATGGGATGCGGGGTCGAGTGCCCGGCCCTACCGATAGATGTGGACTGGGGATTGGATGACCCAGTCGGTGGTGGAATTGAGGCCTACAGGGAGGCCCGTGATGGGATACTCGAGCACCTCACGGGGCTATCCTGAGGTCCGACGCTTAGAAAAGCCGCTCTGGTTTCCGGCCGGCTACGCGAGTGTAGTGTAGCGGTTATCACCCCACGTTGCCAACGTGGGAACCCGGGTTCAAATCCCGGCACTCGCACCACTGCGTGACGCTCATTCTAGTTTCGAGTTGCGCATGGCGTATGCGAAGGCACCGCCGCCGAGCACTAGCATGAGGCCCAGAGACGCGATGATCAGATCGGTCGAGTGCTCGGTGATCCAGTTGCTGCCGTCGCCGCCAGAGGAGGCCTTCTCGAGGGTAATCATGTGGTTCCGCTCGTCGGATGGGGTCATGGAAAGGTAACCATCGGTGGCTCGAATCAGAATCGTCATCTCCCCCTCGCCCAGGGTTGACCTAGCGCTGAACTCGAGAGTGTAGATGCCATCGCCAGCAACGCGGTCCGGTCCGGTCCCGTCATCGGACAGCAGCATCCATGACTCGGACTGGCCTATGGGGGCCAGCCTGCCGATCTTCGCCTGTGCTGAGGAGACGCCGTCGTAATCCTGGATGGTGACCTCGAAGGTGTGGTTTATCGAGGCGCCCGACAGTGGAACTTTGACGGTTTCAACCACGATCTGGTTGCGCACAAGGGTGAGGTTCGAAATGCGTGGCGGGTCGTTCCCTATCTCGAGTCGCTTGGCTGCCTGCCCATATGAGCCCGGGCCCGTGTGGACGCTGATCGTTGAGACTGATGCGCCCTCCCCGTCGGTGATGAGTATGGGGATGTTCTGCTTGCCCGGGGACATGCTATCGGGGACGGTGAAGGCCCCGAGCCACGATTCGCCAGTGTTCGTCAGTGGAGTCACACCCCCTCCAACGCTCATCAGGTCTACGGCGGCCGACTCGACCCCGTGACCGTCCTCCGCTGTGACGGTGACCTCGACCTGCTCACCACGCAGGGTGGTCTCGGGTGAGAATTCGATGGACGTCATCCGTGGAGGGGCGTTAGTGACGAGAAGGCTGGCATCGATGTTGACCGTGACCCAGACGTCCTGCATCATCACCGTCACTGGGATCTCGCCGAACTGTAGGCCATCGTGGGTAATGCGAGCAGTCCAGACGCTGTCGTGGATGACTTGGTCGCCTAGGAGGCCCGAGTCAGAGAGCTCGATAGTTCCCAAGCCGATTCCCGAGAGGTCGACGCTCACGGCGATGATGTCCGTATCGACGTCGTCGACGATGACCTCGAGGTGAGCCACGCCCCCCTCGGTCGTCAGGATACCCCCACTGAACCTGACCGAGGACTGTGGGTCGGAGGCGAAGGCCGGGGGGGTGTTCTCATCGAGGGTGATGATAGCGGGGTAGAGGATTCGGTCGATGGTCTGATGCTCGAGGAAGGCGATGTCGTCGTCTGGGCCTGGATCCCCCAGTTCGACTTCCACCCAGCGGTTCACCTCACTGAGGAGGCCAGCGAGCGCACCCTCGTTGATCACGCTTCCAGAGGCCAGGCTGATGTCGCCGAAAACGCCGTACCAATCGGCGACGGTGACGTTGTGGCTATCGACCTCCTGTTCGCTATAACCGGTGACGGTGACGTCCAGCACCATCGCTCTGTTGCCCACCAGCGAGAAGCTGTCTCCGGCCATGAGGATCATGGGGCAGACTCCAGTCTCCCTGGAAATGTGATTCGAGAAGATGGAGGAGGACTCGGGGGCCTCGGCCTGGCGGATGATGGGTGAGTTCTCAGGGAACTCGTCCTCGACCGAGCCGTTGTCCTCGATGTAGGTGTAGCGTATGGTACGATTCTCCCAGTCCTCCTGGGGGACGGTGTATTCGTAAGTTAGGTTGTGCTCGGCCTCGAACTCCTGCTCTATGGGCCCTAAGGGCGTGGCCGAGACGTTGAACCAGAACTCATTCTGGATCTTGTCCGCCTCGAACAGGATCCCACTGGAGTTCTCGTAGACGCTCGACTCGACGATTCTCCTCACTAGGCCGAAGCTGCCCTCGGCGTCGCCATCGTAGGTGCCGTCGACGATGACGGTGTTCGCGACAGTTTCGCCGCCCTCGGATTGGATGTGAAAAATCGGGACGGTGCCGTTGACTTCGATGTACGGATACTCCTCCGAGGCGACGAAGTCGAATTCGCCATTGCCATAGAGGCGCGTGTACTGATCGGTTCGGATGCCTTCCTCCCACTTCTCCCGTATGATGAACTCCTCGAGCTCGAAGGAGAAGCCCTCGGATCCCCCTCCAGACAGCCTCACCGAGGCATTGGCCTCGATCTGGGTGTCCTGGAGTCGTCGGAAGCCGTCGTCGTCCCACATCTCGAAGTAGAACAGCGAGATCTCGCCGTAGGCACCAGCGGTGCTGTTGTTGTCGCCCCCGTTGAAGGAGATCCAGCCGGTGCCCTCGAAGCGCATGCGCTCGGTGACTTCTCCCTCGGAGAAGGAGCGTAGGACGTAAGCGTCCCTGATCTGGGCGTCGATGGCGAATTCGCCGTCATCTTCGCCACCTCGCAGGGACAGGGTCCCGCCCCCTGACATCTCGAAGTCCTGTTGCACCATCTCAACGCCATCGTAGGTCTCGTTGAGCCAAATCCTGTCTAGGTTCAGACTCACCACGGCACCCTCCGAACCGTTGGTCAAATCGAGGAAGAGGGTGCCATTGCCGAGCTCGCTAGACTCGAGGATGGCGCCAGTCCTCTTCTGCCAGCCCCTGCCATCGAACGAGATGCCTTGGCCTTCGGCCCCCTCCGTCCCCGACAGCGACCATTCGGTCTCGCGAGTCACCTCGTGGTCTGCGATCGGCTGGTTCCAATTGGTGACCTGGAGCGTCCTGCTGCAAGCCGCTTCGACGGTTTCGACCTCGATGGTCACGACATCGTCGAAGGCTGGGGCGGTGGAGAGCAATACGTCGATCTCCCCACCAGCGCTGATCATTGAGACATTGATGCTGTCGATGATGTCCACGCCTTCGCGAAGATGCTGCACGCTGAGGTTGATCGCTCCGGGCGAGGAGCCGTTGGTGAAAGGGGGATCGAAGGTGACGCGGTACCTGTGTAGGATGCCGATCGTGTAGTTCCCATCGTCCCCCCACTGCCAGTCCTCGTCCCAGTCGACGAGGACCTGGCAGGTCGTTGCCTGTTCCTCCTGAGCGCCTACCATGAAAGCGGATAGGCTCAGCAGGAGCATGGACAGCACTGCCAGAGCCGCATAGCATCGTGACACGCCACTCTCCCGAGATTAGGGCATTTCAACCAATGCCCGCTATGACAGGCGCTCCGGCATCAGAAGAGAGGTTCCTCGTAGTCGTCGTCGACGCCCGAACGTTCCCTCCAGAGATTCGCGGGCATGCCGTCGTATATGTCGGCGTAGGGGTCATCGTCCGTGGTTTTGTTCTTCAGGGCCTCCGCTGCGGTCTTGGCGAAGTTCTCGGCGTTGGGCTTGAACTTCCAATAGTGGATTCGCCACTCCCTGCCATCCCACAAGGTGGTCTCCTCGGACTCGGTGGTCAGGAGGTCGTAGTCCTGTAGCTGGTAGAACAGGTTCCTGTCAGTCGGCTCGAGGGCATTGTCGATTATGCGGTTAGAGAAGCCGAAGAAGCCGAGCGCGTGTTCGGCGATCGACTCTGCGACGGTGGTCTCCATGTCTATGTCGACCTTGCTCTTGATCGCCTGAGTAAGTTGAGCCAGCGTCAGTCCCATATCCTCCCGCCTATGTGCAAGTTGGGGGGTCGACGTTATTTCAAACATCGTGCCGCATGTGCCGATTCCGCCGTTCGGAGCCCCCGAAGCGGTTAATCTGAACGCCCGTGTCGCCGGCCTGTGAGCGATTCGGATGCACCGAGGTTCCTAGGTCTCGAGGAGTCCGAGGCGGGGCCGTGGGACATCGCGGTACTCCAGGTCCCGCTCGAGATGACCTCCAGCTATGGCGAGGGCACGGCCAGCGGGCCCTCCGCGTGCGTCAGGGCGAGTTCACAAGTCGAGCTGCACGATCCCATCCTGCCAGCCGAGCTTCCGTGCGGCGCCTCGATTCACACCGCAGAGCCTTGGTCCTCCGAGGCCCCGAGTCTGCGCGAGCAACTCGACTCGATAGCCGATTACCTCGGTCCTTGGATGCGAGGGGATCACTTCCCGCTGGTCTTGGGAGGCGAGCACGGAATCCTATTGCCGATCGTGGAGGCGATAGAGGGTCACCCAGGGGTTCCGAGCCTGTCCGAACTGACGATAGTGCAGGTCGACGCGCATGCGGATTTGCGTGACGAGCTCAACGGAGAGCGGTTCTCTCACGGCACGGTGATTAGGAGGGCCCTAGATGCCGGGGTGGGTGGCGTAATCCAGGTCGGCGTCAGGGCCTACAGCAAGGAGGAAGCCGATCTCATCGAGCAAGACGAGCGCGTCGAGACGTGGCTGGCCCGCGACCTCTTCGGAGTCGCCGACGGGCAGTCGAAGTGGAGGAGGCTGCTAGAGAGGATTGCTCGGATCGAGGGGTCCGTCTGGCTGACCTTCGATATCGATGGGCTCGAAGGCGCTCTTGTGCCGTCGACAGGAACTCCGGCTCCGGGAGGACTGTCCCACTGGGGGGCGGTCGAGCTCATCGAAGCGCTCTTCGCCGCTCGGGGATGCGAGGTCCTAGGAGCGGACGTGAACGAGATCGTTTCGGACTCCGAGGGTTCGCTGACGGAATTCAGCGCAGCGCTCACCGCCACCAAGATCGTGGCTTGCCACATCCTCGCTCAATACCCGCAGAAGGGTTGAATCGCCCCTGCTGGCTCCCGTTTCCATGCAGCGTGCCGCGGCGCTGGTGCTGTTTGCGATTGTCGTCGTCGGTGGCGCTACCCCCGTGGCCAGTGCTCAGCAGCCGAACATCACCCAGGAACACTGGTACCACTCCTACCTGACGCTGACTAACGATGTACAAGCGTGGGCTGCCGACTACCCGGAGATCGTCGTCCTGACCACGGCGGGAACAACAGTTCTCGGAAGGCAGCAGTGGGTAGTCCAAATCAGCGACTGGACCAGCGACACCAAGGCCGATGGTACGGCCAAGGAAAAGGTGTACATCGACGGTGGGCACCACGGAAACGAGCATCTAGGTACCGAATTGGCCTTCCTCACTGCGGAGTTCTACATCGAAGGCTGGGCAGATGGTGATTCGGAGGTGATTGAAGTACTGCAAAACACCGAACTCCACATCATGATATTACTCAACGCAGACGGTAACGACGCCGACACGCGCTGGAACATGAACCAAGTCGATCTGAATCGAAACTACGATCATCACTGGACCGAGGACGAGACAGCGAGCGGTGACGGTCCTTTCAGCGAGCCCGAGACCAGTAATAACGCCGACTACATGGAAGCGTTCGTTCCTGAAGCCGACCTGTATGTTACAATGCACACCGGAACGTGGATTTTGGCCTACCCGTGGGGCTTCACCCCCAGCATGCCCTCGGACTGGGAGCTCTTCGAGTTCATCCGCGACGACATCCACGAGAAGATCGACGCCGACCTGCCGATCCGCAACGCCAACGCCGGCATCTACCCGACCCACGGGACCAGTCGCGACTACGGATACGGGGTGATGGGCTTCCCGTGCTTCACCTTCGAGACCGATGACGAGCAGTTCCTGCTCGGTAGCATCCAACCAATCAGCGACCGCCTGGCGCTCGAGCTAGAGGTGATGCGCTACCTGATCTCTAACGTCTGGTACTGGCGAGCCAGGCTCAGTGTGGATTCGCTGGTGGTCGAGGACGGCTACGTCGACCTGAGCGTGACAAATTTGGGACGGGCCAGCACGGCCAACGCCACGGTGCACTTCGTGAACGAGGCGGGCGAGGTGCTGTGGCACTCGGACAACTTTAGCGTCAACGCCAGCAATCACACCGATGCGCGGCTCGATGCGAGCGATCTGGTCATGACGACGGGAGGCAGCTTCGAGCTGCACTACCAGAAGCGCGTGATCGACGCCGCCCTGTGGGTCAACGAGCCGGTCAACGAGTCGGTGATGACAATTGCGGAGGACAGCGATGGACGGCTGCCTGCGCCCTCGCTGGCACTGAGCCTGCTGTGCATCCTATTCGCAGCGACTAGGGTGAGAAAGTCGGGATCGGCAGAAATTCACTGACAGTCCATTGAAAAATACCTCTAAGGGGCTATTTTTCAAGGCAATTCTTTGTATAGCAGGACCGAATAGGCGAGTTCGGCGTAATTATGGATTGGAATAGTTGTGAATTCGGAGACGTGGGCGGGCAGTTGGTTCTACCCCTGTTCGAGGGCATCGGGAAAGCACCGAACAACGCACTCGCTGGCTTGGGAAGAAGCCAGCGCGCGCTAGTGAGGGAGGCGATAGCATCGGGTGATTTCGAGGCCAAGAAGGGAAAGCGGATGTCCGTGTGGACGCCAGGATGCAACATACTGCTGGTCGGCATGGGCGAGAAGGAGGGCCTGGGGAACAAACGAGCCCGGTACACCGGCGCTCGGTCGATTGCCGGGATGTCGAAGAGGAAGGGGCTCGATGTTACCGTCAGATTCACCTCTGGATGGACCAGCGAGCGCATGGTCGACTTCGCAGAGGGCATGATGCTGCGAGACTACGAGTTCCTCGAGCACCAGGAGGCCGGCGACGAGCACATAGCCGACCCGTGGCGCGTCGAGTTCCAAGCGAGCGCCCGACACCAGGAGGCGCTCAGAGAGGGACTCGGTCGCGCCCATGCCGTAGTGGGGGGCGTCCACCTAGCGAGGAACCTGGGCAACGAGCCCGCGAACGTGCTGTACCCGATGGAGTACGCCCGCAGAGCGGTCGAGTGGGCCGAGGGCAAGGGCGATGTCGTGGTCGAGGTCTACGACTGGGACAAGCTGCAGGAGCTCGGCATGGGTGGCCTGATCAACGTAGGAAAGGGCAGTGAGCGCAAGCCGTGCATGGTCCTGTTCACGCTCAACCCCGACGCCGACGAGGGAGTCCAGAGACCCTGCATAGTCGGCAAGGGCATCACCTTCGACACAGGAGGGATATCGATCAAGCCGTCAGGTGGCATGTGGGACATGAAGTACGACATGTGTGGGGCTGCCACGGTCTTCGGGCTCATGCAAGCACTGCACGAGACTGGCTACGACCGGAGGGTGAACGGCATCACCTGCCTCGCGGAGAACATGCCCAGCGCAGGTGCGTACCGCCCTGGTGATGTGTTCAAGACGTACTCGGGCAAGACCGTGGAGGTGTTCAGCACCGACGCCGAGGGCCGCAACGTACTGGCGGACGGCCTGTGGAAGGCCGGAGAGTTCGATCCCGAGTACATAGTCGACCTAGCCACGCTGACTGGCGCCATAGTGGTGGCCCTAGGCAATCAGATCACCGGGATGTGGAGCAACGACAGCGACGCGCGCAGGCGTCTCGCAAAGGCCGCCAGCAGGTCGGGCGAGCCGGTGTGGCACATGCCGCTGAACGCCCAGTTCCGCAAGTACATGACCGACTCTGCCTTCGCCGACATCCGCAACGGCTCGATAGGCGGACGCGCTGGCTCGTCCAACGCCGCTGCTTCCTTCCTCGAGTTCTTCGTGCCGCACCGTGGCTACGACGAGGATGCCGACAAGATCCCGTGGGTGCACCTGGACATAGCGGGGACGGCGTGGGGACCGGGCTCCAAAGCTCGTTCAGAGGGCGCTAACCCGCTGTTCCAGTACGGGGTCTCCGGCATTCACGTCAGGACGCTGCACCGGCTGATCACCGAGGGATGATCAGGACTCGTCGTCCTCGTCGGCGTCTACGACCTCGAAGTCGGCATCGACGACTTCCTCACCTTCGTCGGCCTCCTGCTCGGACATCTCGGCGGCCGCTGCCTCGTAGAGCTTGGTCGAAACTGCGTGCATGGACTCCTCGAGCTCGCTCATCTTGGTCTGTATTGCGGCCTCGTCGAGGTCCTCGAGAGCAATCGGCTGGTCGTCCTTCATGATGAGGGCCTCGAGCTCGTCCAACTTGGCTCGGACCGGTTCGGTATCCTCATCGGTGAGTTTGTCCTCGGCATCGTCGAGCATCTTGCGAGTCTGGTAGACGACGCTGTCCGCGGTGTTTCGCATCTCGACTTGCGTCTTGCGTCGCTTGTCCTCGTCGGCGAACTTCTCGGCCTCGGCGACCTTCTTCTGGATTTCATCCTCTGACAGAGAGGTCTGGCTCTCGATCTTGATCGACTGCTCCGTGCCCGTTCCGAGGTCCTTGGCAGAGACGTCGACGATGCCGTTGGCATCGATGTCGAAGGTGACTTCGATTTGCGGGATGCCCCGTGGCGCGGCGGGTATCCCCATCAGGTGGAAGCGCCCGAGCGTGATGTTGTCCTTTGCGAAGTCGCGCTCCCCCTGTAGTACGTGGACCTCGACTGCGGGCTGGTTGTCCGTTGCAGTGGAGAAGGTCTCGGACCTGCGGGTGGGGATAGTCGTGTTGCGCTCGATCATCGTGGTGGTGACGCCGCCCAGCGTCTCGATCCCCAGGGTCAGCGGCGTGACATCGAGCAGGAGCACGTCGGTGACGCCCTCGTCACCTACTATGATGCCAGCTTGGAGGGCCGCGCCCATAGCGACCGCCTCGTCGGGGTTGATGCCCTTGAACGGGGCCTTGCCGACCTCGTTCTCGATTGCCGTTTGTACGGCAGGGACCCTCGTGGAGCCGCCGACCAGGAGGACCTTGTCGACGTTGCCCTTCTTGATCCCGGCGTCCTTCATGGCTTGGCGGGTCGGACCCATCGTGCGCTCGATCAGGGAGGAGGTCAGCTTCTCGAACTTGGAGCGGGAGAGCGCCATGTCGAGGTGCTCGGGTTGACCGTCCCTCATCGTGATGAAGGGGAGGTTGATCTGGGTGGTCGCCGTCCCAGATAGCTCGATCTTGGCCTTCTCGGCACCCTCTCGAATCCTGCTAATCGCCTGGAGGTCCTTCTTCAGATCGATCCCGGTCGACTTCTTGAACTCGGAGACGACCCAATCGATGACGGCATCGTCGAAGTCGTCGCCCCCGAGGCGGTTGTCGCCGCTGGTGGCCTTGACCTCGATCTGCGGCTGGCCATCGACCTGGTATATCTCCAGGATCGACACATCGAAAGTCCCTCCTCCGAGGTCGTAGACCAGGATGGTCTGGTCCTCATCCTTGTCCACGCCGTACGCGAGTGCGGCTGCGGTCGGCTCGTTGATGATTCGCAGGACCTCGAGGCCGGCGATCCTGCCGGCGTCCTTGGTGGCCTTGCGCTGGGCGTCGGAGAAGTAGGCGGGGCAAGTCACCACGGCCTGCTTGACCTCGGCTCCGAGGTACTCCTCGGCGTCGGCCTTGAGCTTCTGGAGAACGAACGCCGAGATCTCCTGCGGCGAGTACTTCTCGCCGTCGATCTCCCTTGTCCAGTCCGTTCCCATCTCCCGCTTGACCGAGATGATAGTTCGCTCCGAGTTGGTCACGGCCTGGCGCTTGGCGGTGACGCCGACCAGTCGCTCCCCGTCCTTGGTGAACGCCACAACGCTGGGGGTGGTCCTCGAGCCCTCTGAGTTGGGGATAACCACAGCCTTCCCCCCCTCTATAGTGGCCACACAGCTGTTGGTGGTTCCCAAGTCGATGCCTATCACTGCTAAACTCATGCTCTTGTCTCCTTATGTCTTGCCCGCTCGTCTACTGCAGGTCGAAAGTGATGTCCAGAATCCCGTTGTTGAGGTCCCAATGGGGTTGTCCCTTTGCGACGTGAGGCAGGACGTACCGCTTGAACGGGCGGAGCTGCGTGGTCCGCATCAGCTGCAGGACCTCCCCTCCCCCAGTCAGATTCAGCTCGATGCTGCTCGCATCGATGTCGCTGTGCCTGGAGACGTCGATGGTGATGTGCATCTTTCCGTCATCGACGTACACGTCGTCGTCGGAAATCGAGTCGTCGTCGAGGGGCTGTGTGCTCTCCTCAACGCTGACCTCGATCTCGGTCTCCGTCGGCTTAATCTGGACGTCGACACCCATCCTCTTGAGGAACTCCCCGAGCCCCTGGGGACCGCTCAACATGGATTCCATCTGCTTCCTGAATTCCTCTGGGTCCGAGTTCAATTCGAACTTGGCCTCGCTCATTGCCATGCGGCTGGGGTCGATGCCCAGCTCCTCGAACTGGTCCCTGACCTGATCGATCATCGACCTGAGGGTCTGGATGTCTAGCGGCATCCCCATATCCTCGAACATTCGGGCCATCTCCTCGATGATCTTCGAGTCGAAATCGTCTCTCTCGCTGCCCGACATATTCTCACTACTCAACCTGAGGTTGTATAGTGGGACGGAGCCGGGGTATTTCAATAGAACGGATGCAATGTGCCTTTTTGGGTCCTGAACGAGTATGAGCGGATTCAAAACGGGGCCGAGTCTCGGCGCCTCATCATGGTCGAATCAGAGCAGGATGTCGCACTCGAGGACACCGATCGCATCCACGGGCGGGCCGCGCTCGTGAACAACGTCAAGGCAGCCTCCTCCCTAGCCGGTGCGGTACGCTCGACGTTGGGGCCCAAGGGGCTGGACAAGATGCTCGTCGAGTCCGATGGCTCGGCACTGGTGACCAACGATGGAGTGACCGTGCTGGAGACGGCCCAGGTCGAGCACCCGACAGCCAGGCTACTGATCGATGCCTCGTCCTCGCAGGACCGGGCTGCACGTGACGGGACGACCACCACTGTGCTCCTCATTTCGGAGATGCTCCACAACGCACTGGAGCTCGTTCGCATGGGAATCCACCCCTCAGTGGTCGTCAATGGCTACGGGATCGCCCTCGAAGAGGCGCTGGAGGAAGTCGAGAGGGTGGCACGAGAGGCCGATGGGACCCAACGGATGCAAGTCGTCAGAACGACTCTGGAAGGCAAGGCGGACTCGGGGCTGTGTGACTTGTACGCGGGTCTCGCGATCCAAGCCGCCGATGCGCTATCCGGGGAGGACGGTGGGGAGGACCTGGAGAGGCTGCGGGTCAAGCGCCTGCAAGTGAGACAGGGCAACGTGATGAGCAGCAGCCTGGTTCAGGGACTCATGCTCCCGAAGTCGAGGGTCGACATCTCCACCCCTGCTAATTCGGGCGGAGGGGCGGTCGCTATCGTCGATGGCGGCCTCGACCACCCGAAGTTGGAAATCAGCGCGAAGATCGAGGTCGACAGTCCCGGCGTGATGCAGGGCTTCCACGACAGGGCCATCGAGAACCTGCAGAGGCAGGTAGACCACCTCGCCTCGCTGGGCGTCGATCTTCTGATCGTGCGTGACGGAATCGCAGACGAGGCCATCTCCCTGCTCACGGAAGCGGGCATCACGGCCTACAGACGCTTCGAGCGGACCGATCTGGAGCTGCTGTCGAAGATGACCGGAGCCGAGCTCTCCAGAGATGCCCTCCACATCGACAAGGGAGACGTGGGGAGTTATGCCGGTCGCTCCGAGGAGGCTATCGCCGATGTCAAGCACACCACAATCGAGGGTACCTGCGGTGGCGCGATGACGCTCGTGGTGAGGGGTTCCTCGCCTGCGGTGCGAGAGGAGGCGATGCGGATCTTCGACGATGCGCTCGGAGTTGCCCACAGGCTCACGAGCAAGCCCGGAATCCTACCCGGTGGAGGCGCGATACAGACCCATTTGGCTCGGCACCTGCGAGCGTTCGCACCGAGTCAGGCGGGTCGCGAGCAACTTGCGATAGAGGCCTATGCGGCCGCTCTGGAGATCGTTCCCCGGGCCCTCGCCGACAACGGGGGATTCGATCCGGTCGACGTCATCCTGGCCCTGTCTGCAGACCAGTCGGAGTCAGGCGCGTGGATCGGCTTCGACCTCGGCAAGGGGAAGAACGGCGATATGGGGGAGGCTGGCATCCTAGACCCCCTGTTCCTGGTCAGGCACGCGCTCTCGGGCGCGACCGAGGCGGCTATCAGCGTCCTTAGGATTGACGACGTACTGTGGGCCAAGACGGAGATTGGAACTCCCGATTGGAAGGAAGAAGAGGACTCCGAGGGCTAGCTGGTCGAAAGGCCCTCGATCATCGCATCGACCATGGCATCCAAGTCGTACTCGGCCTTCCAGCCCCAATCTTCTCGGGCAGCGGAGTCATCGACGGCGGCGGGCCACGAGTCCGCGTACGCTTGGCGCTCATCGGGGACGAAGTCGCAGGTGAAGCCGTCAATGCGCTCTGCAATCGCATCGGCGAGCTCCAGCGCCGTGAACGATATTCCCGAGACGTTGTAGCCGGCCCTCGAGGATCCCAGTGACTCCGCCGGTGCGTCCATCAGCTCCAGCGTAGCTCGAATCGCATCGTCGATGTACATCATCGGCAGACGCGTATCGGGGCCCACGAAGCACTCGTAGTGCCCCTTCTCGAGGGCTGCGTGGAAGATCTCCACCGCGTAGTCGGTGGTCCCTCCACCGGCTGGAGCCTGCCACGATACTAGGCCGGGGTAGCGTATCCCGCGGCAGTCTACGCCGAAGCTCGCCAGATAATCCCCGGCCAGCGCCTCGCCTGTGCGCTTCGTCTCCCCGTAGGTGGTCGTTGGGTTGAGGGGGGAGTCCTGAGCGGCGATTTTGGGCGCGTCGGGCCCGAAGACAGCTATCGAGGAGGGGGCGTAGACCCTCAGGTCGTTGTTCATAGCCGTCTCCAGTACGTTGGTCATGCCCCCTACATTCACCCTCTGGCACAGATCCGGGTTCTTCTCACCGGCTGCGGAGAGTATTGCCGCGAGGTGGTAGATCGTGCCCACCCCATCCTCCCTCACCACAGCATCCATCCCGTCACCGTCGAGCACGCTCAGCAGACGGAATGGGCCGTCCTCGAGGAACGGGTGTCCGGGCACCTCCCGCACGTCCGAGGTGATGACGCCGTCAGTCCCGTGGCGGGCCCTCAGCTCCTCCACGAGGTCGGTGCCGATCTGCCCGAGAGC
>JAYZFV010000049.1:0-3497 GCA_036336595.1 Thermoplasmatota archaeon | reverse complement strand
TCGCACAGCTGGTGAAACAGATCGATGATCCCCTCGCCGCTCTTGACGTCGAGATTGCCGGTGGGCTCGTCGGCGAGCAGGAGGGGTCGCGAGCCGGCGATCGCCCTGGCGACCGCCACCCTCTGCCTCTGCCCTCCGGAAAGTTGGTCCGGGATGAACCCCATCCGGTCCTCCAAGCCGACCTTGGCCAGGGCGTCTCGTGCCTGCTCCTCTGCCTGGGAGGAGCTGATGCCCGACAGCTCCAGCGCGAAGGTCACGTTGTCCAGTGCGCTAAGCCTGTCTAACAGGTGGTAGTCCTGGAAAATCCAGCCCACCCCTCTTCGGCGGACGTCCACGACCCTGCTGGGCGCTCTGGTGCCGTAGGAGAACTCGCCGAGGGAAATCGAGCCCGAGTCAGCCTCTAGAAGCCCTCCGATGATGTTGAGCAGGGTCGACTTGCCGCACCCGCTGGGCCCCATCATGCTGACCAGCTCACCGGGCCCTACCTCGAGGTTGACGCCCGTCAGGACCTCGAGCCTCCTGCGACCTGAGCCGAAGCCCTTTCTGAGGTCGGAAATCTTCAGCATGGACGTTGCCTACTTTGTTCGGTATATGCAATTATTGCTCGTTGGTTCTGAACTCCCTCATTCAAACCTCAACTATCCAAGAAGCACGAATCGTAGGCCCTTCCCAGCGCTTCGCCATGCGCGTCCCTGCCATAGGCGGAAACCGCGTGGGCTACGAGCCTCTCGTCCACGTGTCTCGAGACGCCCCCGGCACGCCTCCAGTCGGAGTGGATCGCAACGATCGCCGAGACCCACGCGTCCACGTCAGTGACCGGCAGCAGGCAATCGGCTGGCAGGAACTCGTTGTGGGTCGGCAGGTCGGATGCGAGGACGGGGCAACCAGCTGACATCGCCTCGGCAGGGGGGCAGTGGAAGCCGACCGAAATTCCCGGGTACAACATCGCCTCGGCGTGCTGGTAGGCAGATGCCACCTGCTCTCTGTCGAGCCTCTCGACTCCTATGTGTATGACGTGCAGGTCCTCGCTGACCTCCTCGGGAAGGGAGGCCATGACCTTTCTCACGAAGGCATGGCGCCACCGCGGGTCCTCCCCGCCGACCGAGACCAGCAGGAGCTGGCTCTCGTCGTCGTGCTCCCCGAGGATCTCGAGCGACCGGGGGTTCCTGGTCGGGTCCCAGTGCTCCTCGTCAATCGAGTCCCTGACCACGACTGCCCGGGTGTCCGGGAACAGCGACGAGGCCTCATCAAGGGCCATCTGGGTAGCGCAGACCAGCAGGTCTGCCCTCCTCATCCCCGCTCCTGCCTCCTCGGTCTGCTTGGCTTGGGCCAAAGACGGGTTCCTCTGGCCGAGCGGGACCACAACGTCGCCTGCCTCTACCGCCCTCGGTCGGAAGTCGAACAGGTCGTGCACAGTGACGACCACGGGGACGCTGGAGTCCTTAGGGACCAAGTGGGCGTGCTCCTGGCTCGTGATGTGGAGAAGGTCGGCCTGCATCTCCGCCGCGGCCCCCGCCACCCTCCTCGAGTGGCCGCGCGATGCGTCCTCGACGTGCTCCACAACGGCCGCCTTGGTCCACCCGGGTACCTTGGCCTTGTCGAGCATGCTCTCCACCACTGCGTGGTTGGCGTCGTAGCCGGTATCCGAGCTGGGGACCAGACCTCTAGCCAGGACGGCGCGCTTGAGCACGATGTCAGCACCGCCCCCCGGACTAAAAACGAGGTTGTCGGTGGTGTCCGGGGGTGCGGGAGTTTTCAAACGGGAGGTGGGGTCGGACCTCGATGGAAGCGCATCCGTCGGGCCGTCTTCACGTGCTTCTGGTCCATGTATGGTACTGGCCGCACGTCGGGGGAGGGAACCAGCACGTCGAGCAAATCGGCCGCGAGCTGGTTCGTCGGGGCCACCGAGTGACCGTTTGGTGCGCCGATGTGCCAGCGCACGAGCAGAATCGCTTCGAGCGAGGGGGTGTCAGCGTGATCCGTATCCCGCCGAGCCGCGTTCTCGGGGGTGTCGACCCAGTGGTCTCGGTCAGCGACCTCGACCTCGGCGATGTAGACGTGGTTCACCTCCACGACACCCTCCCGGTGCTGATTCGCAGGACCCTGGCGAAGGCACGACGCGCCGGCAAGCCGGTCGTCACCACATATCACAACGACTACATCAAGAGGACGGCAACGGGCAGGCTGCTAAAGCGAGTCAGGTGGGCCATGCAGGGACGCAGGACGTTGCACGCCTCGGACGCGAGGATCGTCCTGACGCCTCACTTCGAGCAATTGCTCCGGGACAAGGGCGTCAAAGGCAGCCTCGATGTGATCCCGAACGGGTTCTCGCCCGTCGAGGACGCTGCCGAAGCGCCCGCAGCGCTAGCAGGCAGGGACCCTAGCAGGCCTCTGCTGGCCTTCGTCGGCAGGCTCAGCGAGCAGAAGGGGGTCGACGTTCTGATGGATGCCATGGACGCGTGCGATGGCGAGCCCGGCTTCGATCTGGCGATCGCTGGGAAAGGCGAGCTGGCGGATTGGCTGGACGGGCGGCATGCGCAGGCGAAGTCAAAGGGTTCGGTCTCGGTCCTGGGACTGGTCTCGGATGCCGAGAAGCGATGGCTGTACGAGAACGCGACAGCGGTCGTCATCCCCTCGAGGTTCGAGGGCCTCCCAACGGTGCTGCTCGAGGCCATGCACTCCGGGACTCCCGTCGTCATGGCCGACGTCAACGGCCTCGGAGCGCTGGTCGACGAGGCCGGCTCCGGCCTCTCGGTGACGATGGAGGACCCCGCGTCGCTGGCTTCGGCGATGACCGAGGTGTCTCGAGCCGATGCGGACAGGCTAGCTGGATGGGGGGCCGGGGGAGTCGCGGCCTCACAGTCATACCTTTGGCCATCCGTCACCGACAGCGTGCTCGAGGTCTACCGAAGGGTAGTGGGGCGATAGGATGAGCGAGCAATCTGACAAGCCGGTCCTGCTCGTCGCCAAGGGCGCCTTCGGGGCTATGGGAGGAGGAGAGCGCGACCTGATGAGGGTGCTCCCCGCCCTCAACAGGCTGTTCTCGGTTCGCATGGCCACAATCCACCCGGTCCCCGAACTGAGCGAGGTCTGCATGCACGAGGGAATTCCTCTGATTCGCCCAGACCAGCCGTGGGACCTCCCCACGGATTCGCTGTCAACGATCCTAGACACTGGACGCAGTACCGCCTCGAAGGCATGGTCGTCCTGCGATGGGCTGGCCGAGGCACTCTCAGAGGCCGACGCGCTGCATCTGGTGAGCGGTGATGGCAGCATGCCTCTGCTGGACCACGCACCAACCGAGCTGCGAATCCACCTCCACCTTCTAGAGCCTCACAGGGGCCTGTACGAGGACACCCTCCACAGGCTGGTCGATGGCTCGCCGAAGAGGAATCTCGCGTTGACCGAGGCCCTTCTTTCGAGAGCCAGGCGTCGCGACCAAGCGATGATGCGATCGCTGGCGGAGCGCCCCGGGTCGATGGTCAGCAGCAACTCGA
>JAYZFV010000048.1:0-7544 GCA_036336595.1 Thermoplasmatota archaeon | reverse complement strand
AGACATCAAGAGCTCATACCTGCAGAGCTTCGGATTCACTGCGGTGCACGAGCTGGTGTCATACCAGCAGACCCAGAGGAACACCGAGGTCTCAATCGACATCGAGTACCCCCTAGCGCCGGTTGACATCGAGATCTCAGCGTGGATCAACGTCTCAAGCCAAGGCCAGCCAGTCAGCGACCAGGCCCTCCAGTTCAGGTACGAGGCGGAACAGGTCGTGCAGAACATCACGACCGACGAGAACGGTTCCTACCACCTGACGTTCGACACAGGACATTCCCACGATGACTCCGTCGGCGTCGGTGAGCTCGGCAGCCACGGCCTGCTGGCTTGGATCCAAGACGACGATGTCCTGGGAGCGCGCTCCATTCTCATCGACAGCGACGTCCACGAGATCGACTTGGTCACCCGGTCAGAGGCGGTCACGGTGCAGCGCCATCGAGGCAACGGCACCCTTACTCTCGACCCAAACGTCGGCTTCAATGCCATCATCGGGGACACGCTGACCTTCTCCGTCCCAGTCCTCAATAGGGGGCTCATTTCTTCTCCCGCCTCCTCGCTGAGGATCAATGCCCCCGACGGATCCGTGGTCAACGGCTACGTACCCTCTCTAGCCAGCCTCGAGGAAGCCAGGGTCGAGATCAACTGGACCGTACCAGCATCTCAGTCCTTCGGTTACGTATACATCGATTTCGTTGCCGACCCCGAAGAGGAGATCAGCGAGGACGGGAACCGCTCGAACAACAACGGCGTCTTCGTGCTCTACATCGGAGCCCTGCCGCTGGCAAACCTCATCGCGCTCTGGGAGACACTCACTCTCGATGAGGTGTCGCTCGATGGTAGCGGTTCCCACGACCCCGACGGGGGTACGCTGGAGTGTGAGTTCAGGGTCGAGCGGGCGAACGGCCAGATCGAGACGGCGCTGGAGGACGACTGTGTCTACGAATGGAGCTGGAACGACGATGGCGAGTTCGCAGTAACTCTCGTGGTCTCGGACGGGGAGAACGACCACGCATCCACCTCATCCTCCATCATAGTCCACAACCGCCCGCCCGAGATCACCTTGGGGGCGGACGAGGAGGGGGTCCAAGTGACCTCCCCCATCACCTTCAGAATCACCAACAGGAGCGACGCTGATACCCAGACCCCCTCCGCTCCGGTCGACATCCTGTGGGGTTCCGCTTGCAATGAGGGCCAGGTCGGCCTTGCGTGCACGGTGACGCCGATGGCCGAGGGGCAATACACGATCGAGGTCCTAGCCACCGATGACGACGGGGAAATCACTCAGGCCTCTCACACCGTTACCGTCAGCAACGCAGCTCCCCACGACCCCCAGGCAGAGGTATGGATGGGTCCGAACAGGCTCGCTACGGACAGTCGAGGCGTTTACATCGTGCAGGAGGGCGATGCCATCACCCTGGTGGGTCAGGCCGAGGACTCGAGCAACGACCTCGACTCCCTGCTCCACATCTGGAGGCCCGACGCGGAGAACCAGCCTGAGCTGAACCACACCAGCGTCGGGAGGTCGAGCATCGTCAACCACAGCTACAACGCGTCGGGCATGCAACTTGCAACCCTGGAGGTGTTCGACGACGACGGCGAGGGGACCGAGATGCTGATCGTCCCTATCCAAGTCGAGAACGTCCCCCCTTCCATAGCCCCCATAGCCCCGGTGCCTGAAGTCGAGGAGGACGAGCAGGTGGCGATTGACGTCGGAGTCACCGACACCGCGAACGACATGCCCAGCCTCGTTCAGTGCTTCGATTTGCACCCTAACGACGATGCGGACTCCGACGGCGACTCGAGAAACGACTGCGATGCCCCCTCCCATATTCTGGTGCACTCATGGCCCGATGCATCCACTGCTCCCGACTTCATAGTCTTCCACGTGACCGACGACGACGGCGAGTCCGACTCGGTGGAAATCGCCATCGAGGTGATGAACGCCCCACCCACGGCAATGGCCTCTGCCAGCGTCGTAAACCCCACAGAGGGCGATAGCATCGTGCTTTCAGCCAATGGGACCGTGGACTCGGCGCTCGACCTCGAGAGCATGGAGTTCCACTGGGACTTGGATGTCACAGTCGACTCGGACGGTGACGGTAACCCGGAGAACGATGTCGACATGCAGGGCCGATGGATCGAGTTCACCTACGACTCCGGGGGCATGAAGCAGGCGAAGCTGACCGTGACCGACGACGACGGCGAGAGCCACTCAGTCACCATGGACATCGAGGTCGAGGAGGCTCCTTTCAGCTTGGGTGAGAACATTCAGACGAACCTCCCACTACTCGCACTCATCATCTTGGTGTTAGCGGGAATCGGCTACGCCGTGCAGCGCTTGCTCTCCATCGAGGAGGAATCCGAGGGGCTATCCCAGTCCAAGCCCCCGGTTGACGTTGATGCGGCCTTCGACCTCCCCGGGACTGAGCCACTGCAGCAACCTGATGAGGCCCCCGCGCCAGTCCCAGAGCCTCCCAGCGAGCCAACTGCACAAGACATCCTGCCAGAGCTCGACGACGTGCTCGAGGAGCTTACGGGCCGCAGACCCGATCCCCCCGAGCCCGAGAGCGCGACCGAGGATCCGGTGAGCGAGCAGGGCTCGTTAAACGAGGCCCTAGACCAAGGGGACATCGAAGCACTCTTTGAGGAGTAGACCTCGGGCGCGCCGTGGTCAATCTCTTCAGGCTGCTCGGCCTGCCCAACCCCAACGCCACCCCCAGGAGGAGGGGCGGTCGCAGCAAGGTCACCGTCGATCCCGGCCCCAAGGCTGGCAACAGGTTCCACGACCTCGGGGACATTAAGTGGTCCGACCGCACTGAGAGGATGACACAGAAGCCCCTTCGCAGGGTCATCTACCTCCAGCCCGACGACCTGCACAGACTCCCCCTCGACGGGGCCGAGCAGAACCTCGCTATGGGGGATATGATGATCGTCGACCTGACCTCCCTCAACCACATGCCAAGCCAGCAGTCCGTATGCGGCAGGAGGGTCCAGGATCTGGGCAATCGCACTGGATTGCCAGTTTTCGCTCTGAACGAGACGGACGAGCTGCTCATGATCGCTGGGGCGAGGATGAGGGTCGACACGCACAAGCACAGGCTGGGCACCGCAGGGTGGAGCCAGCTGCCCGAGTCGTCCGAGGCCTGAGCTAGTCCTCATCGTCCTCGAGCCAAGAGTCGAGTTCGCCAGAAGCGACTTCCATGACCGCGTGCTCGGTGAAGTCCCTGTAGGCCACCCACTTGGCGATCTCCGCCTCGTCATCACCGCGCTGCTGCCTGCGCTCGATCGAGGCGTTCGCGTAGGTCACACAGCGCTGCAGGAAGGCCTCCACCAGCCTGCGGCGCGCGGCGGTGTCCATCCGATCACCCCACTCCTAGAGATTCCACGAGCCCATCGACGTGACCCTTTGCCCTCACTCCGTATTCGACCCATTCGAGGGTGCCATCGCTGCTGATCGCGAAGGTCGAGCGAAGGGTGCCCATGTACGTCTTGCCGTACATGTTCTTCTCTCTCCAGGTGCCATAAGACTCGTGCAGCTCGGCCTCCTCATCAACGATTAGCTCGAATGGCAGACCATGCTTGTCGATGAACTTCTGGTGCGACTCGGCGCTATCTGTGGAAACCCCGATCACACGCCAACCGCTTCCTGAGAAAATCCCGAAACCGTCACGGAAGTCACAGGCCTGGATCGTGCACCCGGGAGTGTCGTCTCGTGGGTAGAAGTACAGGATCACGCCTTCGTCGGAAGCAAGGATTTCCGAGAGGCGGATTGTAGTGCCATCCGTGATTCTCGCCTCGAAGTCCGGTGCGGCGTCACCCACTGCCAACTCGGTTAGCGCCATGCCCCCTCGTCATGCCTTCCGCTCATCAAGGCTGGCATCCTCAAGCCCCCATCTCCTCGCGAATGCGCTTCTTGGTGGCAGCCCACGAGCATATCGGGCACGCCCTCAAATCGTGCCTCAGGGCTGGGCAGCGCTCGCGACCGAAGTAGATGATTTGCAGGTGGCGGCGCGCCCAAGTGCTCTCGGGAAACACTGCCTTGAGGTCGCGCTCGGTCTTCGCAACGTTGCGCCCGTCTGACAGGCCCCAGCGGGCTGCGAGTCTGTGTATGTGCGTGTCCACGGGGAACGCGGGCACACCGAAGCCCTGGGTCATCACCACGCTCGCCGTCTTGTGCCCGACGCCGGAGAGCGACTCCAGGAAGTCCCAGTCCGGGCGCACGCCGCCGCCGTCCTCGAGAATCTGCTCGGCCATCCGACGGAGGTTGCGCGCTTTGGTCGGGGCGAGTCCGATTTCGCGGATGATGTCGTGAATCTCATCGACCTGCAGTGCCGCCATCTCCTCGGGCGAGCCAGCCGCCTCGAAGAGCCTCGGCGTGACCTCGTTGACCTTCTTGTCCGTTGTCTGGGCTGAGAGCATAACGGCCACGAGCAGGGTGTAGTGATCCGAGTGGGCGAGGGGTATAGGTGTCTCAGGATAGAGATCGTCCAGCTGGTGCCCGATACGCTCAGCCTTCTGAGCCCTACGCAAGATCAGACCTCCATCTCCACCTCATCGTCCGACCTCCATCCCAGGTAGAAGCCGGCTGCCACGCAACCGAAGAAGGGGGCGTAGCACGCGAGATAGAGGCTGTTGTTCCAGGTCTTGGGGCTGCCACTCAGCACCCATCCGACGAGCGACAGCAGCACGCCGGGGAGAATAGCGAAGAGGGCGAACACCAACGCGCGGCCCACGCCCATGTCGAGCCCTCAGGAAACACCGTGATGAAGGTTCGTCACAGCCCGAACAGGTCCTCCATCTCGGCGCCGCTCCTAGTGTTGAGCACATCGGAGGCCTCGAGCCAGCCCTTGCGAGCAACCTGCGTGCCGAACCAGACGTTCTGTAGCCCATCCACGTCGTGCGCGTCCGGGTTGATGCAAACCGGCACGCCCTGCTGCTTGGCGAACCTGCACAGGCGCCAGTCGAGGTCGAGGCGGTAGGGCGAGGCGTTGATCTCCACCGCCCTCAGCTCGCCCTCCGCGTTCAGCTCGCCCATCCTGCGGAGCACCGCATGCAGGTCCACTGGAAAGCCCTCCCTACCTTGTAGGATCCTCCCTGTGGGATGGCCGAGGATGGTGAAAGTGGGATCCTCGACAGCGGCGATCAGAGCCTCCGTGTTCGCGACCTCGTCGCGGCCGCGCCAACTGCCGAGCGCGTGGACGCTGCCGACCACGTGCGAGAGCGAGGCGCGGACCTCTTCGGGGTAGTCCAGGCTGCCATCGACGAGGATGTCGCACTCCGAGCCGTGCAGTAGCCGGAAGTCAGTGCCCTCGTCGGACCATGCCTCGTTGAGCGACCGAATGGCCTCCCCTTGAACGGCCACCTCGCCGGAAGGCACGCCTATCTGGCGCCCTCCTATGTTCAGGACCTCCGAGTGGTCGGCTATCCCGAGGTACTCCCAGCCCAGGGCCATGGCGGCATCCGCCATCTCCGCGAGCGTCGCTGTGCCGTCGGAGGCGGTGGTGTGGTTGTGCAGCGCGCCTTTGAGGTCGCCGGGCTCGATAAGCCTCGGAAGGTCACCGGACGCGGCAGCCTCGACCTCCCCCGTGTCCTCTCGGAGCTCGGGCGGCACGAAGCCCATACCGAGGTGGCCGTAGATGTCGGACTCGTCGGTGCATGGCAGGGTGTGTCGGGCCGCCTCCATGCCGATGGCATCGCCAGCCGCCTCCTCGGGGAAGAGGCCGAACTCGTTGAGGCGCAAGCCGCGGTCGATGGCGGCCTGGCGCATCCGAATGTTGTGCTCCTTCGAGCCCGTGAAGTACGCGAGCGTGAACGGGAAGGCGGCGGGTGCTACGATGCGGACCTGCGCATCGATGGTGGCATCGCTGCTGCGCTCGACCAGCGCCTCGGAGAGCTGCGCGTCAACCGAGCCGCCCCCGACCGAGCCACCAAGCATCGAGGCCTCGAGGATGAGGCTGACCTTCGACTCGCCGTGACCCTTGACCTCGGCGATGCCGGGAAGGGCGAGGATGGCCTCTGTTATCGCATCATGGTCGACGGGGTATGCGCCCGCCACTATGTCGAGGTCCCCGATGGTCTCCCTGCGCCTGCGGGCGCTGCCGGCTAGCTGGGCCCTTCTCACACCTGGTATCTGCGCGATCCGCTCCTCGAGGGCCTGTCCGTAGAGCAGGCCGACGTCCATCCTGCTGCGCCCTTGGTAGCGGCGCAGGAGCTCGATGCCCTCGAGGTACTTCTGCTCGCTCTTCTTTCCGAACCCCGGCAGCGGCGCGACGTGCCCCTGCTTGCACGCGACCCCTAGGGTCTCCACGGAGTCGATTCCGAGCTCGTCGTAGAGCAGCTTGGCCCTCTTGGGGCCGAGCCCGGGGATGCCTACCATCTCTATCAGGCCGGGGGGAATCCTGCCATACAGGTCCTCTAGGCCGCCCCAGGTGCCCTCCAGTACCGCTTCTGAGATCAGCCCGCCGATTCCCTTGCCAATCCCCTTGACCTCGGTGAGGCGCTCTTCGAGCACCACTGTCAGCAGATCCTCCTCCAGCGATGCGAGGGCTCGGCTGGAGTTTTGGTAGGCGATGACTCGGAAGCGGTTGGCACCGTCCAGCTCTAGCAGGACGCCGACCTGCTCGAGGACTGCGGCGATCTGGGACTTGGTGATGAACGGGGGCCCTTTCGAGCGTGCCTTGGGGAGGGCCCATCCGGATACCTTGACCATGGTGGGAACAAGCCGCTACCGGCCTTGACTCTTCCCTCACGTGCGGCGTCTTGCCCACTAGCACCATCCTCCTGCCGGGAATATTTCCATTAGGCCCCGCCTCCCTCGATGACCATGAAACAGGCAATTGCCATTCTAATGGCTCTGATGATGACTGCAGTATCTCTCGCCGGTTGCTCCGGCGAGGACGTCGGCCCGTACCAGGAGAGGATAGACGAACTGGAGGCCTCGGCCCAGTCCGACAAAGACAACACAACCGCTCTAGGGGCTTCCCTCAGCGAGATTATTGCTACCCACGAGGCAACGATCGCGAGCCACCAGGCCACGATTTCATCCCTCAACGCCCAGATCCTCGTCTTGGAGGCGCAGATAGCGAGTCTGAACTCGCAGGTGGCATACCTCAATTTGCAGAACATGACCAAGGACTCCACCATCCACGCCCAAGCGTCTGACTTGCTGGTCCTCGATGCCCTCAAATCCGCTCTAGAGGGACAGGTCGCATCCCTAGAGGCGGCCAACGCCGCCGCGCTCTCAGAGATCGCAGCCCTAGAGGCGGAGAAGGCCGCCGCGCTCTCAGAGATCGCATCCCTGCTGGCCGAGATGCAGGCTGAGATCGACTCCCTGCAGGCCCTCGCAAGCGAACTCAACAACACGATAAGGGAGTTGGGTGGCACCAGCACCCTCGACCTAATCGTAGAACGAGACTACATGATATGCGGGGTCAAGGAGACCCAGTACGGAATGGGGTACCTAGACTCGGGCACGGGCGTGCGCTCGGGTCTGGACATCTCATACTGCCGCGCTATCGCCGCTGCGATCGGCCTTGACCCGG
>JAYZFV010000047.1:0-27612 GCA_036336595.1 Thermoplasmatota archaeon | reverse complement strand
AATGTGGAATGGGATCCATCCAATCTCACTGGCCCCGGCGGACAAGACTGGCGTGTGCCTGTCTCGGAGCTTGAATCTAGGCAGTCCAAACTATCCATCAGTCTTGCAGAAGCAGGGATTGAGTCAGTATACATCGACGACCCCGTCGAGCTCTACTGGTTAGCTGGGGGACGTCAGAACTCCGCTATCCTGATTGGTGCCGATGGCTCTGGCATCGAGGCAAGACACTGGGTCCGACGATCGCTCGAGAGGGCGGAGTACGAGGCCGGTGGGGGCAACTGCCCCCACATCGTCGAGTCGCACCCTCGGATGGGCGACCTCGAAGCATCGCTACTAGAGGCCGGATGCACGCGCGGTCCCGGGTTCCTAGCGGGAAAGATCCCTCACGAGCACTGGAGTTATTTCGACTCGAAACTCGGTGGGCTTCGCGGAAATAGCGATGACTGTACCAAACTGCTCTTCGCATTGAGGGAAACCAAGTCCGATTGGGAGATTTCCATGATTCGCGAGAGCGGCGAGGTCAACCGCTCGATGTTCGAGGAGATTCGGGATTGCGGCGGCTTGGGCAAGACCGAGCTAGAGATGGCTGGAGCCGCCGACGAGGTCAGCAGGTCAGCTGGATTCGGGGGCAGGATCCGCATGCGTAAATGGCCGATGGACTGCGATAGGGTGGTCATCGCCGCAGGTCGCTCAGGAGCGGTACCCTCGTACTTCGACTCGGCTGTGGGAGGGCTCGGTGCCAGCCCGATATCATCACTTGGCGCCGGTTTCGCCAAGGTCGCGAGAAACGAGCCTGTCCTCGTTGACATAGTGCACGTCCACAGAGGCTACGTCTCCGACTGCACGCGAATGTTCAGCGCAGGCTCGCTCTCCGGGGGTTGGACCAGCAGGCTGGATGACATGGTGGAAGTCGGGGCTTCCGTGGTGGAAAGCCTGGGCAAGGGGTATGACTGCTCATCCGCATGGGACAGGGGCAGCAGTCTGGCAGCAGAGTTGGGTCATGCGGAACACCTCATGGGCATGGCCCCAGATCAGGCGAGCTTCCTAGGACACTCGGTCGGCCTCGAGCTAGATGAGACCCCGGTCGTCGCCCGTGGCTTCGATCGTCCCCTCGCCATCGGAGGCACCATGGCGATCGAGCCCAAGGTCATTCACTCCGATGGCGCCATTGGAACCGAGGACACCTGGGTGAGGACAGATGATGGTATGGAGTGCCTAACTTCTGGTGCAGACTTCCCCCTGGTCACGGAGTGGTGACATGCGTGAGAGGCCGATAGTCTCGGTTTTCGGCTCGAACGACCTCACTGACGTCCCTGAGACTGAGGCCCTTTGCGAAGAGCTCGGCAAAGCCATAGTAGATCTTGGATGCAGAGTAGCCTGCGGTGGCCTTGGGGGATCGATGACTGCCGTGTGCAGAGGGGCTCGGTATAGCGATGGCTACCAGAGCGGGGACACCATTGGAATCATTCCCATGGACGATGCAGACGCGGCAAACCCCTACGTCGACGTGGTAATCCCTACTGGCCTTGGACTGTTCCGCAACATGCTAGTCGCCCGTGCCGGAGATGCGTGCATAGCCATCCGAGGTGGCTCGGGCACTCTCTCCGAGATAGCCTTCGCATGGCAGATCAACAAGCCTGTGGCCGCCATGTCCTCTACTGGGGGATGGTCGAGCGAGTTAGCAGGGAGGGCACTTGACCACCGCAGGGAGGACGTCGTCGCTGACCTAGCGAACGTAGACGATGCGGTGACTTGGCTCAAGGACGTCCTCGACCTGTGAGGATTAGGCCTATGTCCGACGTCGTCCGCGACAACTCGTGAGCCGTACCAAGGCGGACGTCCAAAGGCGCCTCGCCCGCATCCTCAGGCACCGCCACGAACCCCATGGTAAGCCAATCATCGACCCCTCAATCCTCAAGGGTGTACAGGTCGATGACGCTGGCATTGTGGAACTCTGGATACGGCCCCCGCATCCACACTGCCCCTGCTGCCTAGATGACTTGATTGATCTCAGGAGGGCGGTAAAGGAGCAGAAGAACGTGCTCGCGTGTCACGTAGAGGTGGTCGGGGTTCCCCAATCTGACCGTTGGACTGCCGCTGTGAACGAGTTGAAGTAGCTACTCGTCGGAATGAGTGTCTGCGGAATCTCCCCAGCGCCTGCTCTGTCGCTCCTCGACCTCCTTAAGTTTCGAGCGGATTCTTCCTGAGATCCACCACAATCCCACGCCGAGACCGATGATCGAAATTGCGAGTGCTTTCAGCAGCTCTGGGTCGCTCCAGTCAGCCATGGACTCGCCTACAGTGGGGGAATGACGTCGATGTCACAGGAACCCGATGGATACAGGCAGCATGTTAGGATACCGCCATCGGCTATCAGGTCCTCGTCCAAGCCGGGGGGAATCTCCTCTGGAAGCTCAACCGTGCCTCGGACCAGCCTAACCAAGCAGGTCCCGCAGTTGCCAGAAGTGCAACTGGTTGGAATCGTGACGCCAGCGTGTTCGGCAATCTCCACCAAAGGGGTCTCAGGATCTGCTGGAGCGGTACCGATGATCGCCGTGCCACGGTAGAACCGAATAACTGGAGAGTCCTCCGACATTGGGGGGCCTCACCGGTCTTCCCAGCGAGTCCAACGTCCAGTTTGCTTGTTGAAGCGCAGTCCGGCCTTCTTCATCCACTTGTTGAACTTCGTGGCGCCGGCTCCGGTAGCGATGATGAATTCCTCCCTATCTTCCTGGGCTTGTATGTAGCCCTTGGCGGCGATGGTCTGGTCGATCCACTCATCGATGCTCATCAGGACTCCCGTGAGGGTGCTCGACTGGAGAGCGGCCTCCAACTCCTCCGCCGAGGCGCCTGCTGACTCGAGGTCCCTCTTCATAAGGTCGGCAATCGACTTCGACTTGTCCTTCTGGGGGGGCTTTACCACAGGCATCCGAGGCTTGATGTTAGGGTCTATCTTGATTCTCGACCCGTTGTCCAGGCGTCCTCCGACGACATGGGCCATGGATGCGTGGAACTCTTCCTCACAATCCCAGCAGATGAACGAGAAATCGGACGAGCTGTCCATGACATTACTACCTCGAGGATCGATTTCCTCGCCGCAGTGCGGGCAAGCATGGAGGCAGAGCACTGGAGCGATCTTCCTGCGGAAGTCGACGATGTCCTGAGGAGTCCCGACTAAGTCGAGCATCTCGTGGTCCCTCGCAGCCTCAAGCCCCCTGGTCTCCAACTGATCCCTGATCTTGGACCGTTGTTCGTCCTTGGACTCGTCATCTAGGTTGTTCTCTAGCTTCACGATTAGCTCGATGGTCTTCCCGAGCCTGTTCATGACCAACTTCTTGTTCCTGAAGGCCTCTACCCTAGCAAGCCTGAGTTGCTCCTTCTTCTCCTGCAGCTCGGCGTAGATGTCCTTCTGCTCTCGCTTGAACCGCTGTTCCTCGATCTTGTCTACCTTCTTTTGGTCATCAGACAGGACATCTGCTAGGAAACGCTGCCTGCTGGATGACCGGGGTCCAGACATGACGGCATCGAGAACTGATTTTGCGACCTCTTTCTTGAGGCCGTAGTTGTTGACCAGAGTCTCGGGATCTAACTGCTTGAGATCCCCGATTTTTATGCCGCCATCTGCGAGGAGCTGCGCAGTCGTCTCGTCGATGCCCCTTCTCAGAAGGGCGAGATAGGTATCCTTCTTTGCCATTCAATCCCTTCCATGGACCTGGGTCTCTCGCACGCCCCCGGCCTTGCTGTGCCCAAGAGGGGGCCCTCTATCAAGTCGCTGTCAATTTGCTGGATAATGAGTTACATTGACGAAAGTCGACGTATGAGGGTCACCCAGTCGAGAGCCTCCAGGTTCTCGGGTCTCATATCTAACCAACCGCTGGGTAGTCCCTCGATCTCGGAGTCTTGCATAGCCGCTATAGCTGCACCCCAGCGCCCCTTGTGCCAACCACTCACGCGGGATAGCCTGAGGGGGGACTCGGAGAGAAGGGTCCTGAGCTTTCTCCTCCGATAGGCGAAGCAGTGCTTGGTCGTGATTCTGAACAATGCCTTGTCTAGCTCCTCCGTCTCTGGGCGAACCACAGGTCGAAGGGTCACTAGCCTCGAGTGTACGCGTGGAGAGGGACTGAACGAGTCCGGAGCAATCCTCCTGTCCAAAACAACCTCGAAATCGAGCCACAGGTTCAGGCCCAGGGGACCCATGTCATAGGGCGCTGTGGACATTGCCATCCTAGCAGCGAACTCGTCCTGTACGAGCAGGATCACCAGTTTCAGAGGGTCCTTGGCATGGTGCACTCGAATTCTCTCCAGCACAGGGCTGGAGATCTGGTAGGGGAGGTTCGAGATCACGTGCGTGATTTCTGTGGGCCAAGCGGCAGAAATCGCGTCCACCTCACGAACTTCAATCTCGCATTCGGTACGACCGAATACCCGTTGTAGGTGAGAGACTGACTCCGGGTCGATTTCCAGGGCGGTGACTCGGGCACTGGATCGCAGTAGCGCGAGAGTGAGCGACCCTGGTCCCGGGCCGATCTCGAGAACGTGGGAGTTCTCGCTCAATGGGCAATCAGATTCCATTGCAAGTCCGATGGTTCGCTCGATGGCATCATCGTCTATGAGAAAGTGCTGGCCGAGCGACTTCCTCGGGCGAGACCTGTCACGAAGCAGGTCCACCAGCAGGCGGGTGTCGAGGTCTTCCAGTGTCTGCACGTGTCACAGCTCTGAGCGTACCAGCAAATCAAGTAAGCGGGGAGTCTGAGCGACGTCCCGCATCTCCTTGAGGTATCGCTCGGCGAGCAGTCTAACGGAGTCGATTCCGCAGGCCTCGTCGATTTCCTCGAACGAGCTCCATCCAGCCAAACCCCTGGCTTGCACCATCTGGATGGCCTTCGAGTTGCCTATTCCAGGAAGCAGTTGAAAGGCGTGGAACTTCAGCGATAGGTTGTTGGCGCGATTGTAGAAGCCTATGTGACGGTCTAAGTCGGCTATTACGGACGCGCTCAACGCAGCGACTATCTCCTGCTGAGCAGATCCGCTCAAATCCTTTAGACGGACCTCGGAGAGAGGGCCCAGATGGTCCGACGGTAGGGTGATTGCCTTCCCGATCTCCACGCCATTAACGTCATTCACCCTAGACCTGACGATGTGAAGTGAGGGCTCGGTGATGCATTGGATCTCATGCCCCATAGGCCTCCTCTCCTGAATGCCCAGGACACGGAGATGCGTCTCGTCGTCGTAGGGGCCCTTCGGCTCCTCGTCGGCTTCTTGCCCATCTGTCGGCTGCATGACCCTCATGCCCCTCAGACAAGTTCTCCCTCATGAAGTGAGTTGTTAGGTTATTGCCCGGAAAATCAGCTCAGAGGACGTGCTGGCGAATAATCGTGATGACTTCCTCAATCTCGGCAGTGTCCATCGCTATCCTCTTGCTGGCGATGATGACCCTCATATCAGCCACTGACAGTGGCGAGAGCTCTGCGATTTTCGAGCAAATATCAGGATGCTGAGTCAGCTTCTCGTTCTCCATCAGTGCGTCGAAGAGGTTGTTGAAGACCTTGGGATCGGTCTTGAGGTCCCCAGTCGGATGCCCTCCCGCACTGGCCTTCCACTCTGCGTGTTGGAGCGCCATGGTCTGCTCGTAGGAGATTTCCCCCCTGCGTACCCTCGCATCCACCAGCAGATCCCGGACGGTCGCGTAGTCGACGAACTCCCTATCTGCCATGGTTTCACCTATTCTATTGGTTTCAGGTGCTCTGGCCTGGCGACGACGGTTTTCTCCATATCACCGTCTGAGACCCTGATGACGTAAGCCCTCCCCTGGGTTCCGGTGATGATACCGGTACGACCTTGGAAACGTCGGTGTGGCATACCCTTTTGTTGGGCGCCGTCAAGCACGATCGCGACCTTGTCACCATCCTCGTAAGAGTGCATGACGCGGCCTATGTAGAGCCTCCTGCGGTCCCTCTTGCCCTTTCGCAGAATGCTGCGAGTGCCCCGTCGTGATCCTTGAGTTCGAGTGACCATGCTCTCATCGGTCCTTTGCTTGCGAAATCGGGCGACCTGTCGGGCGTTCTTAAGGACTCGGATGTCTGCACAGCCCTCAGTCAGCGTGTATCTCCTCGACGTCGAGCCATAGGACCTCGCACTCGCGGTCGATCGCGCTTTGCACCGAGGGCACCGTGCGCCCTTCGTCGGAGTGCACGAGCTCCTTCACGTACGTCCCCGCCTCACAACGAACGGAGAACTGGACCTCGTCCCCTTCAACCAAAATGCTGCCAACGGAGATGACTCTTCGACGCCTAGTCTTGGCTGCTCTCCTGTGGGAGACGCGTTTCGGGGTCTCTTGGTCGATAACGACCCCGGAGAGGCTGGAGATAGCGCTGGTGACCGTTTCCTCGTCGGCGAGGTCCTCGGCCTTGAAACGAATCGTGTATGTCTTCTCAGACCTAGACTGCTTCACCTTGTGGACCTTAGAGCGGTCGCACCAACTCAAACTATCGATCTCGACCTTGCCCGAAGCGTTTTCGTTGACTCTGACGACCAAGTCGTCTAGGGAGTGGGCGCGCTTGGACGGTCGCTTGACCTCGAGAACGAATGGGCGTCCAGAACCCAAGCATCTGACGTCAATGTCCTCCCGGCCCATTCCGTGGAATGACGTGTCGTGGGCATCGAGAGCCTCTCTGATGGGCTCTCCGATAAGGTCCTGAACAGAGTCGGGGTACTGCAGCCCCGTCCCATCACAGGACTCGCAGCCCTCCGCCCTTCCTCTGCAGGCTCTGCACGGCCAACGGGTCTGCGGAAGGTCGCGTACCATCTTCCTGTACCTCCCGTAGAGAAAGAGGGGTCTGATATCGACGTCTACTCTGAGCGTCAGCCCATCGATGAGGACCATGATGTCAGGTCTCTCCTTGACGAAGTCCACTCGATCGTTGACAGATCTGATTCGGTGGTGAATCGCCTCGACGAGCGCGCTTTTCAGTGGATAAGATCCAGGGGCTCCGTACTTGCTGCGAATCCTGTCTTCCTCCTGAATGAGGTCCTTGGGCAGGTGGATGCCGAACTGGATTGTCGAGTACTCCGTGCCAGACAGGGACTCGGAAACCCGCTCCACGATATTGCCGATGTCCTCGAAAAGGTTCTCGCAAAGCGGGCAGAAGTCCTGAGTCACTTTGGATGGAAGCTCCTCGTCGCGCACGTAGGCCTCCCGCCTGAGCACTGCGCCTGACTCAGCTCCTCGCTCGTCGCTCCTGCGTCCGCCGATGCGATGCAAGCAGAAATCGCAGACTCCGATCTTGATTAGGTGGGCGATACCAAGGGGGGCCGGGCATGGTGGCGCATCCCAGTTGACCGTGGTACCCTCGAAGTCGAAGTCGTCGCCGTCGAACCAGACATCGTCAGGCTGCTTATCCTCGACCACCTCCGTCTCATCGAGTATGAAACCTGTCGACGCGTATCCGGCAGATGCGTAGAGCTGCCACTCGTCCTCCTCGTCGAGCTCGGGCTCGACAGCCTTCGGTTCGTCCGCAGCCATTCCATCGCCACCGTAACAACGGGGGGTACCCGCTGCCTCGATGGCCGGGGGACCGGCACACTGCCTTTGACACCTTCGGCAGGGTCGCTCGGACTCAGACGGGAGTGCCGAACTCCTCGGCGACCGTTCGTAGGTGACTGAAGGAGTGGATGCCCATCGAGCACCCGGATGGCCACTCGAACTGGATGCCGTAGCGGCCCATGGGTTGGACTCTGGGCTTCTCCATCCGGAGTCGGGCGACCTCCTCCTCGAGCTCCAGACGACGTTGCTCGTTCTCCTGACGGGGCTTGCAGTTAGCGCACTGGCAGCGAGAGCGAATTCCAAGGTAACTAACCCGAAACGCAGCGCCATCGGCGAATCTCAGAACGCAGTCCTCGTCGCCGCGCTCGAGGTCGGTCAGCGAGTCTCTCCCCCCCATGCCTAGGCTTGCGTCTCAAGTGGTTATAACTGTGGTTTTCTTGGTTCATATCCGAGGGGGGGCGGTGGAGACGCGTACGCTCACTTGGTTGGGACTAACGAATCAGGGGTGGAAGAGGAAAGCGAGAGCGAGCACGGCATAGGCGCCAAGCAGCATAGCACCCTCCAGCCAGTTGCTCTTACCGTCAGCTGCGATCGCGTTGACGATTAGCACTGCGAGGAAGGTGGCGACGGTCTCGAGGGTTCCGAACTCGAAAGTCAGCGGCACGCCCAATGCCCAAGCGAGCACGACCATCAAAGGGGCGACGAAGACCGCTATCTGTGTGCTTGAGCCGACCGAAATCGCAAACGAGAGGTCCATCTTGTCCTTCGCGGCCACCGTGACGGCGGTGAAGTGCTCTGCCGCGTTACCGAACAACGGCAGCAGTATGATTCCGATGAAGAGGTACGGAAGGCCGACGTCCTCGGCTGCCGTCTCGAGGGAGTGCACTAGGATCTCTGCCATCCAAGAGACGAGGACGGTGGCGATCACCAGCAGGATCGCTGCGTCCCGCATGGACATCTCGGGCTCCTCGTGATGGGAGCCGTCGGTCGCGAACATGTCAGCGTGCGTCTTGAGCTGGAATATCAGGAAGAGAGCGTACATGGCGAGGAGGATGATGGCTGTAGCGTGGGAGAGGCGCTCGACGCCGGACGCACCCTCCTCCCCTCCGACCGTCGCTTGGAAAACAGTTGGGACGGCCAGCGTGAGTACCGCTAGGAGCAGGAGCGAGCCGTTGGAGCTTACCTGAGCCTTGCTGAAGGACTGTTCCTTGTGGTGGATGCCCCCCCATACGAATGCCAGGCCCATGACCAGCAGGAGGTTTCCGAGAATGCTGCCAATCAGGCTCGCTTGTACGATGTGAACCATGGTCGACTCGGTCGTGGTGCCTGGGCCGGCCTGGTAGGCCGTCACAATGGCGAAGAATGCGATAATGAGCTCCGCGGCGTTTCCGAAGGTCGCGTTGAGCAGGCCGCCTGTCGCCTCCGAGGTCCTCAGGGCAATCTCCTCGGTCGCCCGGCCCATCAGGAAGGCGAGCGGCATGATAGCAACCATAGAGGCGAAGAAGGCAATCGTCTCGTCATCTGACACGTAGGCGAAGTAGAGGGTGATGGGAAGGGAGAGCAGTAGCAGGTTCAGCTTGGTTTCCCCGGGATTGAAGGCGCGCATCCAGGTGACTTCGCCCCCGCTCATAGCTCTGCCCGTTGCGTCCCGGAGGCCGAGGTGTGGTCAATGTTGCGCCTGCCTCGCGGAGCGTTCATGACATCCCGAGGTGGCGGGGGTCTTGTGGAGGGTGCTCGTAGACTGGCTTTGACCGGGACTCCCGGGACAGGCAAGACGACGGTGGCTGAGCTGCTCGCAGGCGCTGGGCTGGCCGTGGAATCAGTCGAGCAACTGGCAGAGCGTCACGGCTGCATTGGGGTCGTTGATCCCTTGGATGGCGCCCGTCCGGTTGATCTGAGGGCGTTGTCCGCATCCTTGGAGAAAGAGTGGCGAACGCCTCCTGACACGAACACCGTCATCGATGGCCATCTCTCGCACAACCTCCCTGTCAACGCCGTTGTCGTGCTGCGTTGCCCTCCAGACGTGCTCGAAGGTCGATTGAACGCCAGGGGCTACACGGAGGAGAAGACCTCGAAGAATTGCGACTGGGAACTGCTTGGGGGCGCTTGGAACGAATCTCGCGGCGACGTACCATGGATCGAGTTCGACACCTCGCTCGACTCCCCCGAGCGTATTGTCGCGGCTCTGGGTAATTGGATGGTAGATGGCTTCAAGACGACTAGTCACGGCTCAGTAATCGACTGGGTAGCTGTTCAGGAGGGATAGCGTGTTAGAGAAGATGAGGGAGCGTTGGACCAAGGCGAGCGAACCCTTGGTCAATAGTATGGGCGACCTCAATCCCAACCTGCTGACTTGGGCCAGCCTAGTGTTTGCCCTCGCTGCATTCTACCTGCTCGCTCGCGCGGATCTCGACAGTAGGGGCGCGATGGCGATCGTCGGTGGGGTGGCACTGGGCCTGATTGCGGGCTTCCTCGACGCGCTCGATGGGGCTTTGGCGCGGCACCAGGGCGTCGACGGGCCATACGGTGACTTCCTCGACCACACCATAGACCGCGTCGTCGACGTGGGGCTGCTGGTGGCTCTGGGAATGAACGCGGCCTTCGTGGACGAGTTTAGCAGCGGCTTACTCGCAGGACTTCTGACACTCTTCGGATCATACATGGGGACGCAGGCCCAGTCGGTGGGACTCGACAGGATTTACGGTGGATTCTCCCGTACCGACCGCGGAGTTCTCACAGTAGTCGGACTGCTAGCCGCTGCTTGGCAGGCGCAGGCGGGAGGAACGGGGATCGATGTCTCGGAGGTCCATGAGCAGGCACACTGGCTGCTTCTGGGCAACGGCGAGCTCAATGGGATGACGTTCGCGCTAGCCATCTCCGCATGGGGCGGCGTCTACACTTTCTTAGTCCGGTTCATCAGAACCCGCAACGGGCTGCTGGGCTGAATGGCCGGTCTGGGCGTCCACGAAAACACGCCTTGGGAACGTCGGGTCGGGGGCAACGGTTATCCTCTCTTCGACGCGCCTGAGCGCTGTGAAGCATCTTATCGAAAGGGTTCTCGAGCTTCAGGGGGATGAAAGGCACTCCCCAGCCAGCTCCGAGGTCGATGATGACCCGGACCTTGAGGGCCTCTTGAAATCGCTACAGCCGAAGATCCGAGTCTTCGGATGTGGTGGGTGTGGATCCAACACAGTCGCCCGACTCGAGCAGGAGGGCTTGTTCGATGGTGATTACGTCAAAGGGATGGCGGTCAACACTGACGCCCAGCACCTTCTGAGAGTAAGCGTCGAGAACAAGGTCCTGATCGGTCGCTCCGCCCGTGGCAGGGGGGCGGGGGGCGACCCGGAGAAGGGCGAGCAGGCGGCATACGAGTCTGAGCGTGTGCTGAAAACCGAAGTTGAGGAATGCGACCTCGCGTTCATCACCGCGGGCCTCGGCGGCGGCACCGGCACGGGGAGTGCCCACGTCGTCGCGAGGCTGGCAAAGTCCTCGGAGGCGCTTACTATCGCCGTAGTGAGTTACCCGTTCCTCTCGGAGGGAGCGGTTCGCCGCCAGAACGCCGAGTGGGGACTGGAGCGTCTGAGAGAGGTTTGCGACACTGTGATCGTCCTGCCAAACGAGAGGCTACTGGAAGTCGAAGGGGTTCGTGACCTGCCGCTCGACGCTGCCTTCAGGGTGGCCGACGAGCTCCTGATGAGGAGCATCTCCGGCGTTTCTGAGATGATTGCCAAGGAGGGCGTGGTGAACCTCGACTTCCAAGACCTCCGCTCGGTCATGGAGAACGGAGGGGGCGTTGCGATGATCGGTCTGGGTGAGGCCACCGTTGAGGAGGGCGCCGATAAGGCGACTGAGGAGGCGTTGAGATCCCCATTGCTCGACATCGACATCTCCGATGCGCGGGGAGCGCTGGTCAACGTGGTCGGCGGTCCCGGACTGACTCTCGGTGAGGCCGAGCAGTGTGCCAAGATCATCCGTGAGAGAATCAATCCCTACGCGAGGATGATCTGGGGAGTAACGACCGACAATTCGATGGGCAACGAAATCAGAGTCCTTCTGGTGCTCACAGGCGTCAAGAGCGAGCAAATTCACGGGGCTTCCCTGCACACACAAATGAGGAACCTACGCAGTAGAACTGTCGAATTCGTCAGTTAGTGGCGTGGATGCCCTCCGTGATGGCCCAATACTGTCCTTCCCGTCGTCCTTAAATGGAGTCTGTAGGTCGCCGGGATGCTTCAAGGTGTAGCAATGGCTGTAGAGAGGTCCCACGTCGGTCCGATAGAGGAACTGGCCCAGTCCTGGCAGGACGAGATAGAGGGTCGGGTGAAGGGTCTCCAGACTGGCTCTTACGCAAGGATTCTCAAGATGGCGAAGAAGCCGTCCAAGCAAGAGTTTCGCCAAACTATCATTGTCTGCGGTATAGGGATGTTCGTGCTCGGCGCAATCGGTTTCGTCATCCTAGCCTTGATGGTAAACGTCTTCCCTCCGTTCTTCGGCTGGCTCACGGGGTGAGGTGACGGGATGTCGGAGGCTTTCACCGTCTACCTGCGGAGTGCAGAGAAAGTGCTGCTCATGCAGAGAGCCGACGAAGTCGCAGACTTCCCTGGTGCCTGGGACGGCATCTACGGAATAGGCGAACCCAGCGATACTGACGCCGTCGTTGCCAGGGTCACTGAGTGCACCGGAATCCCGGCGGAGAACTTGGAGTGCGTCCGCTCGGGCATGGCACGCGGACTGGAGTTCGGGAACCGCCTAAACGACGTGACCCCCCTCCTCTTCGTCACCAACGAATCTGAAGTCCGGCCCGGAACCCTGTACAAGAACCACGAGTGGGTAGACCCGGGTGCCATACAGAAGAAGGAGTACGCGACGCCCCAGCTCCGGGACATGTACGGCGACGTCGCCTCCTATCTCTATATCCTCAAGACGTCGATTGGGCAGGAGCAGAACGTGGCCGGAGAAATTCGAGCCAGACTCTCCGGCACCGGCTCCCTTGAGGACATCCAAGACAAGATCTTCGGCGTATTGAGCCCCCATTACATGAAGGGTTACATCTTCATCGAGGCTGCCGCTCTCCACCACGTCCAGAAGCTGATTGGAAGGGTCGGAGTAGGCGTGACCCCACTGAAGAACTGCAGCAAGGTACTCGATGGCGAGTCCCCGCTCGAGGACGTCCTCCCCTACCTTGAACCCAAAGCCGCTACCTCTGGAATCGAAGAGGGGTGCATCGTCGAGATCTCAGGTGGGGCCTTCCGAGGCCAAGCCGCTCGAGTGACCCGTGTCACCGAGTCCAAGGAGGAGGTCACCGTGGAGCTTTTCGAGGCAGCCGTCCCCGTAGCCCTGACGGTCCGCGCTGACCAAGTAAGGGTCACCCAACGCGTCGAGTGACTGCAGAGCGGTCCCCTGCGTTTGGTGCATCATCATCAAATAGGGAAAGCAGGTCGGCGGGTCGCACCAAAAGGAGGATAAGTGAATGTCGGCACGCAACGAGACTCCTCACAAGGTGTTGCAGACACTCGGGCAGAAGAAGTGCAACGGCTCTTGGGAGGCCTCAACGGAGAACCTGACGATGGATCAAGTCAAGAGCCTCGCTGAAACCCAGAAGGGCCGTCTGACGGGAAAGACTCTGTACGCGCGCTGCCGTGAGGTCATGGGAACCTGCGTAGCGATGCGAGTACGAGTTGAGGGCATGGAACCCAAGGTTGCTCTCAAGGCGATGAGCGAGGGGGAATTCAACGAGCATTTCAGTTAGAGTTCACGAATTGCGGGAGAGGGAGTCCTCGTGGACCGCAGAGGTGAGGGAAAATGAAGGGAAATCTGCAATCAGCGATTCAACAGGCCATTGACGGCGCCCCAGAGAGGGGATTCGTAGAGTCTGTCGAGATGGCCTTCACCATCAGAGACGTCGACCTCAAGGTTCCGACCAACAGAATTCAGGAGGAGGTCAGACTTCCCTCTGGGAGAGGAAAGCCAGTTCGAATCGCCATGTTCGCGGGTGGCGAGATGGCTACCAAGGCTAGGGCGGCTGGAATTGACGTAATCGATCCGTCGACCATTGAGGACTTGGGTGGCAATCGCCAGAAGGCTAGGAAGATGGCCAAGAACTACGACTTCTTCCTATCTGAGATACCACACATGGGAACGGTTGGACGTCACCTCGGTTCCGTGCTCGGCCCGAGGGGCAAGATGCCCCGACCAGTCCCGCCCACCCTCGAGCCGAGTATTTTGGCAACCGGACTGAAGGACACAGCAATCGTCCGTTCCAGGGACCGTGTGACATTCCACACCGCTGTTGGATCGAGGGAGCAAGGAATCGACGCTCTGACTTCCAACGCCGTAGCCGTGTGGGAAAGGGTGACGGGTAGGCTCGATCGTGGTGTGGGCAACATCCGCTCCTGCTACGTCAAGACCTCAATGGGACCTGCCATCAAGGTGGAGGTGATAGGATGAATCCCAAGGTCGCAGGTTGGAAGAAGGAACGCGTCTCGGAGTTGGCAAATATCTTCGGTAGAGAGGGGTCAATCGCTGTAATCGACGTAGCGGGCGTTCCAGCCAGCAACATGATCGACATGCGAAGCACGCTGCGTGATCGGATGAGCATCACCATGGTGAAGAAGTCACTAATGAGGATCGCATGGCTGGAAGCCAAGCGCTCCGAGGAGGAGTTAGAGGTCCTCCTTGAGGGTGCCGAACAGCCATGCGTTGTCCACAGCGAGGCCATGAACGCATTCGAAATATTCAGTGAGCTCGAGAAGACCCGGCAGGGCCGACCTGCCAAGGAGGGCGACAGAGCCCCGTTCGACATCGTTGTCGAGGAAGGTCCGACTGAATTCGACCCAGGTCCGATCGTTGGCGAGTTCAACGCCGTTGGCATCCCCGCCAAGATCGACAAGGGCAAGGTGGCGATTCAAAGGACGACGACAGTGGTCAAGGAGGGCGAGGAGATCTCGGCCGATCTTGGTATCATGCTCACGAAGCTAAAAATCAACCCGATAGAGATCGGTCTGATTCTTACTGGCGTCATAGAAGACGGATTCATGTTCCCTGCCTCGGATCTAGACCTCGACACCGACGGGTTCCGAAAAGATGTCATTAACGCCACTTCTTGGGCGTTCAATCTCGCGTGCAACATGCGCTGGTTCTCGGGCACGACAACGCCGACTCTGATTTCAAGGGCATCCAACGAGGCGATGGCGGTCGCTGTCGAGGCGAGCATCGTCAACGATGCCACCGCCTCGTTCCTCTTGTCACAAGCACGCTCGCGTGCACTGTCCCTAGCGGGACAACTAGATTCCTCAGCGCTCGATGATGAGCTAGCAGCGGCACTCGGTGCCGTGGCTCGGAGCGCTGACGTTGCCCCCTCTGAGGCGACGAAATCGGAAGAGACCTCCCAGAAGGGGGACTCGCCCGAGCAGGAAGAGGAGGAAGGGGAGGACGCCGAGTTCGAGGGACTCGGTGACCTCTTCGGTTGAAAAAAAAGGTGAATGAAATGGAATATGTGTATGCTGCAATGTTGTTGCATTCTGCAGATAGGGACATCAGCGAAGACGCTGTCAGCTCAGTGCTGACTGCCGCTGGGGTCGAGGCCGATGGGGGGCGCGTAAAGGCCCTCGTTGCCTCGCTAGGCTCAGTCGACATCGACGAGGCCATGGCGACTGCGGTCGCTGCCCCGGTTGCTTCGGCTGCCCCCTCTGCGGCTACTGGCGGAGCCTCTACTGAGGCTGCTCCCGCCGAGGAAGAGGCCGCTGAGGAGGAAGCTGAGGAAGAAGCCGGCGGCTTCGAAGGTCTGGGCTCCCTATTCGGCTGAAGCAACGATTGGAACGACTGACGCGAAGCCGCTATGGGCGAGAGCCTCGAGGGTGCCCCGAAACCCATGGAGCGACGGCTCGAGATACCAGTCAGCATCACCCCAACCGACGCCATCCGCGCGATGCGCGTCATCGGTGAGTCGCGTGGCTGGCGGATGCACAGGATCGAAGAGACAACAATGGTCCACAGGTGGGCTATCATTGTCCCCCTCGCCAAGCGTGCTAGGGTACTGGGACTTGTGGTTGATGAGGGCGAGGGGGAGGGGTTGACGCTTCGCTCTTGGAGCTACGTTCCCGGTTCTGCTGGCAGGATGTCGTTCGTTTCATTCAATATTCCAGAATTGTTCGATGGTTCGGTATGGGCTTCCTTTCTCCGTGAGTGGTTAGCGCTCCAGCCAAGGTGTCCATGGAAGTGGAGCTTCTGGGAGCGCTCCATCATTGGCTACCTCCTCCCTGAGTTCCGCCGTTCTAGGAGGCAATTCGCCAATGAGGGGATTGATATCAAGAACTGGCAAAGATCCGATGTGGAGTCGTAATGACTAGTGCGGGTACCTCTGGGGAGAGGTTTTGATAGGGGGGATGGGGGACCGACCCACGACGCAAACATGGACTTCCAGGACATGGTCGACACTCCCCGAAAAGTCAAGACCCTCGCGGGTACCGTTGCCTTCCTAGTCCTATTTCCGGTGTATTTCACCGTGATGCCCTCTTTGATCGACGAGGAAATCGTTGGAGGGGGCTCATCTGGATTGACTGGAACTCTAATTGTGAACTTTGAAGAGAGTGAGATCTCATTGGCTGAGTCGGTCGTGCTTGGTGACGGTGAAACCCACGACACGTTCTTTGAATTGATGGCCGAGTCCGATGTGAATGTAGGATACGTCGAGTTGGCAGTCTCGTGCTTCGACAACGACGACCCCGGGCCTGGATTCACCGACAGCGTCGAGGGGACTAGCGACCTCAGCGGCCTAGATGGCCTCGAGGACCAGACCATGGAAGGGCAGTGCTCTGGTGGTGATGGCGGGTTCACTATGAGATGGGACCTCACTGAAAACTACACTGGGACTGAGTACACCGAGGAGGGGCAGAGCGAGAGTGAGATTCGCGACCGTTGGACAGATGGTGGTCTGGGGCGCGGCACTTGGGCGGCTACGATTACTGCAGACATCAGCTCGCCGCCGGCCCCCGTCGTCGGGCAGATCATCGACTCCGACGAGGAATTCGACATCACGTGGACGGCTGTGACATACACGGTAGTCATCGAGTCTGCATAATTGGCCATTCTCACTCAGGTCTTCGCCTGGATGCTCACGATATCACCGTCAGACAGCTCGTGATCCGCACCGATGGTCCTCCCGGAGCGAGCATCGAGAGCTCGGATGAAACCGTCCCCCAAGTCCGAGTGGACGGAGTACGCCAAACCCTTAGCGGTGGTCCCACGAGGAACGAGGATGGCGTCTGGCAGTACGTTACCCTCACCGTCTACCCAATGTGTCTCGTCTTGGACGGGGTATGCAGCGATGCGTGACAGCTGGCCGAAGACGACTGCACTCAGTAGGCCTACCAATCCGCCCCCACCCCAAGACCCTATCGAGTCAGCGATTGCCGACAACGCACTTCTCTGGGCATCGGTGAGCTGCTGATGTCCATTCTCGGTAATCTCGAACGAAGCGTCGCCTGGGTGGTACTCGATTAGCCCGGCGGAAGAGGCTCTGCGCAATGCTAGTTCGGCCTCTGCGCTGGTAGGCACCAAGAGGCCTCCGTCGGTCTCGACAATAGAAGATAGGTCAGCGAATGAGAGGTCTGCGGACTTGTCGGCCTTGTTAGCAGCGACCGAGACGGGGAACATGGCCGTGCGGATTGCTGAGGCCATGGTATGGAGTTCCTTGTCGCCCCACCGGAGGGGGTCCCCCGCGGCTGGATGCGCTTGGTGAACCGCACCAGTACCCGCGGACGCGTGTACTTCGGTTGCTCCTATCCCAGTGAGTCGGTCTAGAAGATGGTCTTTGATGGCACGATCGCCCTCTGCTTGAGCCCTGCGCGAAGCGCGATCCCATCCCAAGCGTATGATGCCCAGTAGCCACGCGTCCAACTCGTCTAGCAGGAAGCGATGCTCATCGAGGGGGTCAGAGCCACCAGAGCCGACCGGATTGCCCTCGATGTCGGTCGATCCTGAGACGTCGACAATCTGCAAGAGGGCGTCGCACCTCGCGAGATCCGATAGGAACTGGTTGCCCCTGCCTCTGCCCTCGTGTGCACCTGGGACGAGTCCGGCGACATCGACGAGGGTTACAGGCACCAATCTCCTGTGCCCATTGCAGGAACCGGAGTTAGGATTGCAGATGCTACCTCCTCTGGGGTCGTCCACAGAAGTTGGTTCCAAGCGACCAGTTGCCTCTCTACGGGAGCGCAGTTCGGCACAGGCGCATGGTATCGGCAGTGGCAGCCATGTCACGCCGACATTAGGGTCGATGGTGGTGAAAGGATAGTTTGCAATCTCGACAGGGGTCTCGGTCAGCGCTGAGAAGGCGGTTGACTTTCCGACGTTTGGCTTGCCCACGAGGCCTATTCGCATGCTCGTCACCCCAAAACCCAGACTACGTCCCCCATGGAAGGAGGTGGTTCGCACATTACAGTTCGGTTGGGCTTCCGGAGCCTTCATCCTGCGAGATAGGGACGATCTCGGTGTCGAGGTTGGCTCCGCTGGCGAGGATCTTCCTAACCGTCGTACCAGCTGTTAGATTGTAGGAGGCCTGTTCGATGGAACTCGAGGAAGGGGTTGCTTGTGTATCCACGAAGGCACCTCGGAATATGCCGCGAATCATGTTCAGGCAGTGAAGGATAGCGCCGATTACCGTACCGTAGAAAAGCACCGAGCCAATCGCCCTGAGTTTATTAGAAATCGTGCTATCATCCTCTACTGCGGCCTCGACGAGGGCCATTTCCGAGAAATCAGCCATCATGGTGATAATCAGCCCGGAGAAAGCGCCCCCGGCCATCATCCAGAAAGCCCAACGAGAGCGGTTCGTTGACAGCAGGTTCCTCCCGGTAACCTCTGGGTAGACGCAAAGGGCCGATCCGAGAGCGAGAGGAACGAGTAACAGCCACACCACGAGCAGAAAAAGTGTAGGGGAGATTCCGCTCAACTCGTTGCCTCCTGTCAGCGCGTCGGTCTGAACGAAGAGCGCGCCTATTCCAAGCGGGACGAGCATCAGGGCGCCCATGTTGATCTCGGGCATTCCTGGAGAATCAGGATTCTCCATGAAGACGTCATCGCCCCTCATTGTGACGAGAATGTTGGAGGAGAGGGCGATAATTGGGATCGCGGCGAGGGCCATGAGGAACGAGCCCGCGATTACGTCATTGCTGGTTGGCTCAAAGGCTCCGACATCGAAACCGAGCATATCTGCGGCTAGCTTCCCCGAGGTTTCTCCCATGGGGTTGAGCGTCAGCAGTGCACCAAGCAGCGTGACGGCTGCCAGAGACCTCGACCACAGTGGGTTGCCGGTGCCTTGCGAGGCGGCATAGAGGCTGACTCCAGCGACTTGCAGGAAGAAGAATCCTCCTGCAACCATCCTCACGAGCAGCCATTGCCCCAGACCTGTCCCAAGTCCACCGGTCACGGCGATAATCACCGTCGAAATGGGATCAGAGACTAAACCGATAATGATGAGCCACGCTGGTAGAGGCATCTTCCTGGTGCGGGAGGCAGCTGTCAGTAGTTGATTGACGATGACGGCTATTAGGGCGAGGACTTGGAAGGCGGTCCCCACGAATAGCACCTTCAGACCTAGGAGCACCGGCTTGTGAGCCCCGATTACTATGATCAAGACCGAGAGTGTCCAAACAAAGGACATCAACGCGGCGTTGCGCTCGCTAGCGAGTTGGGTCCCCCCTAGTGTCGGGACGATGTGCAATCCCGCGCCGATGAGCAGCATCCCAACAGCGCCGAACATGGCGACCAGATTACCTGCGAGGAGAAGGGTCTCAGAGGTTGGTGAGTAGCCCCATGAACTCAGGCTATGCAGAGCCGTAGGGTCGTGGCCTAGCCAAAGGCCGCAAAAGGTGAGGGCCGAAGCAAGGATGAGCCAGAAGGCCCCTTGAATGATCCAAGCCTTGGCACCGGAGCCTTGTCTGCCCTCTGCGAAATCGATTGCAGGGCCGAGAGCCTTCTCGAGCATGAACATGCTCATGCTCTTACTGACATCGGTGAACACCCAGACACCGCGGTTCAGCATCACATAAACGGCAAATATAGCGATCCAGTAGAAGAGCATCGTAGTAATCAGGTCCACGACATCACCTCACTCGCTAGTGGCCTCCGTTAGCACAGTGCCAACGATGGCGAAAACCCCAATCATAACACCGAGGATGAAGAACCAAATCCCCGAGTCGAAGACTCCCTCGAAGACAGGGAGGATCGAAGAGATTACTGGGAGGTCGCTGCCGGGGTAAAGGATGCCGTACAGCACGAGGAAAATAAGGGTCGCAACTAAGCCGAGTACGAGGAAGAGCCACGACGACGCGGGCTCACGCTCGCCTTGTAGGAACTCTCCAATTGACCAGGCGTCGTCATTGGTCATACTCGCACTCCAGACATCGTCACGTTGTCCGCTCCGACCACCGAAGATTCGCCCTTAAGCATTGGGCGAATGGTGGTTTCCCTGTGATTCAAGGGGCACGAGCCAGTTCAATTGGATTGCCTCTCCTGAAGGTCCCGCTTCCCAATGGCGTTGGTATGCTCAAGTCGTTGTCCAACTCAGCCCTCCAAACTGCCTTGCAAGAGCAAACAAGTCCTGAGAATTCACCGACGTCTCCGGAGACGGAGTAACGCTCGATAGCAGCGACGACGTCTCCATCGCAGACCTTGCAGTTGTGTGCTCCACGGATTTTCCCCCCTGCAGTTGGATGGACGATGAGCCTGCAGTCGAGTTGGGAAATCTCCTCATGGGATCTAACAATCATCTCGACCAGCGACCACAGCCAGGGTGGGCGGTACTCACGGTTACTGTACAGGCGGTCCACCACCGTCTTCCTCTGGATGTTCATCGGATTGACTGAGACCTCATCCGAGTATGGAGCGACCTGCTGCAACCAAGATGTCGTATGAACAAGGGCATCTCCCTCCGACATGAATGGGGGCTTGAACAGAAGGTAGGTCTTGACGCGAAGGCCGTTGTCCCTGAGCATGTCGATGGCCTTGTGCCACTGCTTGGTCGAGAAGCCCTTGTTGACGTGGAATCTCAATACCTTGTCATCGTATGCCTCCAGTCCGATGGCTACCGTGCATCCCGGGTGACGCTCAGCAACCCAAGCCAGCTTCTCGGGCGTGCACATCTGAGCTTGCGCCTCGACCACTAGGTGCAGCCCCCTCTCGGATGTCTCACGAAGCACCGCCTCCTGCCACTCGGGAGGGTTCTCGCGGTCCTCGAAGAAGGTGCCAGAGGTGTATACCTTGACCATGTCACAAGCCTCGAAGTCGTTGGTTCGATGCTTGGCCTCCTCCCATTGGGAGAACATGTCGTCGGAAGTGACGTCGTCACGGACATCGTTGAAGTAACCGCAGAAGGTGCACCCGGACTTCCACCACCAAGCGCAGCCCTTGGTTCTCAGAATTACCGTCGCAGCGGTGCAAGGAGTCCCGTCGGGAAGCGCCTCTGGGGTCTTGTAAACTGTAACTGGCTTGCTCGCATCCCACGACTCGCGGAAGGATATCGATTCGGGGGTGTTCTCGGGGGCCTTGATCAGATGATGGACTTTGACTGGCGCAGAGCCGTCCCCAAGAAGACCGGTAGCATTGGCCATGCGACGGCTTTTCGGGTATCGCACTTCATCCTGCCGAGAGCGCCCTTCGCTCTTTAGTGAAGCTAGATGTCGTAGACGACACTAAAACTTCCCAATGCATCCGCTAAACCGTGCTCTCCGATAACGAATCGGATTTGGAGCACCATGAACTGGTTAGGAAGACCATCGACGAGATGGACCCTGATTCGAAGAAGGCGCTGAACAGCTGGTATTGGTACGATTGGGCGAATCAGGCCTTCGCGCTGACGGTCATCACGGTAGTCGTGCCTGCGCTGCTTTCCAACATGTTCGAACTAGCCACCGGAGGTGGGACGGAATACGGGAGCATGAAGATTACGGGGGACACGTTCTATGCAGTAGTTCTGGCGTCCTCGAGCATCTTCGTAGCCATCATCAGCCCGTTTCTGGGAGCCATTGCCGACCGGATGCCAATCAAGAAGAAGATACTCTGGATCTACACGCTGGTCGGAGTCGCCTTCACCGCTCTGATGGGAGTGGCCCCCCACATAGAGGGGGACTCGAGCTACAAGTTCCTAGCGGTCTGTCTGGTGATGGGGAACATCGGCTTCGCCGGTGGAAATGTGATCTACTACGCTTTCATGCCCTACCTCGCTGATCGCAGAGTGATGGATCACGTCTCGAGCTGGGGGTTCGCTTACGGATATGCGGGCGGATCGCTTATGCTGGTTGTTCACCTAGTCGTTGGAATCACCGGTTTCTTCGGCATGACTAGCGCATGGAGCCCGTGGATCCTGACCTTCGTGTTCGTCACAAGCGCCTTGTGGTGGCTAGGATTCGGGTTGCCACTGTTCCGAAACACTCCCGAGCCGCAGATTCCCAAGCCCACGCAGTACCAATCGATGAGCGAGGCCGCTCTGGATGGAATCAGAGAGGTAAGGAAGACCTTCAGTGAAGTCAGGAAGTTCAAGGTCTTGGTCATTTTCTTGGCCTCGTACCTTCTATTCTACGACGGGATCAACACCATCAACAGCATGGCCACTGCCTTCGGCGACTCGGTGCTCAGGCTTGATCCGACCATGAACTTCGTACTGCTGCTGATTGTCGAGATTGTCGCCATCCCGATGACCGTGGTCGGCGGCAAGCTAGCGGGCCGATACGGAACCAAAAGGGTGCTCGGATGGGCTCTTGGCGTCTATTCGTTTGTCGCCTTGCTAGCAGTAGGCTTCGCTCCCCTCGAACTGGCTGACGACCACGAACGCTACGACTTCCAGTACGACTACGACGAAGAGACCGGGGAATACGATCTCACGACTCTATATGACAAGGGAGTCAAGGGATGGGTCAGCAAGTCTGGTGAGGGTGACGAAGCTTTCAGAGGCGCTTTCTTCGCCTACATGTTCGACTCGATAACGGAAGGAGATCGTTGGAGCGAGGATGACGTAGTCAAGCAGTCAACCCCCGTAGAAGAGGCGGCCTCGTTGGCAGAAGCTATGGTCGGAGTGACTGATCACAGGTTCTCATTCTCCTTCCAGGGAGGGGATTTGGATGGCATGAGTTCCGTCGGACAGGAGCATCCGACCATTATCGAGGGTGGTTTGGCCGACTGGTGGCCGAACCTCCTCAGGGACAACGTGTGGCAGCCCCTCAACTTCGGGGTCGCGTGGCAGTGGGTCCTACTTGGAATGATGGTCGGCGTTGTCATGGGCACTGCCGGTGCTCAGGCCAGGAGCATGTTCACCATGCTAATCCCAGCCTCTAGGACCACCGAGTTCTTCGGTTTCTTTGGGTTCATCGGCAAGGCTGCGGCCGTCTTCGGGCCGATAGTCTACGCGATTTTCGCAGCGACGATGGGAAGCAGGATGGCTGTCGTAAGCGTCGTCGTGGTCATCCTATTTGGGTGGTCACTATTCTTCCTAGTTGACCTCGAGGAGGGTATCGAGGTAGCCAGGCAGGCCGACCTAGAGGCGGGGTTCGTCTTTGATGAGTAGTCGGATCGCCAGGCAGTCAGTCCTCGTCCTCTTCGGCTGATTCTTCTTCGGCGGTTTCTCCCTCGGACTCCTGCTCTTCTTTCTCCTTGATGGCCACGATGACCGACTCCCTCATCTCTCGGAAGGTTTCGGTCTGTGCCGCCATTTCCTTGGCGGCTGCCACTGCGCGGTCGATCATGTCGAACCTGGTCTGCATGGCCTTGCTTAGGTCCTCGAATACCTGCATGTGCTGGACGTACCAGTCGTCGCGGGCGGCCAGCTCAGCCTGCGCGGCCTTGTTCTCGTCGTGGATTTCCTCCGCCACCTCCATGATGCGGCCCGTGCGCGCTTCCTCCCTCGTAAGCATCTCCTTCGTCTTATCCAGTTCATTCTCGAGGTACGGGATCTTCGTATCGGCCTGGGCCAACTTGACTTCCATCTCGTCCTTCTCTCTCCGTAAATTTCTAAGCAGGTTATCGAGTGCTTCTTTCGTCTGCTCATTGTCGACGATATCTTGATTCAGAACCTCGATTTCCGTTTTCATCTTCTCGAGATCTGCCTCGGCGCCCTTGTAGGCCAGCAGCATCTTCTGGAGGGCTTCCTCATCCGTCTTTGATTGCTGTTCCAACTGACGGATACGGTCTTCTGGCGTGACGTTGGGTTGATCTCCTTCGCCCATCATCTCTCAATGTCCACAAGTGCACCCGATATAACCCCGGCGGCACTAAAAACACCGGCAAACCAGTTATCCGAAGTTTCCGGAGACCGCTGTGACAGCAGCAGAGAGGACCGCAGTAAGCCTCTTCGATGAGGGAATGTGCATCTTCTCGTCGGGGCCGTGGGCATTGTTACCCGGTCCGGAGGCGCCCGTGCACAGGAACATGGCTTCTGGGTACTTGCCCTGCATCATGGCCATGAATGGGATCGTGCCACCGGTCCATGATGCTAGGGGTGGCAAGTCAGTAAGCTGCAACGAGGCTTCGTGGATGGCATTGCTGACATTCCCCTCCAAAGGCGGTGCATGGAAGCCATCAGCACAGGAGTCCGAGGTGAAAGTGACCTCTGCACCATAGGGCGGATCGGCCTCGAGAATCTCCTTGGCCCTGGCCAAAACTGACTCGGAATCGACTCCTGGGGGAATTCTGAAACTCAGTTTCAGGTCGGTGTTGGTACGTAGGACGTTGCCAGCGACTTGGACGGGTGGCATGCCATCAGCACCGATAATCGAGAGGGTCGGCTGCCAATTCATCGCGATGATCATGTCCTCGGTCGAATCAGCGACGGGGACTAGGGTATCCACAGTGGGAAGTTGGCTCCACACGCTGTCTCCAACGACCTCGGCTAATGCCGCTGCCTTGTCACGTACATCGGAGTTGACCTCGACGTGCATTTCCGGAATCAGCACCTCGCCCGTGGTGGAGTCCTCGACCCTGTCTAGAAGCATCCTCTGGATTCTGAAGGAGGAGGGTATCGAGCCGCCTGAGGTACCGGAGTGTATGCCCTCGTGTGAGACGCGGACCGAGAGCGTGCCCGAGACCAAGCCCCTGAGGGCTTCTGTCATCCAGATGTGATCGTAGTCCGGGCCTCCGCTGTCCAATACCACGATCATGTCCGGGTCGCCTAGTTGCTCGGATAGGGCATCTAGGTACGGTGGTAGGTCGAAGGAGCCCGACTCCTCACAGGTCTCGATGAGGAAAACGCAGCGTGGGTGCGGAATGCCTGCCTCCTGAAGCAAGCGGATCGAAGTTACGCATAGGTAACCCCCGTAACCGTCGTCGATAGAGCCTCTGCCGTAGAGCCAAGGGTCCCTGCGAACAGCCTTCAGTGGGTGGAGGCCTTCGGACCAAAGCTCGGGCTTGGAGGGTTGCTTGTCGAGGTGCGAGTAGAAGATAACCTCCCCAGGACCGGTGCCCTCGATGGTGACAAGCAGGACGGGTGATTTGTCCTCTATGCGATGGGTCTTGTAACTCATTCCCGACAAGGTCTGGTCGTCGAGCCAACCGCAGAACAGGTCGATGGTGGCATCCAACTCGCCAAGTTCGGCCCAGTCTGGCTCGAAGAGCGGTGAAAGTGCCTTTATCTCGATGAAATCGGACAGGCTGGGCAAGATAGACTCCTCCCAGAGTTCGTCGCTTCTTTGCATCATCGATTCTAGGTCCAACGCCATGCCGCCTTGTCGGAGGCCTCGCTCATGGACTCTTCGATTCTTTATCACCCGTCTGCGGGTCCACAGACCGGTAGTTGTCCTCTGTGGAAGGGACACTCCTTGCAGACCGAGGAGGATTCTCCCGAGAGTCTGGTGAATTCCGAGAGAGGAATGTTGGTGGACATTGCAATGCGAGCCGTGCGGGCCAGCAGCTCGTCGAGCTCTCCCAGTGCCTCGTTCAGGAAGTCCATTGGATACTCGACCATCCTGCCTGTGACACCAATCAGGATGGCCGGTGGCAGGACCTCCCTGTGGGGGATGTCCGCTGCGCGTCTGGCCTTCTCCATGTTCAATAGGGCGCGGTAGTACAGGGCTAACTGCATTCTGTGCTTCCTCAGAGTCCCCTCCTCAGCCTCGCATGTCGGCCCGGACTCCTTGGAGCCCAAAGCAGCCAGAAGTCCCGTATGTTGGGAGTTGGACATCTTGTCGACATCCTCGGTCTTGAGATCGACCGGTCGTATTGTCGAGGAGCCTCCGGTTGTCCTAGTGCATAGGACCAGATCGATGATTCCGCTCATCTCGATGGTGGATGATTCCATACTCACCATTGGCTCAAGGCCATGGGGGCTCCATCTGTGTCTGACCATTGGATCAATGCCCATAGGCAGAGCGATGTGGAACGGCATCTCGGTCCGCAGGCCTTCGAGCCTGTGGCCGTCCACATCAGATCCTGATACCAAGGCCCCTACAGGGCCGTTTCGCACTCGTTCTGCCATGGTCTGCACGAGTCGGGCGGTGTGCTCCTCGTCCGCTCCGGGAGGCAGAAGCTCGCGGAACACGGTTCGATGGATTGCCGTGTCGGCCATCTTGTCCTCCCTGAAAGAGGTCCATGATTCGAGAAGTGGGGTGCTAGATCCACCTGCGCCGGGTCCGGGATTTCCTATCCCAATCTCCATGACTCTATGGAAAATGGTGCCAAAGGTCGCGCGATCGACGTTCTTGGGCATTCCATTTGTGGATGACGATCGTGTGATCGGCATGACTGGTTCCGGGTCCATGCCACCGCGAGTCTCGAACCAGTGGCGACGGGCACAATCCTGGAAGACCGGGAGCTTGCTGGGGGTGATTCGGACTCTGGGGGCCGGTTCCTTCCGGGGCTCGGGGAGCTCTGGTGTATCCGTCTCAGCAAAGGAGCGGGCAGCGTCATCGAGCCTCTCGATGCGCTGGAGGGGAGTCAGAACGCTGCTTGGATCGGCACCTATGGCATCGAAGCAGTTCGGATGGTGAATCACGAGCATTCCCGTGAGGGTGGAGGGGTCTCCCAGTGAGGCTTCGGCAAGCATCCTCGCTGGGTCTAAGATGCGATGTCCGTGAGCCTTGATCTCCGGCTCATTCTCGCCGTCGGACGGATCGAGCCACGGGGAGTGGGCCTCGCCGCGTCGCCATGAACCCTGACGCAGTGACTCAATCCACATCTGACCGAGTTGCGGTATCGACTGGTTGTAGGTCCATGGCACCCTGAGTCCTTCTCCCTCGTTCCACTCAGTGCCTCTGGGCGAGCCCACGATGATTAGTCGCTCTTCGGCCCTTGTGGCACCTACGTAGAGGAGCCTGCGGGCCTCAGCGCTCTTGCGAGCTTGGTGCAGCCTCCTGACATGAGACCAGAGAGCGGACTTAGGGGGGTTCTCGGTCGGCCAGGGCTTCGGGTTTCCAGCGAAGAGCTCTGGGCTGACGATGAGTCGGCTGGCGTCTTCGTTCATCAGGTTGGTCTGCCTGTTCGAGAACACATCAGCCAGTATCACTACCTTCGCCTCGAGGCCTTTCGCGCTGTGGATGGTCATCACCCTCACCGCGTCTCTGGGAGGCACGGTGTCCGCCTCCAAGGCGTCCGAACTGTTCTCGCGCAGGTCGCGAACCCTGTCTGCAAGGACCATCGGGTCACCCCCGACCTCGATGGAGAGGGAGCGGATGACCTCGACGACCTGCTCTACGTCCTGTCGTGAGACCGGGTCGGGGTATGCGGTGAGAATGTCCGACCTGTCGATGGTCTCCTCAAGCAGATCGAGCAGACGAGCAGAGTTGGAGAGCTCGCACCACCTGGCCACCAATGCTCGCTGGCTCTCGCTGACGGTGTGCTCCAAGAGTCTGGTCAACAGGTCCTCCCCTAACTCCGAGCCATCTATGAAAGCCTGCAACTGCGCGTCATCGAGGCCAATCAGGACGGAGCGCGCGACCCAGGCGGCGTGATGACGGGAGCGTGGCCTAGCCACAAACTGCAGCAGCCCTTCCAGAGCATGGGCAGCCGGTCTGTCGAGCAAGCCCCCCTCACGGTCAACCTGAGCGGGTATGCCGAGGTCGTGGAGGTTGCGGATGATGATGTCCCTG
>JAYZFV010000046.1:0-17458 GCA_036336595.1 Thermoplasmatota archaeon | reverse complement strand
CCCTTGAACATGATTCTGACCTGCTCCCTGCTGCCCGAGGTGCCCAGCTCGTTCAGCAGGTACTGGAAAACATGGTTGGCGTCCCTGTCCATCGCATCGACGATGTCCGAGAAGTTCCTCAGAATGGTCTGGCTGCCCTCGATCATAATGTCTGGCTCGGGCATGGTCCAGCGAGAGCGCTCGCTGATGTCCTTCGGGATGCGCTCTCTGGCCTGGTCCAGCAGAGACTCGTAGTCGTGGGTGCTCACGGCCATGCGACCAAAGAGGGGCTTTTCACCCCACCGGACGCGCAAGGGCCTCTTGCCAACGGTCAAGGACCGCTTCTGCGCCCATCGACGCGTGAGCGGGCCGCTCGAAATCAAGGTAGCGCGAACCCGCCCAGATGCGCGCATGCCGACCAAGGGCAGTGCGCACGCAGCGGGCTGGGACCTCTACTCGCTCGAGGACACGGAAGTCCCCTTCCGATCCAGCGTCAAGCTGCGCACTGGGTTGCACGTAGCCATCCCAGTGGGCTACGAGGGGCAGGTGAGGGCTCGCTCCTCTCTTGGCTCGAAGGGGCTTATCCTACCTCACAGCATCGGTACCATCGACGCGGACTACAGGGGCGAGCTATTCGTCCTGATGACCTGGATTGGTGACGGAGACTCGTACCTCGTCAGGGCGGGTGAGAGAATCGCCCAGTTGCTCATCACGCCCATACCCAAGGCCGCATTCACAGAGGTGAGGTTCGAAGAGCTCGGGGAGACTGCCCGCGGAGAGGGCGGATTTGGCAGCACCGGGCGCTTCTGAGCCAGCGCCATAGCCCATTATTCCATGGATTACCCCCGGTGGATTCATAGCATCGCATCGTTGGGAGACAGTGATGCAGTCGAGCGTTGACGAACTCAGGGGCAAGGTCGAGGGTTTTCGTGCCAGTGGGCTGAATACCCAGCAGATCGCCGACGAGCTTTCGCTGTCGCAGACCACCATACAGTGGCTCTCCGCGAGCGACTTCGTTGCCGAGGACAAGCCATCTGACATCAAAGTGGGGTGGAGATCGATCGCCGTAAAGGCCGAGCGTATAGACGCAGTGGCATTCATTTTCAGCGACATCATCGAGGAGATGATCGGGGACGAGGTCGATACCATCGTCGGAGTCAGCATCAACGGCATCGCCTTCGCTCAGGCAATCTCCTCCCAGATGGGGCTCGAACTCGCAGTTATCAGGAGCATCAGCGAGGATCGCAGCGGTCACCTCTCCGAGGTCTACGCTGGAATCGTCGACAAGCGTGTCGTGGTCGTCGATGACGTCTACTCCTCGGGGACCACCATGAGGAAGACCGCGGCCAGCCTGAAGGAGGCGGGCGCCGATGTCAGGCTCTGCTTAGTTCTTGCAAACAAGTCCTGGGACGATGACGTCGATGGAGTCCCCCTGCGAGCTTTGGTCAGGGCGGCGACAGTCTGAGGCGTGGCAATACACTGGGCGGATTACACCGCGCAGAGACTTAGTGAGCGTGAGGGACCGCAGGTAGCCGCCTCGGGCATCACTCCCTCGGGTGAGTTCCACGTCGGCCACCTGCGCGAGATCCTCACTGCCGAGATGATCCACAGGGCCTGCCTAGACGCCGGCCTAGACTCGCGCTACCTCTTCATCGTCGACTCGATGGACCCCCTGCGTAGGGTCTACGACTTCCTCTCGCCGGACTACGAGCGTTACATCGGGCACCCGCTGGCCTACGTGCCCGCGCCCGGTCCCGATGGCAAGCCCGGGGATGGCAGCACCAGCTACGCCGAGCACTTCCTAGGTCCATTCCTCGATGCTCTGGAGACCATAGGCGTCAAGCCCGAGGTCGTGATGAACCACGAGACCTACGAGAGCGGGGCCTTTGCCCATGGCATCGACCTCGCGATAAGCAGCAAGGATGAGATCAGGGGGCTAATAGGGGGCATCTCCGGCAGGGAGGTTCCCGAGGGCTGGTTCCCCTACAACCCGATCGGTTCCGACGGCAGCCTCGACGGAGTTAGCGTGACCGGCTACGAGCACCCTCACGTCCACTGGATGGACAATCTCGGCGTGGAGGGCTCCTCTGACATCCGCAAGGGCGAGGGCAAGCTCCCCTGGAGGATCGATTGGGCTGCCAGATGGGGCATCCACGGCATCACCTGCGAGCCCGCGGGCAAGGATCACGGCGCCGCCGGCGGCAGCTTCGACACCGGCATACCAATCAGCCTGATGCTCGGGGGCGACCCTCCCGAGAAGATGGTCTACGAGTGGATCCAGCTCAAAGGCATGGGACCTATGTCAAGCTCATCGGGCCTCACGATCGGCCCAGTGGAGGCACTCGACCTAGTGCCACCAGAGATCCTGCGCTACGTGATAGCGCGCAGCAAGGTGAACCGCCACATCGACTTCGACACAGGTGCAGCCCTCTTCGAGACCGCCGACGAGTACGAGCGGCTGGTCGCTGACCCGCCATCGGGCAACGAGGAGGGGCTGAGCAAGCGCCAGCGAGTGGCCATGGAGACCCAGCTCGGCGCGATTCGCCTGAGCCAGGTCGAAAGGGGGGGCGACCCGGAGGACTCGATTGCCGGCGTCTCGTTCCGCCACCTCGCGATGCTGGCACAGGTCAAGTCGGCAGACGCGGACGTCTGGGGCTCCCTGCAGCGCTCGGGCCACCTCGAGGGCGAGCCGAGCGAGGCCCTCGTCGGCAGACTCTCTCGCATGCGCATCTGGGTCGATGGCCCGCACTTCCCCGATGCGGCCAGGATTGTCATCCGAACGGAGGTTAGCGACAAGGCACGAGCTACCCTGAGCGACGAGCACAGGGGCTTCCTCTCCGTGCTGGCAGACGCCATTGCGGACTGCGAGTGGAGGGACGAGGCGATCAACGAATGCATCAGGGAGACCGCGGACGAGGTCGGAATCGGTAGGCACGAGGCCTATGTGGGGCTATACTGGGTGCTGCTCGGTAAGGACAACGGCCCCCGGGTCGCCTCGATATGCGCTGAAATGGACAGGGACGACTTCCTCGCTCTGATCGGTGGTGCATAGGTGCGCCCCCTCGGGACTCGTTTTCGGCTTGGGGAGGGGATTACCGATGAACAACGCGCTTTCCTAGAGGCGCACGGTTACCTCCATTTCGAGGGTGTGGCCACGGAGGACGAAGTGAGCGCCATATGTGCTGCACGAGATCGTGTGGAGCGTGAATGGCTAGCGGATAATCGACAGGATGTCAATGGGATACCGCTATTTTTCGGTCGGGGTGAGAATGGCGAGACTTGTGTCCAGCGCATGCCATTTTCGAGCGTGTTCTCAGAGACGATTCACTCCTTCATTCGTGACGAGCGCTTCGAGCCCGTTCGCCTGTTGGTTGGCGACGATGCGCGTGTCGGAGATGAGGAGAAAGACGGAGTCGTCTTCAACAAATTCGTCAACGTCAAGGGAAGCGTGTACGGCAGGCTGGGTTGGCACACCGACGGTCTCCGCGATCTGTTTTACCTGCGTATGCCTCAGCAGATGCTCAATGTGGGCCTGCATTTTGACCACATCACGCGCGAAGACGGTGGTCTGAGGTTGATTCCGGGGACGCACAAGCAGGGCTTCATCTCCATGTGCTTTCGTTTCCCGTACTTTGTCTGGCATCGCGAAAGCCGGCACGAGATCTGCGTGGAGACCAAACCTGGTGACCTCACGGTGCACGACGGGCGTTTGTGGCATCGGGTAGCCCGCTCCGCCAAGACGGGTTCGGCCAGCATTCGCCGGTCGATGTACGTGCCCTATCTGACCGGGCCTTACGAGCCCAAGGGAAAAAGGAGCAAGGTGCCCCTGTACCATCGCCTTGGTCGCTTCATGCGTAGCTTCGTCTTCAAGGGGGATTGAGTATCTCAGGGATTTGGATTTGGTAGGTCGTACTCCTGCAAAAGATCTAGCGATACGAGTTGCAAGGTCTCTTCGTGGGTCGCTTCAAGAACAACAGGGCAAGCAACCCCATTATCGGCAGCGTCCTGCCAAGTCTGAGCGCAAACACACCACCTATCCCCTGGATTTAGGCCAGGAAAATTATACTCTGGCGCAGGTGTGATGAGGTCATTTCCCTCGGAGCGAGCAAATTCGAGAAACTCTTCGGTAACCACGCAACAGACTGTGTGTAGTCCTCGGTCATTTCGATCAGTATTGCAACAGCCATCCCTCAACCAACCCGTCAATGGATCTTCGGAACAGGTTTGCAATTCATTCCCGATAACATTGTACGAGGGTAGCATCATTCCTACACGAGACAATAGTCATTGATTAATTTGCAGACAAAACGTTTGCAATTTCTCACGCGACAACGATTGGAATCTACTTACCACACAAGTTCTTCCTCGTTGAACACAGGAGGCCTGCAGGTCATTCCCTCGCACAGCCAACCGGTCCATTGTGCATCGCCCCGATCCTTGTTGCCGATTGTCGAAGTGCTGCTCAGCACAAACCTGTTCCAGTCTGATGAGGCTCGTAGTTTAGACACTGCCTCAGGCTCTTTGCCACTGTGGTGAATATGCCAAACCCTAGTAGGATCGACAAGTCCCTGTGCAGCATTGATTATGCTGCGATAGGCGGGTGCACGCTGGATCAAATCCTCCCCGAGTCGCCGCACGGCAGCCTCAGCGATCTCCCGCCCTAGGCGCGCCTCTTCGCGGTCCGGCCAAATAGCGTCCACGATTCTAATTGCCTCTATAGCGACTCCAGCACCAGCCGGAACTGCAGCATCGGTGTCAGAACGCTGGCGTACTGGTAATTTCGTGTGACCGGGGCCAGATAACCAGAATCCGCCGTCAGTATCTGCGAACAGTTCCAGCATCCTCCGAATTATTGCGAATCCGCGCTCCAAGCTTTCAAATTCATCGTGGCGGCAGCCCCATCTCAGAAGGGCTAATGCGGACCAAGCATGGTCATCGAGGAAACCCTCCCCTCCATCTGAGCTTCCTCTGCGTGTTCGCATGACGCGCCCAGAAGACTCCGTGGAGTGCACCAACAGCCCATTGGCTACGTGACTGCCTATTCGTTCGGCCGCTGGCTCGGTCAACTCGGCACAGGCCGCTAGCAGCATACCATTCCACGCGGTCAGGACCTTGTCGTCCGTCCCGGGCGCAGAACGCCTGGAACGCGCCTCCAAAAGGGACAAGCGCACTTGCTCCTGACTGCGTCCGGGTTCCTCGTCCGCATCTCCCAGGGACAGTACGCTGCGCCCCGTTCCCTCGAAGTTGCCGGATTTCGTTACGCCCCAACGCAAGCAGGCCCAGGAGGCCTCGTCTTCCGGCAGCACCGCGGCGACCTCCTCTGGCCTCCAGAGGTAGAACTCCCCCTCCTCTGATTGGCCCCCCTCGCTTTCCGAGTCCGCATCTTGGGTCGACCAAACCCCTCCTGAGGGATCGAGCATCTCGCGCTCGAGCCACTCCAAAGTAAGCCCAATGACTCGGTCATGCATCGACCTGCTTCCGACCCCCAGGCGGCGGGCGCGTCCGTGAATTCGCAGTAGCAGGGAGTTGTCATAGAGCATCTTCTCGAAGTGCGGGACAGCCCAGGCGGCATCCACGCAATAGCGATGCCACCCTCCCCCTAAATGATCGAAGAGGCCTCGTCCGGCCATCGCCTCGAGCGAGGTGGAGACTATTGTGAGGTCGTCACCATCCTCGCTTCGAAGCAGCATCTCAAGCTCCATTGGGTGTGGAAACTTTGGCGCCCCCCCAAACCCTCCGTTGACCGCATCGAAGGTCTTCCGCGAGGTGTCTATCGCTGCATGCCTGGCCAGTGCAATGAGCTCCGATAGGTCACCACTGGTCGTGGAATCGGTCAGCTGGAACCGGCTCAGAGCCGCGGAAAGTTCATCGGACGAAGCGATGATTCGATCCCTTTCGTCCCGCCACGCCTCTACGACCATCTCCACGACCTGTTTCCAGGATGGTCGTCCGTAGAGAGGTGTGGGGGGGAAGTAGGTCCCAGCGAAGAACGGTTTGAGGGTGTGAGGGTCGATGAAGACGTTTAGTGGCCAGCCGCCACTGCCCGTTGTCGCCTGGCATGCTGCCATGTACAGGGCGTCGACATCAGGGCGCTCCTCCCTGTCGACCTTGATGCAAACCAGTCCGGCATTCATCACCTCGGCGGTCTGCTCGTCGTCAAACGACTCATGCTCCATCACATGGCACCAGTGGCAGGCAGCATATCCTATCGACACGAGGATCGGACGATTGAGGTCTCGAGCCAAGCCTATGGCCTCCTCGTCCCATGGCTGCCAGTTCACTGGATTACCCGAGTGCTGCAGGAGGTAGGGAGAGGTGCAGGCATTCAATCGGTTCCTGACCTCTTCCTCCATGTCACCCAATGAAGTAAACGCAATATATCTACTTTGGAAGTCTGTTAGTCATGATTACCAAATTTCCACTGCTTACCAAATGACTTGGGGGGGTTCCCTGGGCCTGCTTCTCTAGAGCGAGCTGAGTCTCAGAAGCCTGGGCTCGGGCATACCGTTCCTCGCCTCGTCGATCGCTTCGACCTCCATCCTAGAGCCGGCCATCGTGGTCACGAACGGTATGTTGAGTTCGACGGCGAGCCTGCGCATCATGTTGCCGTCTAGCACTGCCCCGCCCGTCGAGCGTGGCGTGTTGATGACCAGGTGGATCTTGCCCTGCCTCATCAGGTCAAGGGCGTCGGGAGACCTGCCCTCCGCGATCCTGTAGCAAGTCCTAACCTCGAGGCTCCCGGCCTCGCGCAGCACCCGCGAGGTGCCGCGGGTGGCATACAGGGTGAATCCCATCTCCTGCAGGCGTCGGGCCAGCGGGATGGAGTCATGCTTGTCCTCGTCCTTCACGGTGATGTACACACCACCCTCGGTGGGGACGGGGAGCTCGGTGGCGAGCCTCGCCTTGAGGTAGGCGGCGGCGGCCCTCGCGTGCGAGCCCATGACCTCCCCGGTCGATTTCATCTCAGGTCCGGGGGCCGGGTCGAGGCCTCGCAGCTTGATGAAGGGGAAGACTGGGGCCTTGACGCAGACCGCGTCCGTCAGCGGCTCCGGGATGTCGAGGTCGGCCAGCCTGTCACCGAGCGCGACTCGCGCAGCGATGCGCGCCAGCGGGATGCCGGTCGACTTGGCGACGAACGGGAAGGTGCGCGAGCCGCGTGGGTTGACCTCGAGCACGTACAGCAGACCCTCGTGGATTGCGAACTGGATGTTGAAGCAGCCCCTGATTCCCAGCTCGATGCCGATTCGGGTGGTCCACTCCTCGACCTCCGAGAGGATCTCGGCTGATACGTTCTGGGGTGGGATGAAGCAGGTCGAGTCCCCCGAGTGGATGCCGGCCTCCTCGAGGTGCTCCATGATCGCGCCGACGAGCACCCGCTCGCCGTCGCACACCGCGTCCACGTCCAGCTCGACGGCGTTTCCTAGGTACTTGTCGATCAGGAGCGGGCGGGCGGGCGTCAAGTACGCCTCGCGCATGTACGACTCGAGCTGCTTGTAGTTTGACAGGATCTCCATGCCCCGTCCCCCGAGCACGTAGGAGGGTCGAATCAGCACCGGGTAGCCGATCTCGTTGGCCGCCTCCCTGACGCCGTCCGGGGTGGTCACGGTCGCCCCGTCGGGCATCCTGAGGCCGCACCTCGCGGCGAACCCCTCGAAGCGCTCACGATCGCTGGCCTCGTCGACGGCCTCGGGGGTGGTGCCCTCCATAACGAGTTCTAGGCCTATGGTCGAGAGGTACGGCAGGGTGTCGGCCAAGGGCAGAGCGAGGTTGATGGCCGTCTGCCCTCCGAACTGCAGCAGGATGCCGTTGGCATCCTCGCGCAGCAGCACCTCTGTGACGCACTCAAGGGTCAGCGGGTCGAAGTACAGCCGGTCGCTGGTGTCGAAGTCCGTGGACACTGTCTCAGGGTTGTTGTTGATGATTATGGCCTCGTGACCGAGGTCCTGAATCGCCCCGGCGGCGTGTACGCAGCCGTAGTCGAACTCGATCCCTTGCCCTATCCTAATGGGGCCCGAGCCGATCACCGCTATGCGCTGCTTGGTCGAGCCTGCCAGCCCGGGCACGAAGTCTATGCCGTGCTCTGACGAGCCGCCCTCGTAGGTCGAGTAGTAGTACGGAGTCACTGCAGCGAACTCGGCTGCGCACGAGTCCACCATGCGGAAGCGAGGGTGTACGTGCAAGGTGTGCCGGCGGTGTCGGACAGCCGTCTCGTCACGCCCCACTGGAAGATCCTTGAATCCGCTGTCAGGGAAGCCGGCCAGCGCATCAGCGATATGCAGGTCGGTGAAGCCGGCGCCCTTCCAAGACCTCATCTCGGCCTCGGGCACCTCGGATGGCCTCATGCCGATCTCCCCCGCGGCCCGAATCTCGGTCTCTATTGCGGCGATGTTCTCGAACCGGTGCAGGAACCACCTCGTCACGCCACCGCTCAGGTCCCTGACGTCCTCAATTGAGTAACCCCTCCGGAAAGCCTCGATGATGGCACCCAAGCGCCTGTCGGTAGCGACTCGCAGCCAGTCCTCCATCAGAGCGGTCGGCAGGTGCTCAGCTGCCCGCTCGTCCATCGACTCGCCATCCGAGGCGTCTGACATAGTGAGCGGGCGGGGGTGAGGCTGGCCGTACTCGAGGCTGGCCCATGCCTTCAGGCAGGCCTCCTCGAAGCAGCGGCCTATCGCCATGACCTCGCCAGTGGACTTCATCGAGGTCCCGATGCGTCTGTCGGCGGTGCGGAATTTGTCGAACGGCCAGCGCGGGATCTTGACCACACAGTAGTCCAAGGTCGGCTCAAACGCGGCCGTCGTGCCCTCGCCAGTAATCGGGTTGGGCAGCTCGTCGAGGGTGTACCCGACGGCGATGAGCGCAGCCATTCGGGCGATCGGGTACCCTGTGGCCTTGGAGGCGAGGGCAGAGGAGCGAGATACGCGGGGGTTGACCTCGATGACGCAGTACTCCCCCGTGGACTGGTCGACGGCGAACTGCACGTTGCAGCCACCCTTGATGTTGAGGCGCCTGATCAACTTGAGAGAAGCGTCCCTCAGCATCTGGTGGTCGCGGTCGGAGAGGGTCTGCTGGGGGGCGACCACGATCGACTCGCCGGTGTGGATCCCCATTGGATCGACGTTCTCCATAGTGCACACGATTATGGCGTTGTCAGCACCATCACGCATGACCTCGTACTCGTGCTCCTGCCATCCCATGATGCTCTCCTCGATTAGCACCTGGCCGATTGCGGAGTGAAGGATGCCCTGGCTGGCAATCTCCACCAGCTCCCCTGTGTTGAATGCGGTGCCACCGCCCAATCCACCAAGTGTGAAGGCCGGCCTGATGAGCAGCGGGAAGCCGTCGAGCTCCTCCGCAGCGACGATGACCTCGTCGATGGAGTCGCAGGCAATCGCCCTGCAGACAGGGAGGTCGATCTCCTCGCAGACTCGCTTGAACTGGTCCCTGTCCTCCGCCTCGTTTATCGAAGCGAGGTTGCAGCCAATGAGTTCGACGCCAAGTTCGTCCAGAGTGCCGTCATTGGCGAGCGCGGAGGCGATGTTCAGAGCAGTCTGGCCACCCATGCCAGCGAGCAGGGCATCGGGCCTCTCTAACTCCATGATCCGCGTGACGACCTCTGGAAGCAGTGGCTCGATGTAAATCCGGTCAGCCATCTCCGGGTCGTTCTGGATGGTCGCTGGGTTGGAGTTGACGAGGATGACCTCGAAGCCATCGTCCCTTAGCGCCCTACAGGCCTGCGAGCCGGAGAAATCGAACTCAGCGGCCTGGCCTATGCGTATCGGGCCACTGCCGAGGATCATTATCCTGCTGAGGTCGTTGCGACGGGGCATCAGCCACCACCCCCGCTGGTGACAACCGCTGCCTGGTCGATGCCGAGGTGGTCGGCCACGATGCCCTGAAACCTGTCGAACAGGGGTGATGCGTCGTGCGGGCCGGGACAGGCCTCCGGATGGAATTGGATGGTGAAGGCGGGCTTGCCGAGCAGGTCGAGGCCCTCGACCGTGCGGTCGTTGGAGTTCACGTGACGAACCTTGAAGTCGGCATCGAGGACGTTCTCACCGGCCTTGGAGCGCGCGCCGCTAGGGTGCGGCGCCAGCATCCCCCGGACTGGGTCCTCCACGGCGAAGCCGTGGTTCTGGCTGGTTATGTGCACCCTGCCCGTCTCCAGGTCGAGCACAGGCTGGTTCGCGCCCCTGTGGCCGTACCTGAGCTTGTAAGTGCGAAGCCCGGCAGCTAGGCCCATCAGCTGGTGCCCCAAGCAGATTCCCATCACGGGCATGCCCTCCCTGACTGCAGCAGCGAGGGAATGGCGGGCCACCGTCGCAGCGCCCGGGTGGGCCGGGTCGCCCGGGCCGTTGGAGGCAAACACAGCGACTGGTGCCCAGTCGCGCACGATGTCGTCGAGCGGCATGGTGGCTGGGCACCACACGACCTCGAAGCGGTGGCAGAGCTCCCTGAGGATGTTGTGCTTGATCCCGCAGTCAATCGCCGCTAGCCTAGGCAGCGGTCGTCCCCGCTCGTCCTGAGCCCCCGAGTTGAGCAGGACGGCTTGGTCGCAAGTGACCTCTGCGACGAGGTCCTCGGCGTCGGGCGGAGTCATCTCCTTCAGGATGTCCCACATCTCAGAGACGCGTTCGATGGGGCCAAACACGCACAGCAAGGTGCCGTACTCCCTGACTCGCCGAGTCAGGGACCTGGTATCGATCCCCTCGATTCCGGGTACGTCATGGGCAACTAGCAGGTCGTGCACGCTGCCAACGGAGTCCCTATGATCGGGCAGGCCGATGTGATGGCGGCACACAACCCCTCGTGGATGGACGCCCGAGGATTCCGAGACCCCAGGCACGATTCCGTAGTTGCCCAGCAGGGGATAGGTGAAGGTCAGCACCTGGCCTGCGAACGATGGGTCGGTCAGGCTCTCCTGGTACCCGCACATCCCAGTAGTGAAGACCAGTTCGCCTTGGGCGATGGCCTCGGCACCGAACAGCCTGCCCTCGAACCTGGTGCCGTCGGCAAGCAGAAGCAGGCCTCGCGAACCACTGGGCTGCTCGACGCCGCCAGAATCGATCATGACGTCGGCAGCGTCCCTGAACACTGGAGCGGACTCAACACCACGAACACCAGCGCCGGGGGAGAAGCCCCGCCCTCCGGTGGTCTCCGACATCAGCAACGCTGCCCAAGTACGATTCTTAATCGTTGAGAGTGACTTGCTCGATTGGGGCGGAAGGATTCAGCCGTCACTCCTCTTCGTGGTTGATCACCATTTTGCCCCTGATGGAGGGGACTACCTCGATCAACCCCCCGTCGAACCTAGATGCCTCGTCGATCGGCCCGACCCAAGCCTCAAGGAACACTGCAAGAGCAGAGACCTCGGAGTGAGGCTGGTTTCCGACCGATACGTTGTGATCAGAGAGGTGGAACGTCTCTGACGGGACCTTCGTACCTCCAACCACCACGATAGCTGGCTTGTCAACGGGAATCTCGGGAAGGGCCTCGCGCCAGGATTGGCCGTACATGGTTAGGTGCACGATGGTGGTCTCGCCGCCCTTGGAAGCGCGTCTGAGCCAAGCCATCGGCTTGGGCTCGTAGCGACACTCGAACTCGCCGCCGAAGCGCTCGGTCACAGAATTCCAGGTCTCCAGGGCCGAGGGGTCCTCCTCGCCGGCGAGCACCACTTCGTCGGCGCCGAAGGCCCTCGCCGTCAGGCCCAAGTGGGAGGTGATACGCTTGTCGCGCTCGCGCCTGTGGCCGAGCCTGAGGACGGACAGCCTAGGCAACTCGGCGTGGGCCATGGCTCACGCGTACGGGGGCTCCTCATCAGCCTGACCCTCGTAGGCCGCTTCCTCGGCAGCGGGAAAAACGTTCACGCCCATGCTCAGCATGCTGGCCCTGACCCATTGCAGGAGCATCGCATCAAACATGAACCGCGATGCGAAGTGGATCATGATGGCAATCAGCACGAGCCTCCCTGATGCGAACAAGGCCGTATCGAGTCCGATGTCGTCGAAGTGGAGCAGAACTGGCTCGACGATGTAGAAGAGGGCCAGTACAACCAACAGCCCCCCTGCCTGAGAAAAATTCGCGTTCCCCTTCTCCCTGCCTACCACCATGACAAGGGTGGCCGCGAGGACCAACGACGGGACGATCAGGCTCAGTGTCTCGAAGTCGAAGGCCCCTATCAGGGAGGCCGGGATTTCGGCATCGTTCAACTTCGCAGCGCCCTTCTTGACTGCTATCCACCAAAACAGGGCGCTCGACATGAACAGGGCTCCAGAGATCCAGCCACGCTGGGTAATCATGTCCCTGACGTGGTGCGTGTCCTTTGGCTGGAGCCTTTGGACGATGGACTCGAGGATGAACAGCGTCTCGGGGTCGTTGGCGGGTTCGACATCTGGTAGAACCTGTCCCGAGGCGCTCTCTTCCGAGGTCTCCTCGCCCAGAACCATCGCTCGATTGCCTCTCCGTCACATCATAAAGCAATCGTCGTTTGGGCAGGGCGAGATGGCCGACTGGCGACCTATGCTCAATCACCGAGAGGGCGGAATCCCTCGAATCATGGGGGTTGTCAACGTCACTCCGGACTCGTTTCACCCCGGTTCGAGGTCCCCTGAGGCGCTCGAAGCCGTAGCCCGAGCCGTTCGCATGGCAGAACAGGGGGCGGATTGGATCGACGTGGGGGGGGAATCGACCCGCCCGGGCGCTACTCCCGTTCCCATCGATGCCGAGTTGGGGCGTGTGCTACCCACTATCGCAGGCATCAGGGATGCTCTGCCTGACATTTGCATCTCCATCGACACTCGGAGGGCTGGCGTGGCCCGACAGGCACTAGATGCCGGTGCTGACCTAGTGAACGACGTCTCATCACTGAGCGATCCGGGCATGCTGGAGGTGGTCGTCGAGCACAGCTGTCCAGTTTGCGTCATGCACATGCAGGGCCTGCCGGATAACATGCAGGACGATCCGCGCTACGAGGATGTGGTCACAGAGGTAAGGGAGGCCCTGGGAAGCGCGACTGGTCGCCTCTTGGATGCCGGCCTCGAACCCGGCATGATCGTCGTGGACCCTGGCATCGGCTTCGGCAAAAGCCTCGAGCACAACCTCGCTCTGCTATCCTCTGGAAGGGACATTGCGCCTAGCAAAGACATGCCTCTGATGTGGGGGGCCAGCAGGAAGAGCATGTTCCGTGACCTCCTAGGGAGGAAGTCGAGTGGAGACAGACTGCCCGGTACACTAGGAGTGGCGGCAATGGCCCCCTCCAAGGGGGTCGACATCATCAGGGTGCACGATGTGGCCGAACACGACGACCTGTACGCAGCGATGTCGGCACTGGGGTGATTCCGTGGCTTTGGAGGCGCGCAACGTAATCGATGTCGACGAGCGATTGAGGCTCGTCGGCACTGCGCATATCAGCACGCAGTCGGTCGAGCTCGTCCGCAGGCAGATTATGGATTGGAGTCCAGACCTCGTCGCAGTCGAGCTGTGCCCCTCGAGGATGGCAGCGCTCACCGAGCCCGAGACGCTTGAGTCCGAGGACCTGCTGAAGATAATCAACGAGGGAAGGTCAGCGATGATCCTGCTGCAATCCGCCCTAGCAGCCCAGCAACGCAGGATGGGAATAACCTCCGGGGAGAAGCCGGGAGCTGAGCTACTCGCTGCCATCGAGACGGCTGAGGATGCCGAGATTCCAATCGAGCTGATTGACCGCGACGTGGTGATAACGCTCAGGAGGGCGTGGGCGAGGATGGGTCTGGTCGAGAAGTGGAGGGTCCTCAACGCGCTCCTGTGGGAAGAGGACGACGACGAGGACGTCTCGATAGAGGAGATGCTAGGGGACTCGGACCTACTGAGCAAGCTGCTCGAGGATGCGCGGGCAGTCGCACCAAGGGCAGGAGAGGTCCTGATCGACGAGCGCGACGCCTTCCTCGCTGGCAGGATCCAACAGATCAGGGGCAAGGGCAAGATACTCGCAGTGGTCGGTGCCGGTCACCTCAAGGGCGTTGCCCATCACCTCGGCGAGCCTGCAATGGAAACTACCTCAAGGCTCGCGGAGCTCAAGCTCGAGCCCAAGAAGCCGACTTGGCCCAAGGCGGTGGTGATGACGATTCCCATACTGCTGCTGGGCGCTGTCATCTGGATGGCCTACAACGGCGAGATGGGGGACCTGCGGCAGACCGCGGAGGCCTGGCTGGTCCTGAACGCCCTTCTGGCCGGCATAGGTGTGCTCGTCGCTCGAGGTCACCCGCTTTCCATTCTCGTCGGCGCGGTTGCTTCCCCAATCACTTCCCTCAACCCCACCCTCGCAGCGGGATGGTTCGCTGGCTACACCCAGCTCAAGGTGGCCGCCCCGACAGGCAAGGACGCGCAGGACTTCCTAGCTCTCGACGAGCTATCGCTGTTCTGGAGGAACCGGGTAGGCAGGGTGCTGATGGTCACGGCCTTGGGCAACCTCGGATCGACGCTCGGTGCTTGGCTCGCTGGAGGCGCCATCATCGGCCTGCTTCTCAACTGACTCCCTCGAAGAAGCATTAACTGACCCCTACCCTCTCACCGAACCGACGCACCATGGTGAATTACGGATTCGTGATTGACAATAGGACTTGCATCGGCTGCCACGCCTGCACCGTCGCCTGCAAGTCCGAGCACGACGTGCCCATCGGCGTCAACCGCACTCACGTCAAGTACATCGAGAAGGGCACCTACCCCGACTCCACTCGCGAGTTCAGCGTCCATCGCTGCAACCACTGCGAGGATGCCCCATGCACCACCATCTGCCCCACCACGGCGCTGTTCACGCGCTCGGACGGCATAGTAGACTTCGACGACGAGCGCTGCATAGGCTGCAAGTCATGCATGCATGCATGTCCCTACGATGCCCTATACATCGACCCAAACAAGGGTACTGCGGCTAAGTGCAACTACTGTGCACACCGCATTGAGCATTCCTACGAACCGGCTTGCGTGATCGTCTGCCCGACCGAGTCGAGCGTCTCGGGCGACCACGACGATGCCGACTCGCGGATCTCCCAGCTCGGCGCCGCCCAGAACACGACCGTGCGAAAGCCCGAGTCCGGCGCCAATCCCAACGTGTACTACATCGAGGCCAGCGAGGAGATGCTGGACCCGTCTGCCACTGACGTTACCGGAATCGGCATGTCGACGGACCAGGCCTTCGGTGTGGGGCACTTCGCCAAGTACGCCGAGAGCAGGCTAGGCGCGGCGGACACGTCGTCCATGATCGTGCAGCTGGCCCTGGAGAAGAAGGCGAGGCAGGCCGCTCCTCGTGACCAGGCCATCTTCCGCGACGTGATGGAGCGTCTGGCGGACGATCAGGGGGCGAAGCGGTCCTACGACCAGCCAAGCAAAGGGGTGCTCTGGGGCTGGGAAGTATCCGCCTACATCTGGACCAAGGCGATTGCAGCTGGCACCTACCTCGTCGCGACGCTGCTGATGCTGGCCGGGCTAGTCGAGATGACCGATGATCTGTGGTGGGCCACTCTCGCCATCGGCATCGGCTTCCTCGCCGTCACCGGCCTCCTGCTCGTCATCGACCTCGACCGTCCCGAGCGCTTCATCTACGTGCTGCTACGGCCGAACTGGAGCTCGTGGCTCGTAAAGGGAGCATACGTCTTGGCCGGCTACGGCGCTGTGCTGGCCGCCAGCGCAGCGGTGCTGCTGCTCGACCTCGATCGCGGCTTCCTGACCTACCTCGCCTACGCCGGAATTCCCCTAGCGGCCCTGACGGGGGTATACACCGCCTGGCTGCTCCAGCAGGCGAAGGGGCGATCATGGGCCAAGGATAGCCTTCTGCCGCTCAAGTTCATGGTCGAGACGCTGGTCATAGGCGCCGCCGTCTTCGTCCCGCTCATGCAACGGGACCCTCTGGTCGTCGCTGCGGGGGCAGCGCTGCTGGCGGTGGCTTGGATGCACGACAAGCAAGTGGTCAGGAAGCCCCAGATGGAGCCGTTGCTGTGAGGTGATTTGATGGGTTGGACGTTCATCGAGGACATCGCGCAGAGTCTGGGAGTCATTCCGAACTTGGACCGCAGGCTACTCTTTCCTCACACACAGCGTGCTGCGGGAGCGAGCGGTCCGCTGCGCGCATACCCCGATCCCGAGCACTGGCACGACCACGTCGAGCTCGACGCCAAAGCGTGGCCCAAGCACGTAGAGCGACGCTACTCGCTGGTGCCGACGACCTGCTTCAACTGCGAGTCGGCCTGCGGCCTACTCGCCTACATCGACAAGGACTCTGGCCAGGTCGCAAAGTTCGAGGGCAACCCGCATCATCCCGGCAGCCGTGGGCGCAACTGCGCCAAGGGGCCAGCCACGATCAACCAGATCCAGGACACCGAGCGCATCCTCCACCCCATGCGTCGGGTGGGCGAGCGCGGCGCAGGCGGCTGGGAGCGCGTATCGTGGGACGAGGCTCTCGACGATATCGCGGCCAAGATCCGCGCCTCGCTCAAGACTGGCGCCAAGGACCGGGTGGTGTACCATGTAGGGAGACCCGGTCACGAGGGCTACACGAACAGGATACTGAAGGCATGGGGCGTCGACGGGCACAACAGCCATACCAACATCTGCTCGGCTGGCGCCCGCACCGGATACGGGCTGTGGCACAAGCATGACCGCCCCTCGCCCGACCACTCCAACGCGAAGGTCATTCTGCTGAGCTCCTCGCACCTCGAGACTGGGCACTACTTCAACCCGCACGCGCAGCGAATCCTCGAGGGGATGATGGATGGCGCTAAGCTCATCGTCATCGACCCGCGTCTGTCGAACACTGCCGCGATGGCGGACTACTGGCTTCCCACGTGGCCGGGTTCCGAACCCGCGCTCTTCCTCGCTTGGGCACGCATGATCCTAGAGCGCGACCTCTATGATCGGGATTTCATGGAAAACTGGGTCAACTGGGGGATGTGGCTCGATGCAGCGCATCCTGACGAGCCACGCACATTCGAGCGTTTCATCGAACTGCTGCTCGATGAGTATGCCGAGTACACCCCGGAGTTCGCAGCCGAGGAGTGCAGGATCCCCGTCGAGCAGGTCATCGAGGCCGGCGATGCGGTCGCCAACGCAGGCAGCCGCCTGTGCACCCACGTCTGGCGCTCTGCTGCGATTGGGAACCTGGGTGGCTGGCAGGTCTCTCGCACGCTGCACCTGCTGAACGTGCTGACCGGCAGTGTGGGCACTGAGGGCGGCACCTCGCCGAACTCGTGGTCCAAGTTCAAGCCAGAGCTGTTCGATGAGCCGCCTGACCCGGACGGCTGGAACGAGCTGCACTTCCCACCAGAGTACACCCTCTCGCACTACGAGATGAGTCACATCCTGCCGCACCTCGTCAAGGACGGACGCGGCACCATGGACGTCTACTTCACCCGCGTCTTCAACCCGGTATGGACCTACCCAGATGGCTTCTCGTGGATAGGGATGCTGGAGAACGAGGAGGCGGTCGGCTGCCACATCGCCCTGACGCCGA